>MAAU01000011.1:10736-102195 GCA_002162825.1 Gammaproteobacteria bacterium 54_18_T64
CCCATTAACAACAGCGCTTGCCAGCCAAGGGTGCTCAATACCCACCCCGCCAGCAGCGCCCCAAGGGCTTGAACTCCAAAAATTGTAAAGTCATTCACAGCTTGCACTTTAAAACGCTCGGCCTCGCTATAGCCCTCGGGCAGCAGCGTGGTGCCGCCGACAAACAGGAAGTTCCAACCAAGACCAAGCAGTACCAACGACACCCAATAATTCATAAAGGTATAGCGCGAGAAAATCACCACCACCATCACCAGCAAGGCAACAATACCCAGACTAATTAAGCCCTGCACACCGATGCGTCGAATTATCCAGGGTACGAAAAAAGACGGTAGAAACATCGCCACAATATGACTTTGAATCACCCACTTGGTATCCACCAGGCTATGGCCATTTTCAAAGTGCATGTGCAAAGGGGTTGAGGTCATCACCAGGCTCATGATCGCGAAGCCAGCACAGCCCGAAATGACCGCCACCAAAATTACTGGCTGGACGATAATCTCCCGCAGAGGACGGCCTTTCACATTACTTTTCCGTGCATCACTTGCGGGCTCAACAAAGAAAAACAGCACAAAAAAGACAGCAATCGCCACCACCATCAGCAGACCAAATGAGCCCTGGTAAGCGGTCATCGTTAATTGCTCGCCACGTACCGCCAGCTCCGGCCCCAGAAAAGCCGCGACGATACCCCCAACCAAAACCCGCGAAGCCGCCTTGGGGGCATCCAGCGAAGAGACACTTTCCATCGCCGCAAAACGATATTGCTGACCGGCAGCCAGGCCAACACCCAGTACCACCACGGCACAAAGGTAGACGTTAAAGCTTTGCAATTGCAGGGCATACATCGCCAACAGACAGCCAAGACCGGCGATAGCAGCACAGCAAAGGAAAACCCGCTTGCGCTGGTAGCGCCGCATCAACAAAATCACCGGCAGCGTAGCGAGCGCAGAACCGAGAATGAAGGCGGCAACGGGCATGGTCGCCAAACCCGGATCCGGGGCCAGTGTTGCACCGATAATACTGCCGACAAAAATCACAAAGGATGCAATTGACATGGTCAGTGCCTGGCAACACATAAATAGCCAGACATTATTTGCTACTTTCATTTCGACAACCCTTATTCAGAACGAGCTAAGGTAACATGCAAAGCTAGGGTTCACAGGAAGCTTGAGCGCGAGGTGTTCGACGAGCCTGTCAAAATTGGGGCAATAAAAAAGCCGATCCTTACGGATCGGCTTTTTTGACAAGATGATGGGTTTCACCCAGGGTCTAGCGACCTATTCACCCTATTTTAAGTAAGCTGATGTATAAAGCTCACTCTCAGCGCCTATTGATTGCTGAGAAAAATAACGGCGCTGACCACGGCCAATGAAATAATGGCTAGTGCAGCAAGGGCATCGGCGAAACTATCGCCCTGTTCGGTCTTATCTTGATCACTCATACTCGCTCCTCTTTCGCTAGGTACTAATTTTTAGCTAGGCACTGTATAGCCCGTATCTAGCTGATAAATAACAATTGGCCCCGACAGCAGAGCCCGCATCGAATCCTATGACTCAACTTTCTTGGTAAGGACAACAAAACGAGGCGCATTCTAACAGCCCACGCGGGAAGTGTCCCCCATTCTTCTGAGCACTCTTATTCCCTTTTTAAACGGGAATATGCAGAAAGGTTTTTTCACCTAACAGCGCTGAAAGGCTATGATTCGCATCGCTGGAAATACCTGAATAGCTCAGAATTTCCGATAGTTAGGGAAGGAAGCAAGATTTTATGTACATATATGACCAACACGACAAAACACTGATAGGCGAACGCGTCGCCCAATATCGCCGTCAAACCGACGACTACCTGGCGGGCAAGATTCGCGACGAGGTGTTTCTGCCTTTGCGCCTACAAAATGGTCTCTATGTACAGCGCCTTGCGCCCATGCTGCGTATCAACATTCCCTACGGCATGGTATCCGCCACCCAGCTTCGCGCGCTGGCTCATATTACCCGCAAGTATGACAAGGGCTATGCCCACTTTACCACCCGGCAAAACATCCAGCTCAACTGGCCACAGCTTGAAGAAGTACCGGATATTCTCGCCGAATTGGCAGCTGTAGAGATGCAGGGCATACAAAGCAGCGGTAGCTGTATTCGCAACGTTACCTCCGATGAATTTGCCGGCATTAACGCCGACGAGATTGAAGACCCTCGTCCCTGGTGTGAAATTATCCGCCAGTGGTCGACCCTGCATCCCGAATTCGCCTTTTTACCACGCAAGTTTAAGATCGCGGTAAGCGGCGCGAAAAGCGACCGTGCCGCCATTCAGGTCCACGACATTGGCTTACAGGTACTCAAAAATGAAGCTGGTGAAGTCGGCTTTAAGGTGCTCGTTGGTGGTGGTCTGGGTCGCAGCCCCGCCATCGGCCAGGTGATTAAAGAGTTCCTGCCGGCACAACACTTATTGACCTATCTCGAAGCGATTTTGCGAGTCTACAACCGCTATGGCCGCCGCGACAATAAGTACAAGGCGCGTATTAAAATCCTCCTCAAGGCCTGGACTGCCGAAGTCTTCGCCGCCAAGGTCGAGCAAGAATGGCTACAGCAGATCGACAGCCCATCGACCTTGACCGATGAGGTCATTGCCCACGCCAAGGACTTCTTTACCAGCCCCGCCTATGAAAACGTCGATGTCACCAGCGCTGAGGCGACCCTGCAACAATTGGCTGGCGAGCAAATTGCCTTTGGCAAATGGCGCGATAGAAATGTTGTCACCCATAAGGTTGCCGGCTACTGCGCCGTCCACCTCTCTCTCAAGCCCACGGGTGTTGCCCCAGGCGACGTCACCGATAGCCAGCTTGAGGCGATTGCCGATTTGGCCGATCGCTACTCCTTCAGCGAGGCCAGGGTCACGCATCACCAAAACCTTGTCCTGGGCGACGTCAAACTAAGCGACCTGCACGAACTTTGGCAAGCCGCCAAACAACTCGGCTTCGCAACGCCGAGCATTGGCACCCTGGTCGATATGATTTGCTGTCCCGGCGGTGATTTTTGCTCATTGGCCAATGCCAAATCCATCCCCGTAGCCGAGGCTATTCAGCGCCGCTTTGACGACCTCGACTACCTCTACGACCTGGGTGATATCAAACTCAACATCTCCGGCTGTATGAACGCCTGTGGCCACCATCACGTCGGTAATATCGGCATTCTCGGGGTCGACAAGAAGGGCGAAGAGTTTTATCAGGTTCAGCTCGGTGGCAGCGCCCTCAACGACGCATCACTGGGCAAGGTACTCGGCCCCTCTTTCTACGCTCACGAAATCCCTGACGTGTTGGAAAGAATTCTCAGCATCTATGTCGAGCAGCGCATTGAAGGCGAGAGCTTTCTCGATACCCATCGCCGTATCGGTACCGCCCCTTTCAAGGAGTATATTTATGCCAAAGCTGCTTAAAGACAAAAGTCTTGTCGACAATGGCTGGCAAGTACTACCCAAAGACTTCGCCGGGTCTCTGCCAAATGCACCCTGCTTTGTGCCCCTCGACTATTGGCTAGCGAATAAACAGTCGCCACTCAACCCAGACACGGTTGGTGTTTGGCTAGACGCCGAGCAAGAACCCGAGCAATTCGCCGACGATATAAAAAGTCTCAAACACCTGGCGGTGAACTTCCCCAGCTTTATGGACGGTCGCGGGTTTTCCATCGCACGATTAATTCGCGAGCGCTATCAATTTACTGGCGAGCTACGTGCCATTGGCCACATTGTGCCCGACCAACTATTTTATTTATCGCGCTGTGGCTTTGATGCCTTTTGTCTTGAGGCCCTGGATCTCGGTGATGAAGCCGAGCCACACCATCAGCTCGAAGACTACCTGGCTGCGTTCAGCGTCACTTATCAGGCCTGCGTCAATCAAGAACAACCGCTATTTCGTCGCAGATAGGGATAAAACTTGCGCTACCCCCCCTACCCGAGGGCAAAATAGCACTGGGTAAGGAGAAGAGTCGTTTATGGGTAGTGAGGTTTTTCATTCATTTGTACTAATTTTTAGCGGGGCCGCCATTGTCGCATCGCTGGCACTTTTTGGGCGCCAACCCCTCTTAGTCGCCTACATCGTACTCGGGGCCATCCTTGGCCCCTACGGCACCGGCATGATTCACGATGTCGATTTAATTGCTGAAATCTCCCACATCGGCATCATTTTTCTGCTCTTTCTACTGGGCCTGGATATGCAGCCCCAGTCCCTGTTCAGCGTGTTGAAAAAAGTGACCCACGTCACCTTGATCAGCTCCGTGATTTTTGCCGCCACGGGCTACGGCATCGCCTACTTATTTGGCTTTACCCACCTGGAAAACCTCATCATTGGTGCCGCGATGATGTTTTCAAGTACCATTATTGGCATCAAACTATTACCGACCACCATTCTCCACCACCGCCATATTGGCGAAATGATGGTGGGCATGTTGCTGATGCAGGACTTTATTGCGATCTTTGTACTGCTCATTTTACTCAGCGGCGAAAACGGGCAAATTGATCTTAGCCAGATAGGCATTACCCTGCTCGCCCTGCCGCTATTGATACTCGCCTGTATTGGCGTCGTACGCTATGTATTACTGCCCCTTTTTACTCGCTTTGACCGCATTGGTGAATACGTCTTTCTACTCGCCATTGGCTGGTGTTTGGGCGTCTCCGCAGTGGCGGAATATCTGGGCTTATCGGCGGAGATTGGCGCCTTCCTCGCCGGCATCACCATAGCAACCAGCCCCATTGCCCAATACATAGCCTTGAGCTTAAAGCCGCTGCGCGACTTCTTCCTGGTGATGTTTTTCTTTTCCCTCGGCGCCCAGTTCAACCTCGGATTACTGCCCGAGATCATCATTCCAGTAGTCACCCTGGGCCTGGCCATGCTGCTGATCAAACCTATCAGCTTTCGCTTTTTATTGCGTCGCCAAAGTGAGAAAAATCGCTTTGCCTGGGATATTGGCTGCCGCTTGGGGCAAATCAGCGAGTTCTCCCTACTGATTGCCTACGTCGCCTTCAACGCCTCGTTAATCGGTGTTCTGGCATCCCACCTGATTCAGGCCGCCGCGATTTTGACCTTTCTCTTATCGAGCTATATTGTGATTTTCAACTTCCCCAATCCGATTGCGATTAAGGACTCCCTGCGCCGCGATTAGCCCTTACCCTTGCAGGGTGAAGCTAAATCAGGCCAGGGGCGCAGGCCCCGTCAAACGCCGCAGCCAGCGCATCACGAAGCGATCACCACTACTTTCCAGGGCAAAACCAAACTTTTCCGGCAAGGTTTTTTTATGGACATAAGCTACCGTATAAATATCAGCCTTATCGAGCTGAGCCGTTAAATATTCATCACTGGTTTGCGTATCGTCAACCAGGCCCTTGTTAACGGCGGGAGCCCCGTACCAGACTTCACCCGTCGCAATCTCTTCAACGTCGAGACCGGGGCGGTGCTCGCCGACAAAGTTTTTAAAGAGCTCGTGGGTGTCCTCCAATTCCTCGCGAAACTTCTCGCGCCCCTCCTCGGTGTTTTCACCAAGCATAGTTAAGGTGCGTTTGTATTTACCGGCCGTCATCAACTCGATATCGACATCGTGCTTTTTTAACAAACGATGGACATTCGGGATCTGCGCCACCACACCAATCGAGCCAATGACCGCAAAGGGTGCGGCGAGGATTTGATCGGCCACACAGGCCATCATATAGCCACCGCTGGCCGCAACTTTATCGATGCACACGGTGAGTGGAATGTTTTTCTTCTTAATGCGATCAAGTTGACTGGCGGCAAGACCGTAGCTCGGCACCATGCCGCCGCCACTTTCTAGACGCACCACAACTTCATCACTGTTAACGGCCTGGCTCAGTACCGTGGTAATTTCTTCACGGAAACTGGCCACCGCAGAGGCGCGTAGATCACCGTGAAAATCCAGCACAAAAACACGCTTTTTGACGATCGGATCATCACCGCTTTTCAGTGCTTTCTTGTCGGCTTTGTATTGGGATTTTTGCGCTTTTTTCTCAGCCTTTAATGCCGCTTTACGAGCATCCTCTGGCACCACAACATCGGCCAGAGTGTCGCTCATGGCGGCTATCGTATCGTTGAATGAAAGCACTTCGATATGGCCTTTATCGTGCTTTTTACCCCTTTGACCAAGGCTCGCGAGTATGCCGGCAACCACAGCAACAACGAAAACCACGGTTAATGATTTGGCGAGAAAAAGCCCATATTCACTTAAAAATTCCAAAAAAACACCTCTATCGATGACGCCCTTATTCCGAGCAAGTCTTTTATTTACACAACACGCTTAGGGGAGCAAAGGGCATGATTCTAACCGATAACTGCACGCCCTACTGTCGAGGCGACAGAAATTTAAATGATTTTGGATAGAAGAGATATTAAAAGAAGTTATCGGGAGCCTAGGTCATCACACAAAGCGACCCTACTTGTAACTAAGGGCGAAGACACATCAAATTAGGCGCCGAGTGACGACAAACACTCGTTGGCAACATCGAGGGAACTCTCATCGATGGCATCGCCCACCATACAACCGTCGAGGAAATATTCCAGGCAAACGATGGTATCGGCAAAGACTTCGATAGGCTTGCCATTCTCGCCCTCGGCATCCGTAAAGAGTACTTCCTTGGCCAGCATCAAACAGCGATCTGCCAGACTCGCCAAACGAACCATATTGAGCATACTGGCACTGCCCTCGATCTCCGCAAAAGCCAGCTCCAACTCGGGGGTGACTTCAGCCGAGGCATATCCCGAGGCAACATTATCAACCAATTGCTTGATATCACTCAGCCGTGCCGCGGTCTCATTCACCACGGCAACCTGTGCTGTCTTTAATAAACTCTTTTGCAAAATGCTCATTAAGGGCTGAGCTTCCCAGGCCTTAATTTGCTCGGCCTGTGGCGTTTTGCCATAGAAATCGGCCAATGCACACTCGACATGGAGAACGGCGTCGGTAAACTCCGCAAGTATTTCAGTAGGTAACTCGCCATCTGAACAACTCTCCAGGCGTGAGCAAAACTGCTTGTACTGGCGCGACAAACCGCGGAAACCCGCCTGCTCACACTCCTCAGCCAGTGCACCAAAACCGACATTCAACTCTTCAAGTCTATCGCCGTTGAGTAAGGACACAGATTCGGGACCAAGATCAAGTAATGTGCGCAAGGTCGCCGCCGACAGGGCCATGGCTTCAAGGATACTTTTATCGGCATCCAGCTCGCCAGTGATGGCGTTGCGCACCGAGGATATTGCCGAGTCGGAGAACAGCAACTCGGGCACACCGATCTGCTTGGCTCGGGGGTCACTGGACATATCCGTCATCGCCAACAAACTGACAAAGGCCCTCCATAGGCCCTCCGGATAGGGATTGCGCGCTCCGGCCTGATCCGTAGCCACCAGCAGGCGCAATTGTTTTTCCACCGCGGCAAGCAGTCGAATACGCTCAGGCTGCAAACTTAATTTCTTTTCGGCAAAGCCTTTGATAGTGACCGCAAACACCCACCAGTAATCGCTCTCGCGCGCAGATAAGGCCACTTTCTGCAAACGCCCAGCGACCCGAAATAAATTGAACAGGGCTTTTTGGCGATTATTATTGCGGATAATATCCAGCAGCCCCAGTTGATAGAGGTGGTGCCAGCGCTTCAGGCCCTCCGTTTGCGGGCCGATTATGGCCTCGCCTTGAGTCAGGTTAGCGAAGGATGGCCAGCTAAGGTCATTGAGCAGATGGTATTCATAGAGCGGAGGCGCTCCCCTGAAGCGGCGCAGCGCCGTCATTTCGGGGAGAAGTACACAGGGGTTTTCCCCTTTCTGCTCGACAATGGTGGCAATCAAACCGTCCGCCAGCAGCAGGGCCTGGTCAAGCAGGGGTTGCAGCTCGTCGATGGCCTTATCGCCACTCACTACCGCCTCCACAGCACGGGCCATCTCGGCAAACAAGCGGCTCATACCAACCAGCTGAGCCATCTGTGCGGCACCGCGTAGCTCAAGTAACTGCTCATTAAGCTCTTCTAAATGAGCCACAGTCAGTCGCTGTACCAAGCCGTTGACAGATTGCAGAACCGACTTGTATTCGTGGCCAATAAACTCCAGCACCTGAGGACTTATATTTTGCATATCGGGCTCGCTTCTCACACCACAGGGTCTATAAAAACAGCTACAAATCAATATGTTGAATCACATAAACAATCTGATATCTGATCATTTTTTGAACTATAGCAGACTACCGCTAATACGCACCGCTAACAGGTCGCAGTTTTAACGAGAGGGGAAAGCATTCATCGTGACTACCAGAGCTAGGCATCAAGCCTCAATAAATACACAGTGGCAGCGATACAGGCCAAGAATAGCTGCCTCGTATAGCACTCAAGCAAGCCCGTCCCATTTGAGCGTACTCTGATTACACCGACTCATGCGAATATAGCTGGCAGGTATTTTATGTGCCGGAGCTAGGCTGAATGTCATCGGGCGAATCCATCGTCGGCTTACCTACCACCTCCGACTCCAGGTCACGTAACTGCTGGGAGATATCTTGCATTTTGTCATGGCTGCGCAGGTCCATCTCAAGCTTTTTATCCATGCTGCGCACCAAGGGAAAAATACTGTAGATAATCGTGTTGGATAATACGCTCATGATTTTATCCATGCCCGGCACAGGCTGATTAACCACCTCCACATTGGGCCGACCCAGTGCAACGACGGCCGTCAGCTTATCCAGTACAGCCACCAGGGACGCCGATGGCTCCGGTGCCATATCCGTGCCTGGCGGACCTGTTCGAGCTGCCACAGCACTTAAACTCTGCACACCTGTAACCAAATCGGCGAGCTGAGCAATCACCTTGCCACCAACATCGGCATCATCACCACCGATGGCTTTATTGCGTAGAAAATCCCGTTTTATCTGCTCCCAGCGCACTGACTCTTCTTCGCTGATATTGCCCTGCAATTCAGCCAGTTTCAGCAAATTATCTTCCGCCCCGGTGGTCAACAGTTGCGCTTCGCCTAAATAATGATCGCTAATCATTTGCATCAGCTCTGCTTCGTTCATCACCGCAGACACCTTTTCCGTCATCTTATTCATATTGCGGTAGCTACCCTGCAACTTGAATGAAGGTTCAATGCGATATTGCTCATTCTGAGCAGCAGAACTAATGTATTGTTTGTTGATCTTCAATACGACGTCCTGAATGACAAACAACTTTTTAAAGATGTCGGTGATTTCGTTAATCTCAGCGGCGCTGTATTGATGACTTAAGTCACTGCTTGCAACATCCCGGCCCTTCGCCAAATTAATTAACTGATAGACGTCATTCATTTCCCTGAGTGCCAATGGCGCCAATACCGGGTTAGAGGTCAACGCGTTCTCGATATAACTGAGAGAAAATTGCTCATCCATGCCGCCAAGAATGTCACCCAGGTTATAAATATCTGCTCGGTTCGCCAACATATCCGGAACTTTGAACAACTCGCCGGATTCGGTGTAGGGGTTCCCTGCCATAACAACAGAAAACTTGCGGCCGCGCATATCGTAGGTCTTAGGTTTCCCCCGCCAAACACCCTCGATACGACGGGTACCATCACATAGTGAGATAAATTTTTGCAGGAACTCGGGGTGTGTATGCTGGATATCGTCAAGGTAGAGCATGACGTTATTACCCATTTCCAAGGCCAGATTTAATTTTTCCAACTCTTGCCGGGCCGTGGCGTTCGGTGCCTGCTCGGGATCCAGGGAAAGTACATCATGCCCGAGCGAGGGACAGTTGATCTTCATAAAGATCAAACCCAGCCGGTTCGCGACGTATTCCATGAGCGTGGTTTTACCGTAACCCGGGGGAGAGATCAGCATCAGCAGGCCCATCAGGTCGGTGCGTTTATTCTCCCCCACACTACCCATTTGCTTGGCGAAGTTATCACCGATCAAATGCAGATAGGATTCGTTAATCAGACGGTTGCGCACAAAGGAACTCAAGGGCCGCGCCTTAAACTCATCAAGACGCAATTCATCTCGTTTCTCGGCAATAAAACCCTGCCGCAGCTGCAGATAATCCCGGTAGGCGGGTAGCACTTCAACACGGTGTTCTTCCATACGCTGTAGGTAAGAGTCCAGGGCAAAGGAAAGCGTACGCCTTTCAATACGAGGGTGCTCGCCCAATAAACCCTCCACACTCAACTCCACATCCACCTCGGTAAGACGGCGATCCAAGCGCTCATCGGCATTGATCATTGCCACCGCTTCGGGGATATATCGAGCCAGTTGGCCCAAGCGCCTTTCAGCCAAACTGTCTTGATCCAAAGCCTCCTCACCTAAGCCACTACCTTTCAAGCCTCTATCAAACAACAGAGCCTGTAACCATGCGGTGCTTAGTTGCCAGCGCTCGGCGGGCCAACCCAGCATTTTCGTTAATGAGGCCTGGTAACGACGCCAGGTGTCGTCATCCATCGATTTCTTCAATAGATCGACAAGCCGAACGGCGTATTTACTGCCAATAAATTCAAGGCGCTCGCGACCCAGTTCGGCCACCAGATAATCGGCAGCGCGGCGGATATCCAGCGCATTAACCGCAATCGGGTGCTGGGTAATAAAACCCGTTAATTGCTGACGTACCTCCTCTGCCAAGAGTTCAAGGGCCTGGGCGCTGGCAAACACCGATTGCATTTGTGTTGCCGACTGGGCACGCTCGCGCCACGTATTATGGGAAAGCCTGTCACCACGAAGACCATTCAGCGGAGATAAAGCCGCCTCTTTCTGCTCGGCACCGCCCTTAATATTGGCCCAAAATACTTGCGCCAAGCCTCGACTTGTGGGGTCATACCGAAGCAGGTCCGCGCGCTTGATGGCGGGAATTAATTGCTTAAGCAATAGCGCGGCATCGTGATCATGCACGCCTTTTTCATAACCTTCTTTGTAGCGGGGGCTAGCGAAACCTCGTACCAACTTGCCTAGTGCCTCATCGTCAATCAGTGCTGCATTGAGGATGTCGACCGACAAACCGTGCTGCTGTGCCCGGGCGGCATCAATAATCAACACCGCTAAAAACTCGCTCCGATAGACTTTAGGGCTTTCAGACTCCAGCGACATATCCCAATAATCTCGCGATGCCAATAAATCGGGATGGGTAATGGGCTCGTAATAATTGGTGCCGGTCAAATGAATACTCAGTTCGCCACCTCGCGGAATGATCGTTAAATCAAGTTCCTGCTTATTCACAGAAAACTTGTGACGTGGCCCCAACTTGATGATATTGCCGCCGTCCTCAAAGATATCCGACTTGTCCCGCAGGGAGCGCAGGGCCTGCTCAACAATGGCCTTATAGCGAGACTCAAGATCATCCGCTTTAACGGCACTACCCAGCTCACGCAATCGCCCCACCAAGTCACGAGTCTTTATGACCAGGGTATCCGCCACAAAATACGTATTTAATGCATCGGCGTCGGTAAATTGTAGTGAGCGTTTTGTGATACTCGATAAAATACGGTCGCCGGCATCGGCAACAGATTGCGCCTTGCGCTGACGTTCCTCCAGTAACTGTTGCTTGCGGTTTTCGAAGGCTTCGTAAATTTCTTCGCGTTTACCGACAATATCGGACAGGAACTGCTCAAAGTCGGTGAACTGACTTTCCAGCTCTTCCAGCTGGACCAATAGCCGTGACAACTGTTCATCACATTTCTCCGGCGTCGTCGCCAGTCCCAGAGCATTGGCAATACTCTGGGAGAATAGTTTAAATTGCGCGCTAAACTGGGCAACAGCCTCCTCTGAACCGAGGTTTTTTTGCTTGTGCCTGGCCTTGGCCTTGCTTTGATTGAGCTTGGCATAGACCTGGGAAATGGTGTCGATAATTCGCGTGCGCACAGTCGCATCATCTGCTTTCAGACTTGCCATTAACTCAGAGAGTAAATCCAAACCCGAGGCCGTGTCTTCGAGGATGGCAATGAGAGGGGAAAGCTCTGCTATGGTATTGGAGTTAGCAAGGTCTTTATCTAAAGCAGAAATTTTATTGAGATAGGGTTCAAGGGCCCTTTCTGCGGAGAGAAAATCAAGGGTTTTCTCACTCAGAGACGCCTCGGCATCCTGCAATTGCTTGTCCAGGTATTGAATGTGAGCAACATCAATATAGCGGTGCTCTTTCACCGTGGCTAAATGACCCCGTTGACGGCGCAGCTTGCCAAGTGCATCGACATATTCCTCTGTGCTGTCCCAGTTTTCGGGGCGGATCGACAGGATCAAGCGCTCCTGGTCTCGATCGGCTTGCAGCATGGTCTTGGCAGACTGCTGTTGAATACTCTCAACCTTTTCAAACTCATCAATTACCAATTCAGCCGTTGCCGCAATATTTTTTAAGACTGCGGCGATGCCCTGAATATCTTCGCTATCAATCCAGTAGTGATCCTCAAATACCTTTTTTGAATTCTTACCGAGCTCCTCATACAAACGTGAGGTGGCCGATTGATTGTCAATTAATCGCTTAATACTATAGAGGTCCGAGACGCCTCGAACGAGTTCAGCATTGCCAATACGCCCCAGGAAGGTCTGGCTGTCTGGCACCTGACTGGCAAATTCGTTGCTGACGTAGGGCGTTTGCCAAATTTGCATGGGGTGTATACGCGTCGGTTCAAGCTCCGCAGAAAAAATCACTAACTGTCCATTTTCGGCCAATGCATAACCATGGGCAAAGATTGGATTATTTAACGCCTTATCAATCAAGTTATAGGCAAATAAACCGAGGGCACCCTCTATTGGGTCATAAAAGACATAGAGGATATCTTCACCATTGGCAGAGCGGATTGAGCGCTTAAACTTCAGCCCACTAAATTCCTGGTCAAAGGTTTTGTATTCGCCGCCTTGCAAATAATAGCCACCAGGGAAAATAACCCCGTGGTCTTCAGGCAATTGCACACAAGACTGGCCAATGGCATCAATACGCCTCACCTCTTGTGTCACGGTGTTATAGATCAGATAACGTGCAAGTTTTTCACGGTAGGGGCAGACCTGCAATAAAATCAAACTACCCACAGCCGCATAACAGATTTCGGCATCATCAATCGACTGGGTTTTGTCTTCGACGGGTTCACGATAGATGCCCAAACCATCATCGGTGTTATTTTCAATTTTGATGGTGAGTTCACCATTGAGCGTCTCGACAAACACCGTATCAAGGATGTTTACATGGGCATGACGACCATGGACCGTATCATCGCGGCTGGTTTGCAACCACTCAAAATCGTAGGCCGGTGGCAGTTCAATATGGCGCTCACCACGATTATCGATGTATTTAACATCCTTGCCATCTGCCGATAGCGACCAGCGAAAAACGCGAATATCTTCTAGTCGCTCGCCAATTTGAAAACCTGCTAACAGCACCCCTCTTTTGATCGTCAACTCGACGAGTTTGGTGTGCTTGTAATAGCGGTATAACTCTTCGAAATCATTGATAAAGCTGCTGTCAGTTAGAAAGGTACCGGCCATTGAAACCGGCCTCATTTCATAAGCACTATCAGTTTCGCAAATATCAAAGAGCGCAAAAACGTCTTCAACCTTCGTTTCTTTCTTGAGGCCAATAAAAACGTTGTAGCCGAATAATAAATGCTCGCCAACTTGAACAATATCTCGCGCCACGCAATTATTTTCAGTGCGCACCCTGACGCGTGCCAGCACGCCCATATCGGAACTGCCAAATTCCTCCAAACGCGCCTCATTGAGCAGGCGAGTGTTCTGGTCGAGCATCTGCCCCTGTTCAACCAGGCGTTTGCGAATAACGTCGTAGGCACCGCCGTCGGCAACGGCACTCGCTACGAGATCGCCATCGACATTATCGGATCGAAGCTGCTCCATCTTGCTTTCCTCTCAACTGAATATGTGAATGTACTGCGCGGAGTCCATTAACTTTGACTTGTGGCTTTAAACACCGCGGGTGACATCACTCTGCCGGAGAGCTTTGTGGGTTTTCCCTGTCCGTGTCTTGCCTGTCACTTTGTTGAGTATCGAGTAGGGGCTTGCCTTCAATTACGCGGTTAATCACGGCTGAAAGGGTGCCGCTTTTTTCTACTAAGCCATCAATGGCCTTACCCATTGAAAGTGCCTTGCCGAAGTTATTAAAGAAGTGATCTTCACCACCGACGATATCTATCTTCGCTGTACCGAGAGCAACGGCCAGCACCTCGGCATTCTCCTTGGCAATCTCCTTGCCAGCCTCTATCGCTGCCAGAGCTTCTTTCAGTGCGGTTTCAAGGCTCATACGAAATTCTTCGTGAGCCCTGGACTTCTCATCCATATTATTCATAGCCGTAAACTTGTCGGTCAAACCATCCGCCTCAGCCTTAAACTGAGCCAACGTGACATCCGCTTGTGCCTTACCGGTATTCAGCAGAGCGTCCGCCTCGGCATTACCTTTGGCTTGAATAACAGTGGCTTCGGCCAAGCCCTCTTTTTCAAGTGAATCCGCCTTGGCCGCCTGAACCCTCGCCTCAGACAGACCAGTGGCAGCCTCCTCTGCCTGAATGCCTTCCGCCAATTTTTTCTTGGCTTCGGCATCTTTTTCCGCTGCCTCCAAATCGGCCTGTGCCAAGGTGGTTACCTCAGTGGCCTTGTGCTTAGCTGCCTGCTCTTCAGCTTCGGCCGCCTTCACCTGCTTGACCTTGTCTTCTTCTGCAAGCGCCTCGGCGGCAAGCACCTTGACCTGCTTAGCTCGATCCGCCTCGGAAACCTCACGGACTTCATTGATTTTCTCCTCCTCAATGGCTACCGTTTTATCGACGACGATACGTTCGCGAATTACATTGGCTATTTCTTTTTTCTCAATTTCCACCGCTTTTTCTGCCGCGATTTTCTGTAGGTCCACCTCTTTCTCTCGAGAAACAATTTCCAGATCCCGCGCCCGCACCACCTTTTCTTCTTCGATAGCGACAGCGCGCTGGCGATTTTGGGCGGCCACTTCAATTTCACGCTGCTGATTCTCTGTTTTAACCGAGAGTTCCTGATTGACCCTGATCGTCGCTTCTTCTGCTCTTTGGCGCTCTTCTTCCTGAACCTTCGTCGTTTCGGCCTCTTCCCGAGCCCTGATGGTCAGAACCTCTCTCTCCTGCTTAGCTTCGGCATCCGCCTGCTGACGCTGTAATTCCAACATAGCCTCAACGGTTTCAACGTCCTTTTTCTTGATCGCCAATTCTTCATTGCGCTCCAGGATATTTGTATGAACATTTTGCTCCGCCGTTAGTTCGGTGATTTTTTTAATGCCTTCGGCGTCGAGTATATTGGTGGGATCGAGGGACGACTTCGGCGTTTGCTCCAGATAGTCAATCGCCACATCTTCGAGGACATAACCATTGAGGTCATCACCGATCACCTCAATGATCTTTTCGCGAAACTCCTGACGATTCTCAAATAAATTGACAAATTCGATCTGCTTGCCGACAGTCTTCAGCGCCTCAGAAAACTTAGCATTGAATAGCTGGTTTACCGCCTCTTTATCGGAGGCACGACCTGCGCCCAGAGATTTTGCGACCTTCAATACATCTTCTGCCGTTTCATTGACTCGCAGATAAAAAGCCACCGTTATATCGGCTCGCATATTATCTGCACAGATTAAGCCATCCTTGCCGCGTCTATCCACCTCTAAGGTGATCAATGACACCTTCATTAATTCTCTTCGGTAAATAATCGGGTAAACCAGAGCACCCGTAAAATGCACCTTAGGTTGCGAACTCATATCGTTGACAATCAAAGCGGTACCCTGATCAACCTTGATATAGAAGGCTTTAAATAAGGCTGCCAACCCTAAAAGAATAACAAAGAAGATCCCAGCGCCCGTCAAGATGGGCATAAGTACCGATAAATCAGCCATAGCGTTCAATCCATGAATTAAATTAGTAAGGGGTATAGTCGTAATAGTTGAATAAATTTCGTTATATTAATGTCGTCGTATGCGGCGTTCTCTACAGGTCAACACATAAACTAGCGACCTAAAAATTCGTTTTCTGAAATAACGTTATACACATTTTTTTCCTTTACATATTCCAGCAACACCACTCTATCCCCCTTGACAAAGCCCTGTTCGGTCGCCGCCCTAATTTTCAGCACAAGGCCTGCACCGCCATCTTCCAGAGTTGCCTCACCAAAGTCTAGATCTACGCGCGAGGTGCGCACAAGAACCGTTTTACCCAGCATAGATTTTGCAGTACTTTGTTCAGAGTTTTTAAATAAAGGTCGCAAAGGCTTGATTAAAATGGCTGTGCAAATAAGTGCCACCAATAAAGCAACAAGTAATACGGCAAGACCTGCAATGAAATTCAGCATCCCCTCTGGTATTGCATCGAAAAAAAAATGCACGACATAATAGGAAAGTAGCCAACCGAAAAGTGAGACAAAGGAGACGATAATAGTGAGTGGTACGCCTTGCAGGCCTAAGCGCAACAACAGGCCAGCCAGGACATCTGGGCTTGATAAAACGCCATCTTGATGTACAGCAGAAGCACCGTCACTGCCCAAGCTGTCAAAATCAAGAATATCGATATCGACAAAACCCAGCACGGCAACCAACCAAAATAAAACGCTGATAAGTAAAAAGAAGGTAAAAAAAGCCGTCGGTAATGAAGAAACATTCTGGTAAAACGGATCCATACTATCGGACAACAAAATCACAAACACCTAACTATCTCCCTATATTCAAGCCATTACAAACCCGGGGTGGTGCAACCCCACTATTCATTAGTCCTAAACCATGTCGAAAGTTTATCACCATTTCGGCCACTATTAGCGCCCCCGCTCTTCCGATTTAACCTAATACTATAGCGGCGCTCATCGGCTTGTTTATTCACAAAATTATTTTAGCCTCTCCAAGCCCTGCTTATCTTGGTGACTATCCAATACTGCAGTTCCATTGTGTTTTCAGGCTTCCGCCATACACTGAAAAAATTAAAATCACTATCGCTAGGCAAAGCCTGTAACCACTTCACGAGCGTCTCGCATATAAACACGAAGAGCTGAGGCATAATTGTCTATCAGAGGGTCTCGAGTCAACCACGTGAAGGCCAGCGACGAACCGCAGGGGATCACCATTGCTTGTAAATGTGACAAGCGTTTTAAAGCAGGAAATCAATCCTGCTCATATAGCACCATGGTACATTTAACAACAGCGATAAATATCACCCAGCATCGGCGCAGTTGGCGCCGAAACCTAGACGTACAAATACCTGAAAGATAGCAACACAGCTGAAACTAACAGGCCTTCTAGGTGGCTCATGATCTTTTATAAGAGCTGACACTGCCTGTATCAAGCACGGACAGCCCCTACTGGGATAAAGCCCTACCCCAAAATCACGAGAGAATTTAACGCCTTGTTTTCATTCATTTATGGTTTTAAAGCACAACACAAGCATTAATAAAATAGCTGGATATCAAATGTCAGCAGCAGCCCAGCCACATTGCCCAGAACTCGATTGATTGATTTGTTCAAGCTTTTGTCGATGCTGTACAAGCTCGGCATCACTTGCATGGATAACCTTGAGGGGCTGGCGCTGGGCGCTGAGGCGTCGAATGGCGGGTTCCGTTTCACCTTCCTCACTGTCGGCCGCATCGCCGCCAAGTACAAGATCGACCTGCCCCCCGGTCATTAGCAAATAGACATCGGCGAGAATTTCGGAATCGAGTAAGGCGCCGTGTAGGGTGCGCTGAGAGTTATCGACGCCGTAGCGCTTGCACAGAGCATCGAGGCTATTGCGCTGCCCTGGGTGCATTTGACGCGCCATGATGAGGGTGTCGACTATGCCCGAGTGATTTTCAAGGGGCCGGTACCGGCCAGCTAGCTTGTCCAGTTCGGCATTGAGAAAGCCGACATCAAAGGGAGCATTATGAATCACCAGTTCGGCACCGCTGACGAAGTCAATAAACTCCTCAGCGACCTGAGCAAAGAGAGGTTTATCCGCCAAATCCTCATTGCTGATGCCGTGTACCTCCATCGCCCCAGCATCGATCTCTCTCTGTGGATTGATGTAGCGATGGAAGTGACGCCCGGTCAGCTTGCGGTTAATAATTTCGACGCAGCCAATTTCAATAATGCGGTGGTCGAGGGCGACTTCCAGGCCCGTAGTTTCCGTATCTAGTACAACTTGTCTCACGCTTGCTCCGGTAATTCGTCGATGCCCTGATTGGCAAGTTCGTCGGCAATGTCATTTTCCCGGTGGCCACTATGACCCTTCACCCAGTGCCAATTGACCTCATGTCGCGCCGCTTGTTGATCCAGTAATTGCCATAAATCCTTATTCTTTACAGGCTTTTTGGCCGCTGTTTTCCAGCCCCTGGCCTTCCAGCCCTGCAACCACTCGGTGATACCCTTGCGTACATATTGGGAATCCGATGTCAGGTCAATTTGACAGCGTTCACTCAGTGCTTCCAGACCGCGAATGGCCGCCAACAACTCCATGCGATTATTGGTGGTATGGGTCTCGCCCCCGTACAACGGTTTTTCAATACCGTTGTAGCGCAGCAGTACCCCCCAGCCCCCGGGCCCTGGATTGCCGCGACAGGCGCCGTCGGTAAAAATTTCTACAGCCTTCATTTCTCGATACCCTGTTTTTTGTGGCAACTGTCCGCTGCCTGTACTTGCTTGAGGCCCACCAACGAACCCGCTTTGATCGGTGACCACGAGCGCGTACGAATGGGCCGCAATGGCGTCACCAATTTTTGCGCAACGATTATATAAAAGGCGCCACGACTAAAATACTTGGCGCTGAGCTGTTGCTGCCAGGTCGCCGTGGAATCCCTCGTTTCACCCGAGTCAATTGCCGCACTATCAGTAATATAAAAGCCCAATAGCTGTAACCAGTCGACAACCCTACCCCTCCTCAAACTATTGTGCCGCCACACTGCCTTGTCCGAAAAAATAGCCCCCGGCCACTTATAAAGACCAAAAAGACTCAGTGGATTAAAGCCAACAATAACAATATGCCCACCCGCAGTAACCAGCCTCGCCGCTTCAATCAAGGCCCCGTGCGGGTGACTGGAAAAATCAAGGACATGATGTAATAAGACAATGTCAATGGTATCCGATGGCAATGGCACGGCCTCAAACTCACACTGACAGGCAGCTGCGTCATGGGCACGGGACAAAATAAACTTATGGCTAGGCTGGAGTTTGTCGAGAAAACTGTGCCTAGGTGAGACCGCCAGCTGTGCCAGGCGATACCCAAAGGTCTGCCTTAAAACCTGCTCACAAAGTGCTTTCTGACGTCGATAAAGGTTTTCACCAAAGCTGTCATCAAACCAGGTCGCTAGTTGATCCTGAACTAGTGGCAGGGGCGCAAGCTGATATTTCCGTTCAAGCAAATATCGAAAGCTTAAGCGATCTTTACTCAAAACCTTACCTCCCTATAATGACTTGTCGAGCAAGGCATCTTATCATGGCGCAAAATACCCTGAAAAGTCATCGGAGAATACAAAATGCCCCTTATTATTCACACCATCCCGGCTTTTCAGGACAACTATTTATGGCTCTTTCACCTGAGTGGCGAGCGTGCCGCCTTTGTTGTCGACCCGGGCGATGCGCTCCCGGTACTCAAATGCTTAGAACAACACGACCTAGAACTAGCAGGAATACTCATCACCCACCATCACCCGGATCACACCGGTGGTATCAAAGCCCTGCTCACCCAATATGACGTGCCGGTCTACGGCCCCGATTCGGCCAATATTCCACAGATCACACAACAGCTCGGTGAAGGCGATAATATTACCCTGGCAGGCACTAACTTTTCAGTACTGGAAATACCCGGCCATACCCTCGACCACATTGCCTACCACGCTGCTCCCAATGGCGGAAACCCGCTGGTTTTTTGCGGCGATACACTTTTCAGCGCCGGGTGTGGCCGCCTTTTTGAGGGCAGTCCACAACAAATGTACCAGTCACTACAGAAACTCGCGGCCCTGCCCGACGCGACACAAATTTATTGCGCCCATGAATACACCTTGAGCAACCTGGCTTTTGCCACTGCTGTCGAACCTGACAGTCAGGCGCTAAAGGAAAAAATTGTTGCCGATACCCAAAAGCGAGAACAAGGACTACCGACCATACCTACCACTCTCGGTATCGAGCGAGAAACCAACCCCTTTTTACGCTGTCATTTACCCCCTGTCGCCCAGGCAGCAACGCAACACGGCGCCCGTCAATTACAGAGCCCGATTGAAGTTTTACAGGAAATCCGTCTCTGGAAGGACAATTTCTAAAGCTTGAGAGCCACCTCAGCTTCCAGGTGTGAGGGCTTTCTTAAGCGCCCAATATAGGCAATTCTCACCCCCTTTTTTAATCGAAATAATGTCTGCTTTTGCAGTTTCGGGTCGTTATGAAATATTCATCCCTCACTTTTACTGTGAGCCTCTGTTTACTAGTGGGCTGTGCTCAGCAAGCCTCGAATCCCATCTCTATAGAACACCAAACTCCTCTCGTATCTAGTAATAGCGATAAAGCCACAGTCGACGCTGAGAGCAAAACCTCTGATAGCCAAATCACAAGCAAAAATAATGTAGAAACCACACCGATAACTATAGAGCGGCCCCTTAACGCCTGGCAAACAATCGCACAAAGCGAAGGCGTACTTCGCGAAGTCGACAACGCGGAGGTCGAAAAATATCGTAAGAACTATACAGGTAAGCAGCGTTACATCGACCGTCTTAGTTCCCGGACCGAGCTATACATGGCCCACATCATTGCTCAGCTACAAGGCAACGACCTGCCTCTGGAATTAGCCCTGCTGCCTTTTGTCGAAAGCGCCTACAATCCCTTTGCCTATTCGCCCAGCGGTGCCGCCGGCCTGTGGCAATTTATGCGTCCCACCGGGGACTATCTGGGCTTAAAACGCAACCACTGGTATGACGGACGACGCGATGTTATCAGCTCGACCGATGCCGCCATCCGCTATTTTAAATACCTGAACAAACGTTTTAAGGGCGATTGGTTGCTGACACTCGCCGCCTATAATGCCGGCGAAGGAACCGTCTCCAAAGCCATACAAGCAAATCTACGCCGCGGTAAGGCCACCGATTTCTGGGCTCTGCGCCTACCTGCAGAAACTCGCGCCTATGTGCCAAAATTAATTGCCCTGGCCCAGGTGACCGCCTCACCCGCGGACTATGCTTTGGTCCTACCAAATATTTCCACTGAAATTTATTTTAAAATGGTCGACCTACCCCAACAAATCGACCTCTATCAGGTCAGCTTACTCGCTAAAATGAGTGTTGATAAAGTCTATCGACTCAACCCTGGCTACCAGCAAACAGCTACTCCCCCAGGGGGCCCCCACCGTCTATTGATCCCCCGAGGAAAAGTGGCCGGCTTTGAGACGCGATTGCACAACACACCGAAAGATCGCTGGCTTGATATTCAACAATACAAAGTGCAACAAGGGGATACCCTGGGACTAATTGCCCAAAACCACGGACTCAGTGTACAGGCACTGATGTCGCAAAACACCATGAGTTCGAGCCGAATCCGAGCCGGCCAGACCTTGAAAGTTCCGAACATTAACCGGGGTCAGCTGCCGAGTTTTGCACGGCCCACTCAGTACTACAGGGTTCGTCCGGGCGACAGCTTGTGGAAAATTGCCAGGGCCTATCGAGTAAAAACCCAACAACTAGCACGCTGGAATGGTCTGAACCCGAATGCGCCCTTAAAGATCGGCAAACGCCTGAAGGTACGGGCCGCCAAGCCTGTGGACGTCAACAGTCGCCTCAGTTATAAAATCAAAAAGGGTGATTCCCTATCTCTGATCTCGAAGCAATTCAAAGTTAGTATTAGCGATATTGTGCGCTGGAATAAGCTCAACAAACAGGGGCTAATCAAAGCAGGACAAACCTTAAGCCTCTTTCCCCGCTCCTAGTAATATCCCCTGGTAACGCCAAACAACCACACCTGATGGCCTTTACTTATCCATTTTCACTGTTGCCTCGGCCAGAATTAATGACTCATAGCCCTGGTATTCACGCTGCGCCAGGGTACGACTGGCAGACTTAGCCAAACTATTCCGTCGAGACTCTGGGATACTAGCCAATTGACCCGACTCAAGACCGGTCAGAGAAAGCACAACGTAATCACCATTAGCGAGACCAAAAGCACTTGCCAATGGCAAGGTGCTGGTCGCAGGCAAACTAAAAGCGTGATCTCTAATGGCGCCATCGACACGGTTATCGAAACGTGTGGTATCAAGACTGACTTGCCATGCCAGGCCTTCGGCATTGGCAATACTCTCTATACTCTTACCTGCCGCAATTTTCGCCTGCAATGCATCCGCTCGCACCGTCAGACTCAGTTGTGCCGCCGTCCGTTGCAATTGGCTAGTAATATCGGGTGTCGCCTCCTCCAGTGAGCGATAGCCCGCCGGATAATGTTTGCGAATTTTGAGCACGGCTACTCCAGCCTCACCGAGTTCGACAATATCACTGGTATAACCATTACTTAGCACATCATCGGCAAAGGCTGCACTGACCACACCTGGATAGGCCGCCAGGCCTGTACCGCCACTGCGAGTAAAAGCAGCACTCGTGTTAACACTGAGCCCCATAAGTTCGGCGGGTTCGGTGAGAGTTTCGGCGTTGTAAGACAACTCCCGCAACTGCTCAATCTTCTCAGGCAGTAACTCGGCCGCCAGCTGACGCTGTAACTCCAGCTCAATAGTTGCCTTTTCGGTGTCAAAAACGAGTGGCTCACTAACTTCTAATTCGGTGAGGCGAATCAGGTGAACACCGCTATCGGTTTCGACCGGGGCAGACACTTCGCCTTTGGAAAGGCCAAGCAGGGCTGTTTCGAATTGCTCAGGGAAAGCGCCAGTATCAAAAAACCCAAGATCACCACCTTGCTCAGAACTGCCTAGATCATCGCTGTACTGCTGTGCCAGTGCATCGAATACACTACCACTACTTAGCTTTTGCTGAATCTCCGCAATTTCCGCCAGGTGGCTATCGTCGGCTTCGACCTCAATCAAAATATGCGCCACTCGGCGTCGTGCTGAAGCCTGGCGGGCTGCCTGTCGGGCATCAAATAATTCACGCACCATCTCTTCGTCAACATCCACCTGAGCGAGCAGGTCATCTATCGCTAGTTGAATATACTCGAGCTCTACGCTCTCTTCAGTGGCGAACTCTTCTCTGCGAGCCGTATAGAAAGCTTTGATTTCATCGGCGCTTACAGTCGCCGTCGCAACCAGGGGAGCAATGGGAAGCGTTAAATAGTAATAGTTACGACGTTGCTCAAAGATTCTGGCCGCCAACTCTAAGTCGGCATCGGTGACAAAGCCCGTATCCGTGACACCACTGGCAAATTGGCTGAGTAATAAGCCATTGTTCATGTAAGTGTGATGCTCCCTCGGGGTATAACCCATTTGCCGAATCGCAAATTCATATTTATCTCGATCAAACTTACCGGCGCTTTGGTAGACATCAACCGTTTGCAGTAGGGAGGCAATGGTTACCGGGGATACACCCATTTGCGTTGATTGTGCTGTCAATTCCGCAGCCTTCTCCCTGATCAAACGCTGTCTAACTGGCCCTCTGAGTATCGTATCATCGAGCAATGCGGGGTCGATATCACCCAGTTGCTGTAGCAGGCGTTGCTTATGGATCGCCAGAGCGCGGTCGACCACCAGGCGAGAAATACTATGCCCATCGACTTCCAGCTCGGCATCACTTGCCGGGCTATTGGAAAAAATCGAATCAATGCCGACGAAAGCAAATGGCACAATGATCAAAATAACAATGAAAAAAGCGATACCCTTCATGCCTTCACGGAAATCTTGCAACATTTTTTATTCCCCTAGCCTTCTACAAAAAAGCCCTAAACTAACAAACAGCCTGAGCTAAAAAGAAGAAAGGCGCATCAATGCGCCTTTCCGTACTACTTATTTAAACTACTTCAAAGCAGTAATTGACTTAACTATTGACTGCTTCTTTTAACGCTTTGCCGGCCTTGAAACCAGGTACATTAGCCGCTGAAATTTGAATTTCAGCGCCAGTCTTGGGGTTGCGCCCCTTTCTTGCAGGTCTATGTTTGACCGCAAAGGTACCAAAGCCAACCAGCGAAACCGGATCACCTTTTTGTAATGATGTGGTAATCGCTTCTACAACTGCGTCCAGTGCTCTTCCTGCCGACATTTTCGATAAGTCTGCTGATTCCGCAATTGCGTCGATAAGCTCCGATTTATTCACATTAAACCCCTCTAAATTTGATTGAATATTGTACAGCCCCAATGATGCATATGCGGGGACGAGACTTTATACCAACCGCTCAGAGAGCGGTCAAGCACGCAGTCTGATATTTTAGTGTGTACTAATACGCGATGTCGATTGTTCACCATCCGGCGACAGGTTTGAGTCCTCAGATTTGCGGTATTCTTCATCAGACAGTGGCTTTGGCATTTTTTGCAAAGCCAGTTCCAGCACTTCATCCACCCATTTCACCGGGTGAATCGTTAAATCGGCCTTAATATTGTCGGGTATTTCCTTTAAATCCCGCTCGTTCTCTTTCGGAATAATCACTTCCGTGATACCACCACGGTGGGCGGCCAGGAGTTTTTCTTTAAGACCACCAATTTTCAACACCTGGCCACGCAATGTAATTTCTCCGGTCATCGCCACCGCAGCACGCACCGGGATTTCGGTCAACACCGAAACCAGGGCTGTACACATGGCGATACCCGCACTGGGGCCATCTTTGGGAGTCGCGCCCTCGGGCACATGGATATGCAAATCATAATTGCGATGAAAGTCACGATGGATACCCAGGACCTGAGAGCGGCTGCGAACAACCGTCAAGGCGGCCTGGATGGATTCCTGCATAACGTCACCCAGGGAACCTGTTTTTACGATAGCACCCTTACCTGGCACCGCTGCGGACTCAATGGTCAACAACTCTCCACCGACAGAGGTCCATGCCAGCCCTGTAACCTGGCCCACCTGGTTCTGGTCTTCCGCACGACCGAAATCGAACTTGCGTACACCCAGCATCTCCTCGAGCTCGGCTGAACCCACTGTGATCAGCCCCTGATTTGCATCTTTGGCATAACCGGTGACCACTTTGCGGCAAATCTTGGCAATCTCTCGCTCCAGGCCACGCACACCCGCCTCTCGAGTGTAGTAACGCACAATATCAAGGATGGCACCTTCCTCGAGGACAAGCTCACCTACTTTTAAGCCGTTGGCTTTACGCTGTTTGGGCAATAGGTACTTCAATGCAATATTCGCTTTTTCTGCCTCGGTATACCCCGGAATGCGGATCACTTCCATACGATCGAGTAAAGGGCCCGGAATATTCATCGAGTTTGAGGTGCAGATAAACATCACCTCTGACAGGTCGTAATCGACCTCCAAATAATGATCGTTAAAACTGTTGTTCTGCTCCGGATCCAGGACTTCCAATAGTGCCGAAGAGGGGTCACCGCGATGATCCATGCCCAACTTATCGACTTCATCCAGGAGGAAAAGAGGGTTTTTAACGGTTGTCTTGGATATTTTTTGTATCAACTTACCCGGCAAAGAACCGATATAGGTTCTGCGGTGGCCCCGTATCTCCGCTTCGTCACGGACACCACCGAGAGACATGCGTACAAACTTGCGTCCCGTCGCTCGAGCAATTGACTCACCCAGCGAGGTCTTACCAACGCCCGGAGGGCCGACCAGACACAACACCGGACCCTTAAGTTTTTTGACTCGACTTTGCACCGCGAGAAACTCGAGGATGCGCTCTTTAACTTCATCCAGGCCGTAGTGGTCTTCATTGAGAATCTTTTCGGCCAGAACCAGATCATGACGTACCTTGGAGCGCTTTTTCCAGGGCACACTGACCATCCAGTCAAGGTAGCTGCGCACCACAGATGCCTCTGCCGACATCGGCGACATCATTTTTAATTTATTAAGCTCCGCAGTGGCCTTCTTCAAAGCCTCTTTGTGCATACCCACTTCTTTGATGCGAGTTTCAAGCTGCTCGAGCTCATTGGGCACATCATCAATCTCCCCCAGCTCTTTTTGAATCGCCTTCATTTGCTCGTTGAGGTAATACTCGCGCTGGCTCTTCTCCATCTGCTTTTTGACACGACCGCGAATACGCTGCTCGATTTGAGCGATATCAAGCTCAGACTCCATCAAGATTAGCAGGTGTTCAATACGCAGTTTCTCATCACTGATTTCCAACACCTCCTGCTTTTGCTCGAGGGTCAGTGTCATGTGAGTTGCCACGGTATCGGCGAGACGCCCAGGCTCGTCAATACCAGCGACCGTTGTCACCACCTCTGAAGGGATTTTTTTATTCAGGCCCACATATTCTTCAAAGGCATTAACCAGCGTTCTAACCAGTGCATCTTGCTCACCTTGCTCAGCAATTTCACTGTCAATCACCGAGTAATCGGCAACAAAATATCCATTGTCTTCCACAATAGTATCTATATTGACGCGCTCAGACCCTTCCACCAACACCTTAACCGTGCCGTCTGGCAACTTCAGTAGCTGCAAGATCGTGGCAACGGTGCCAATTTCATAGACGTCTGACGGGCCTGGGTCATCACAGGCAGCATCGCGCTGAGCAACCAAAACAATTTTTTTGTGCTCCGCCATCGTATCGTCTAGTGCAAGAATTGATCGTTCTCGACCGACAAACAGTGGCACCACCATTTGCGGGAAAACCACTACGTCTCGCAAGGGCAGCATTGGCAACCGTGTCAGCGATAAATCTTCTATTGTTTCCTGTCCCATTTTTACCTCTTATTCCAGATTATTACTGGTTCGGGTGAGTATCCTTGGTATGGGGCCAATTGCAGCAAATACAAGTGCCCATAAACAAAAACGGGCCTTTTAGGCCCGTTTTTGTTTATGCTTCGTCGCTTGCAGTCTTCAACTGTTCGGGATTGTCATATACCAGTAAGGGTTCCGAATCCCCACTGATAACGGAGGCATCGACAACGACTTTATGAACATCCTTGCGCGAGGGGATGTCATACATACTCTCTAATAAGGTATTTTCTATTATAGAGCGTAAGCCACGAGCACCCGTTTTACGCGTCAATGCCTTTTCGGCAATCGCCTCAAGGGCATCCTGGCGGATATCAAGTTCGACATCCTCCATCTCAAAGAGTGCTGAGTACTGTTTAACCAAGGAGTTTTTAGGCTCGACCAATATATTGATCAAGGCATCTTTATCGAGCTCTTCAAGGGTTGCGACAACGGGAAGGCGTCCCACAAACTCAGGGATTAAACCAAAGCGAATCAGGTCTTCTGGCTCCAAATCCTTCAAGACATCGCCAATATTGCTCTTTTCATCTTTGCTGCTGACACTGGCAGAAAAGCCGATACCGCCCTTCTCCGATCGGTCTCGGATGATTTTCTCCAGGCCAGAGAAAGCACCGCCACAGATAAACAGAATATTCGAGGTATCAACTTGCAGAAATTCTTGCTGAGGATGCTTACGTCCACCTTGGGGTGGAACCGAAGCAACGGTACCTTCAATCAATTTCAGCAGCGCTTGCTGGACACCTTCGCCCGAAACGTCGCGAGTGATGGAGGGATTGTCAGATTTGCGTGACACCTTGTCAATTTCATCAATATAAACAATGCCCTGTTGTGCTTTCTCGACATCGTAATCGCACTTCTGCAATAGTTTTTGAATAATATTTTCAACGTCCTCACCGACATAACCGGCTTCGGTGAGTGTCGTTGCATCGGCAATGGTGAAGGGCACATTCAATAAACGAGCTAAGGTCTCAGCTAATAGTGTTTTGCCACTTCCTGTAGGGCCGACCAACAATATATTGCTTTTGCCGAGTTCAACACCGCCTTTTGCCACCTTTGCGCCTAACTGCAGACGTTTGTAGTGGTTGTAAACCGCCACCGAGAGCACTTTCTTAGCACGCAGTTGATCAATTACATATTCATTGAGGGTGCCACTAATCTCAACCGGCGTGGGCAGCTTTTCAACTGTCTCGGCACTTTTGGCTTCCTGTAATTCTTCAGAAATAATATCGTTGCAAAGATCGACACATTCGTCACAGACAAAAACCGATGGCCCGGCAATGAGTTTGCGAACCTCATGCTGGCTTTTACCACAGAACGAGCAATACAGGAGTTTATCCCCGTCCTTATCTCCGCCGCTTTTATCGCTCACTACCTTGCCCTCGCTTCAAATAAACACCTAAAATACAAGCACTTACCTATAAAAATTACCAAAATCAAATATCAGGCTACAACGACTATGCGCGTTTGTCCAATACTTCGTCAACCAAACCGTACTCTTTCGACTCTACAGCGCTCATAAAATTATCACGCTCCGTATCGAGGCCGATCTGCTCCACCGTCTGCCCAGTGTGAAGGGCCATAGCTCTATTTAATTGCTCGCGAATTTTCAGTATTTCCTGAGCTTGAATATGGATATCAGAGGCTTGCCCCTGAGCGCCACCACTGGGCTGGTGAATCATGCAGCGCGAATTGGGCAATAAAAAGCGCTTACCCTTAGCCCCCGCTGCTAGTAAAAATGCTCCCATGCTCGCTGCCTGACCTATACACATGGTACTGACATCGGGTTTGATAAACTGCATGGTGTCATAAATCGCCATACCAGCCGTTACCGAACCACCGGGAGAATTAATATACAGATGGATGTCTTTATCAGGGTTTTCCGATTCCAGGAATAAAAGCTGGGCAACAACCAGATTGGCCATGAAATCTTCTACCGGGCCAACCAAAAAAATTACGCGTTCCTTTAACAGGCGCGAATAAATATCGAATGAACGCTCGCCGCGAGCAGTTTGCTCAACCACCATGGGCACCAGACCACCTGCCGCCCTCGTATCCTTATTATAATTCATCCCATCGTGGATCATATTTAGCTCTCGAGTTGTTCAGTAAGAGCTCGGCCCTTGTGTCCGCACTTCAACCACGGACATCAGACCAAGCTTTAGCATTGCAAACTTTACTCTACACCAAGCGAGCAAATCAGTCTTCGCTTTCGTCAGAGTCCTTTTCGACAACGGGATCGGGGGTCAGAGCACCCTTATAGTTGGTTGCCTCATCTGCTATTTTAGCCGAATTTAAAATATGCTCCACTACCTGTTCTTCCATAACCGCTGACTGCACACTATTGAGCAGCTCTTGATTGGAGTAGTGGTACTGGATGACCTGTTCGGGGTCGTCGTAACTGGCAGCTCTGTCTTCAATAAAGGCCTTAACCTTATCGTTATCGACGCTAATTTCGGCGACTTTAACAATTTCTGCCATCAACAGGCCCAGCGAAACGCGCTTACCGGCTTCGTCAGCGAACAGCTCGTCGGGGAAAATAGACATATCCATCTGCTGAGCACCCTCGCCAAACTGGCCGAGCATTTGCTGGCGTAGAGCCTGAATTTCGTTGCTCAACAAGGCCTTGGGGATTTCAACCGTGTGTAGATCCTGCAGCTGGTTCATTAGGCGCGATTTCACCTTGTTCTTAACCGCAGTTTCCAGCTCTCGCTCCATGTTCGAGCGAATTTCCTCGAGGAATTTTTCGTTACCGCCCTCCTTGACACCAAACTGCTCGTAAAACTCATCATTCAGCTCGGCGAGAGTCTGTTCTTTCACCGCAGTCACTTTTACCGCAAATTCAACGGCAGCGCCTCGTAGGTCTTCGGCGTGGTAATCATCGGGAAAAGTTAGGCTGATGGTTTTTTCATCGTCCGCCGATAAACCGACAACGCCGTCTTCAAAACCGGGAATCATGCGACCGGAACCCAACACCAGGTCGGAACCCTCTGCTGTGCCACCGGGGAATTCCTCACCGCTTTGCGTGCCTTTATAGTCAATGACGACCTGATCACCGTCAGCGGCAGCACGCTCAACAACATCCCAGCTCGAACGTTGCTTGCGTAAATTCTCAATCATGTCCGTTAAATCTTCGTCCGAGACCGTGGCCACGGGGCGAGACAGACTGATTTGAGTGAAATCCTGTAGGGAGATTTCCGGGTAAACTTCAAAGGTCGCGATGTATTCGAGGTCTGCACCCTCTTCATCTTTTACCGGTTCGATAGCGGGCTGACCTGCGGGGCGCAGCTCTTCTTTCGTCACCGCCTCATAGAAAGTTCGACTCAAGGCTTCACCAACCACTTCCTGGCGCACGCCAGCACCATAGCGTTGCTTGATGACCTTGGCCGGGATTTTGCCTTGGCGGAAACCGTCAATGCGCGCTGTCTGTGATGCTTTCTGCAGACGCTGAGCAACCTCACTATCAATTTCATTAGCGGGAACACCCACAGTCATACGTCTTTCGAGCCCGGAGGTTGTCTCTATGGAAACCTGCATGGATAGTCCTCACTACAGTAATTTAATTTATGATTTAGTCTGACGTGCCCGGCAATGCGAGCACTCAAAAAAAGTTGGTGCGGAAGGGGGGACTTGAACCCCCACGCCTTACGGCACTGGTACCTAAAACCAGCGTGTATACCAATTTCACCACTTCCGCTAAAACTGCCCGCAGCATCTACTACTGCGGCTTGATCAACCTCTGCGCTATCACCCACTATCGGTGCGTTTGGCACTGGCTCATCCTCTTTTCCAAGGCAGGCTTTACCTTACCTCCCAAAAGGGGCGCAGATTTTGCCACAGCACTCCCCTCGGAGCAACTGGATAGCCGACATTCCTCAGACTCTTTACTGAACGTGTCTAAAAAGCCCAGCACTATGCAAGGCCATCCCTCGCTAAGAGCTTAGTTCATGCCGGAGCGAGTGGCTCGGCCAACAATACTATGCAGTCTGTCAAGGCGCTATTACCAATGGAGGTGGCAGCACCCTCGGCCGGCAGTAATACCGCCTGTTCCAACTTCAATTCCATGCCAGCGCCTCCCGCCCCCACAGTCAAGCTGCCTGACACCACCATCAGCAGCATATAGCGCGGACTGGCTGGTACTTGCCAGCTAGCGCCAGGCGCCAAGGTGACACGTTGTACCTGAAAATCATCAAAGGCGACAACCTGCTCACGACAACAGCCCTCACTCTGCTCCAGCACCTGTAAGGGCATTTCAGGTTCAGCCTGCAGAGACATTAATGCCACAGCCTCCTCGGTGTCCCAGTGCTGCTGGGTTAAGACCTTTTGCCCAAAGGCGAGGATCTTGCGTTCATACACCGGAGTCTGAAATTCAACTGTGCGCACCCCGTGCTGCAAAGCGTGGGGGGTCAGGCAAGGCACCTTAACCACATCGCCCTCGCGCAAAGCCTGCATATGCGTGAAGCGATTCATGGCCTGGCGCAGACTCGCCTCTTCCTCACAAAGCTCGACGGACAAGTCTCCATGCCAGGCTTTTAATTGGCTGGCGGCAACAGGTTGAGACAGCCCTATGTTCTGCTCAAGGCGATGCTGATCAAAGATTTCATCAATTTTACGCCTCACCTTTTCATAGGCTTGAACCGCTTTCAAATAGGCCTGGCGAAACTCTCCGGGGCTAGAAAACTCCTGCCGTACGCCGGTATCGAAGCCAAAGCGAATGCCGCCCTCACCGTCGGGCCAGCTCTGCCGATCGACATGGGTTACTACATATACTTCGCGCTTTTTTTCGTGAAGTTCAAAATACAAATCACCGTAAACCGGTTCTGGCAGTGGGGCGAGAATTTTTAGCAAATTTAAGCCAGGCTGCCCTGCACCGAGGAGGCGTGTCGGCAGTAGAGATAGCAACCAGGGGATGGGTACGTTATTAGTGTCATCACTAAAACCGGACTGCCCCCGCGCCTCAATCCCGGTATACCAAATCTCCTGTCCCCAGGGTTTACTAATAGCAATTGGTGCCAAGAGCAGAGGTCGCCCCAAATTAAACAGTGGCGCAGTCAGATGAGAGGACAATTGCTTTAAGGACTCACAGGTCAAGGGCTTTGCCATCGCATTGAGAGCCTGCTGGGCCAGCGACAACTTATCGCTCATTAAAAAATAACAGCCCTTTGTATCTTTCAGAAAAATAGCCAGCAACTCGACAAGAGGCTTACCCGGCAAATAATATTGTGCGAACTCATAACGCAGCAGCAGGGAACTATCGGTAGACAGCAAAAACTGCTCAACGCTCTCTTCCGGATCAAGTCCTTTGCCCACCTGCTTTATCACCGCCACCCTCTACATCAATAAATTCGCGCACAGTTTAACAAACTTATTAGCGACCCGAAGCGATGCCTATCGACACCGTGGCTATCATAAAAATGCTGTAAGGCATGAAAACCCCGATTATCGGTTGACGTCTCGCGCCACAAACCCTATTAATGCACTTCGTTTAATGCACACCGCATTGAGCATGTAACCTAGGAGCCACCCCTATGTCCGTATTTAAAAAGCCCACTGTTTTAGCAGCCGTATTTAGTCTTGTTATTTTTGGTTTGTCAGCCTGTGGTGGCGATGATTCAACCGGCAATGCTGAAGAGATCAGAGGCGTGGTGAAAGACGTAGCATCCAAGGCCAAAGCGACTGCAGAGACGGCTGTTGAGCATGTAGAAGATAAAATCAAAGCTCCCGAGTCTGGCACCGACGAAGAGTAAAGCGTAGCGTTAAAGCTTGCCTCCGCCCTTCAGTGGGCCGAGGCAATATTACCTACGCCAAGCCCTCCTCGCTCACCCCTCAATACAAGCCTCTCAGCCATCCGAGCTGCGATAAAAACGAATCAACTTGACGCTTTCTAACTCACCAAGATCCGGCTCCGTCACGGCCCGCACCTCACCACATAGGCTAAAACCCTGCTCGCTAAAATTCTTGACCCGTGAATCGGCCACCACAACCTCCCCTGCCAGCTCTCGAAATCGCTGCACCAACGGCCTGTTATCCGGGTCGTAGAGGACATCGGATGCGAATAGCATGTCGACCTTGCCCTCGAATTGAAAAAAATCGTCGAGGTACTCGAGTTCGACACCATTGTCATGGGCATTCAATGCGCTCGCCTTCAGTGCCAGAGGATCGAGGTCACAGGCAATGACCCTCGCCGCCCCGGCCAGAGCCGCAGCGATACCAACCACTGCGGAACCACAACCAAAATCCAGCACGGTTTTACCCTGCACCTCATGGGCACCACTGAGTAAACGCTCGGCCAGGGCTAATCCACTGCCCCAGCAAAAGCTCCAGTAGGGTGGGTTAGCAAAAATGGCACTGGTTTCCCCTTCGCTTAAAGGAGCATCCATGCCCTGCGGATCAATCAACCAAAGCCGGAGTGAATGAGCAATAGTCTTTTCAAAATGCAGCTCAGAAAGTTTTAAGTGGGCAGCAGGCAATAAGCGCTGAATATGAGTCTCTAACTGGTGGCGATGGACGTCGAGCCCAGTAGTCAAAGCCCGTCCCCCGGATTTTTCGCGGCCCGTAACTGTGCCGTACCAGAGCCAAGCATAATGCCCACCCAGGCAGTTTTTGGATCACTCTCCAGAGCGATTTTGACCAGGATCGTCAAGGGGATCGACAGCAGCATGCCAACGGGGCCGAGTATCCACCCCCAAAAAACCAAGGACAAAAAAACCACCAGGGGTGACAAATTTAAACCCTTGCCCATCCAGCGCGGCTCGATCACATTGCCAATCAGCAAATTAATCACCACATAGGCAAGTGCCAAAAAGCCCGCCTCAGTGGGGCCCAATTGAATCAATGCCAATAATACCGCCGGTATGGCCGCTAAAAATGAACCCACTGTGGGCACAAAATTCAGCAGGAAGGCCAGCAGGGCCCACATCACCGGATAGTCGACCCCCTGCACCCACAACGCCAGTAGAACCAATAAACCCGTCGCCAGACTAAGTAGAGTTTTAATCACCAGGTAGCGATTAACACTGCCGGTAAAGCTCTCCAGGGCCTCCAGAGAGTTGACGCCACCCCCCCGAGCATTAAGTAATTTTTCACGAAAACCCACCTCTTCGGCAAAAATAAAGATCACCGTGAGCAAAATCAAAAAAGCGTTGGTCATCACATTGCCGAAGGAGGCCAGTATATTGCCCACCAACTGCATGGCCACACCGGGGTTAAAGTTTTCTTGCCAAAATTCCGCGGGAAAGTGAACACCACGACCGGCCAGCCACTGCTGCACACCAGCGCTCATAAGCTGCAGGCGCGCCTGGTATTCGGGCAAGTCGGCGCGAAAATCCCGTATCGAGGTGCCGACCACCGCCCCTACTATTGCCCCCAGGCAAACAACGCCGAGCACGATGAGAAGAATCGCCAGACCACTGGGTACACGGCGAGATTTAAGCCACACTAAAAGGGGCGAGCAAATCAAGGCGATAAACACCGACAATAAAAAGGGTACCAGCAGGGGCTCCGCCGCTTTAAGTCCCGCAACCACAATGACAAAGGCGGCCGAAAAGAAAATAAAGCGAGTGGCTGTGGAAATGTTATTCATTTATCAACTTCCTGATGCTTGAGCTCTTCAAGTATTAATAAAAGGGCCTGCATGCCCCTTTCGGTAAACAGGGTGGCACCAGAGCCACCAATATATTCCGTCTCACTGAGCTCGGAACAACGCAATTGGACAGCCTGCAAGGCATCATTGTGACGCAATGGTATAGCAATAAAAACCTGCCAGTCATTTTCGGTGGCGTCGCCGGCGAGTACAAGCTCTAAAAGAGCAATAATATTGTCTTTGTCGGGACGATAAACCGGGGCGCCGATACGCAGAAAGATCCACATCGCCAGGGACACGACGATAAAGGTTAAAAATAGAGTCAATACAAAGTGCATACAACAATCGCCCTTGTTACGTCATAGAAAAGTGAAGGGTCGGCGCCGGTTAGGACAGGGCTTGTCCTGCCATTTCGGCAAAATCATTCAAGCCCCTGAGCCAGCTGCATTCTGCGCCACAGGTAATACACCGCCGGTAAAACCAACAAGACCAATAACAGCGCACTGACCATGCCACCCACCATGGGAGCGGCAATACGGCTCATCACCTCTGAGCCGGTGCCAGAACCCAGTAAAATGGGCAATAAGCCACCAATGATGGCCGCGACCGTCATCATCACCGGTCGCACCCGCAGGCCAGCACCGCGCATCACCGCCTGCCTGAGCTTAGCATCGTCAACACAGCTGCCTTGCCGCTCACAGTCGGCCAGCGTTTGCTGCCAGGCCTGATTGAGATAGACCAGCATAATCACACCAATCTCCACCGCCACACCGGCCAGGGCAATAAAGCCGACACCGACAGCGACGGAAAAATTGAAGCCCGCCAGATACATCAGCCACAGTCCGCCGGCCACGGCCATCGGTAGGGTCGCCATAATAATGACCACCTCCGCCACTCTACGGAAGTTTAAATACAGTAGTAAAACAATAATCATCAGGGTTAATGGCACCACGTAGGCCAGTTTTTCCTTGGCTCGCAGCATGTACTCATATTGACCGGACCAGCTCAACGAGTAACCTGGTGGCAGGTCTATTTGTGCATCCACGGCGCGCTGTGCCCGCTGTACGTAGGTGCCAATATCGACATCTTTAATATCGATAAAGGACCAACCATTAACCCGGGCGTTTTCGCTTTTTATACCCGGCGGGCCATCCTCGATATAAACCCGCGCCACATCGGCCAGAGCGATGCGCTGGCCCTGATCCGTGACGATGGGCAGTAGCGCCAACTGCTCGACGGAATCACGATACGCCTGGGGGTAGCGAATGTTCACTGGGTAACGTTCCAAACCCTCGACGGTTTGGCTGACGTTGACGCCACCAACGGCCGTGGCGATCACCTGCTGTACATCGGCAATGGTCAGTCCATAGCGGGCCGCCCTCGTTCTATCGATATCTATTTTAATGTAGCGCCCCCCTATCACACGCTCCGAATACACCGAGGCCGTACCCGGCAAATTTTCAAGAATCGCCTCCAACTGTAAGCCAATGGCTTGGATTTCCTGTAATTTCGGGCCGGCGATTTTAATGCCAACCGGGGTTTTAATCCCGGTGGCCAGCATATCGATGCGGGTTTTAATGGGCATCACCCAGGCATTGGTAACGCCGGGGAATTGCAGGCGAGCATCCAGCTCCTGGCGGATTTTTTCGGCTGTCATGCCCTCGCGCCACTGATCGCGATCTTTAAACTGAATAAAGGTTTCTATCATGGTCAAGGGGGCGGGGTCGGTGGCGCTCTCTGCCCGCCCCATTTTACCAAACACCGTTTTCACTTCGGGCACTGTGCGAATTAATTTATCCGTTTGCTGTAAAAACTCCCTCGCCTTGCCGATGGAAATCCCCGGATAGGTGCTGGGCATATACATTAAATCGCCTTCATCGAGGGCAGGAATAAACTCACTGCCAATTTGGCTGGCCGGCCACAAGCCCAAAAGAGTTAAGAAAAAGGCGGTGAGAACCGTGCTTTTTGGATGCCGCAAGACACTCTCCAGCGCCGGTATATAAAGTTTATTTAAAGCGCGACTGAGGGGGTTTTTATGTTCTGGCCTAACCTTGCCGCGCACAAAATAACCCATTAATACCGGTACCAGGGTGATCGCCAAAATGGCCGATGCCGCCATGGCATAGGTTTTGGTGTAGGCCAACGGCGCAAACATTCGCCCCTCCTGAGCCTCGAGGGTAAACACCGGCAGAAAGCTAACGGTAATAATCAACAAGCTAAAAAATAGTGCTGGGCCCACTTCGCTGGCCGCTTTAGTGACGATTGTCCAACGATTTTTATCGCAAAGTTCTTTGCCCTCCATGTGCTTGTGCATATTTTCTATCATCACGATGGCGCCATCGATCATCGCGCCAATGGCGATGGCGATGCCCCCCAGAGACATAATATTGGCATTGAGACCTTGAAAGTGCATGATGATGAACGCACTGAGTATGCCCACCGGCAAGCTGACGATGGCCACCAGTGACGAGCGGATGTGGAATAAAAACACCATGCACACCAGGGCGACGACGGCAAATTCCTCCAATAATTTTCCCCAGAGGTTGTCCACCGCCCGCTCAATTAGGCCGGAGCGATCATAGACGGTGATAATTTCGACGCCCTCGGGTAGGCCCTGCTTTAACATTTCGAGTTTGTTTTTAACGCCAATAATTGTCTGTTGGGCGTTATCGCCATAGCGCATCACCACAATGCCACCGACGGTTTCACCCTCGCCATTGAGCTCGGCGATGCCGCGCCGCATCTGTGGCCCAATATTAATATCGGCAATATCGCGCAATAACAAGGGCGTGCCCTTAACATTCATACCCAGAGGGATGCTTTCGATGTCGGCCCTGTTCTGAAGATAACCACTGACGCTGACCATGTACTCGGCCTCGCCCATCTCTACCACCGAGGCACCAATTTCCTGGTTGCTGCGCTGTACCGCCTCTTGAATATGGCTCAGAGGTATTCCAAAGGCACGAAGCTTTTCCGGGTCCACTTTAATCTGGTACTGCTTGACCATGCCGCCCACCGCTGCCACTTCGGAGACACCGGGCACGGTCTGCAATTCATATTTCAAAAACCAGTCCTGCAAGCTACGCAGTTGGCTAATATCGTGTTTGCCCGTTTTATCAATCAGGGCGTAAATGTAAATCCAGCCCACACCCGTGGCATCGGGACCGAGCTGGGGCTTTGCCGATGGCGGCAGGGCCGGTGTCACCTGACTCAGGTACTCGAGCACACGACTGCGCGCCCAATACACATCGGTAGCGTCATCAAAAATCACATAAATATAGGAATCGCCAAAAAAGGAATAACCGCGCACCGTTTTTGCACCGGGCACCGACAACATCGCCGTGCTCAAGGGATAGGTAATTTGATCCTCTACCACCTGGGGGGTCTGGCCCGGGTAGCTGGTTTTAATAATTACCTGTACATCGGAGAGGTCGGGGATGGCATCAATGGGCGTATTTTTAAGGGCAAATATACCGGCGCCGACGATAATCAGCGTAGCCAATATAACCAGGAAACGATTTTTTATGGACCAATGGATAATGTTAACGATCATTCCGCAAACCCTCTATCCCCGTCCATGCGCTGAAAATCGGAATCGATGCTGGATTCGGAGTCAAGTAAAAACTGTGCCGAACTCACCACTGTGTCCCCCTCCTCTAAGCCCTTGAGGATTTCGGCTTTACTAAAACTAGTACGACCCAGGGTTACCTCAACCGATTTATAACGCCCCCCACCCAGGGCCAGCACCACCCGGTTCTGATTGCCGGTGCGAATCAGCGACTCCCTGGGCACTTGCAGAGTGGGCCCCGACTCAGCGCTTTGTATCATCACCTGGGCAAACATATTGGGCTTGAGCAGGGCGTCAGTGTTGGCAAAACGTAGGCGCACACGCACCGTGCGCGTCTGGTTATCGAGAATCGGATAAATGTAATCGACTTGGCCCTGCCACTGCCGCCCCGGCAGGTAATCGAGGCTCATGGTGACCGCGTTGCCCCTTGCCAATAAACCGGCCTGGCGTTCAAAAACCTCGGCGCTTACCCAGACCTCATCAAGAGCACCAACTGACATTAAGGCCGTGCCGGGTTTCACAAACATGCCTTCACGCACGCCGAGATTGGCGATAACACCGTCTTGAGGTGAATGTACGACAATCGTTTTTGTTGGTTTCCGGGATTGTTTTAGCGTATTAATTTGCGACTGTGCCACATGCAAGGTCAGAAGGCGCGCCTCTGCCGCGTGGATTAAACGCTGATTACCCCGCTGTAAAGCCAGCACGAACTCCTCCTGCGCGGCCACCAATTTTGGTGAATACAGGGCATACAGAGGCTGACCCGCTGCGACGGTTTCACCCTCTGACTTTACATAGAGCTGCTGCAACCAACCTTCGACACGGGGGTGGATGTGAATCAAGCGATCCTCATCAAAGCCCACATAGCCCACCGTATTGATGACTATGTCCAGGGGCTTTAAGGTGACGACTTGAGTACGAACACCCAGGTTATTCTCAACGGCCGCCGATATCGTCACCACACCGCCCTCTGTCCGCACGTTTGAGTCATCCACATAAATCGGCACCAGTGGCATACCCATCGGTGACAGGCCGGGTTCATCGCGACGGTAATTGGCATCCATTGGCGCCTGCCAATGCAGCGGGGCATCAACGCCCCGCCCCGCTTCAGTGAGATCTGCGCTGGGAAAACGGGAGTAACTCAGCGTGCCGACAATGCCCAGCACTAAGGCCAATGAAAAAATAAACGCACCTTTCATAGCTTCTTTCCCTGCCTTGACGCCACGCCAGCGGCGACAAAATATTGCATGTTTGCCAGCGTTTTTTGCCGCTGCACAGTGATTTCCAAGGCCATAATATTGGTATTCAACTCCTCGATACGCACTCGCATCACCTCGGCAAAAGAGCCGCCATCGGCCGTATAGGCCGCCAATGTGGCATCGGCCTGAGCCTGTATTTGCGGCAATAAATACTGTTGGAAAAGGCCCTCTCGCTCATCCAGTCGCTGTAATTCGGCTCTCTCCCGCCGATACCCGGCCAACAATTCGCGCAGTAGTAGCTGCCGTTCGGTTTGTATTGCCGCGCGTCGATGACTCGCCGCCAAGACCCGCTGATCCTGCCTGTTGGCGGTAAACAGGGGCAGGTCGACGGTAAGACCCAGGGACACAAAGTCACCCCGTTCACTACCCCCCGGAGCATTGTCGCGATAGGCGTAGGCAGCATTGATGCCCCATTGTGGTTTGTATTGCTGTCGGGCCAGCTCAAGCCCGGTGGCGAGGGATGCCATGTTGCGCTCGATGGCCAGCACCCTGGGGTGTTGCATCACGCGCTTTAGCACCTGCCGCTGATCATCCATGTTGAGGACTGCGAGTTCATGCGCCACTAACGTATCCGGTAACGCTCTGCGACCTAAGGGCTCTGACAACCATTCACTCAGGGCTTGCCGAGCGGCATCGTGTCCCTGCCAGAGTAGGGTCAAGCGGTCATTGAGTCGGCTCAATTCAAGTTCGGCACGAATCACATCTTGCTGGCGGGTGGCACCCGAGGTCGCGGTGTAATTTGCGTGGGCAATATCCACAAGCTGTTCGAAAAGATACCGCTTGTTTTCAATTAAGGCCACGCTTTGGCGAGCTAGAAAAGCGTCGAACCACAGCAGGCTGACCTGACGGGTAACGCGGGCCCTCCTGTCCTCGCGCAAAAAGGGGTGGGCCGCACTTTGCTCACGCTTTTGCCGGCGCTGTAATTTCAGCGTATCGCCACGGGGGAATTGCTGCTCGAGGCCCAATTTAAATTGACTCATCGGCTCCTGGTCAAAATCCAGGGTATCCCTTGCCAAATTTAACAAGCCAAAGTTTAAGCGCGGATCGGGCAAAGCACTAGCGGCGATACTATCCGCCAGTAAAGCCCTCTCGTTTAGCTGACTACCCCTTATCCAGGGGTCATGGCTAACGGCATGGGCAATGGCCTGTTGTCGGCCGAGAGGCGCTTGTCCCGCCCAAGAACCAGGTATAAAAGCCGATGTGAATAGCGCCAAAAAAATTGTGACAATTTTCATGTTTGCTCACTCAATTAATTTTCACCTGCCACGCCAGGCCTAAAAAAGCCGAGTCCATGACTGAAAAAATTGCTGGCACCGCTAAGTGCCGAAGAAAATGATATGGAGCAAAACAGCAGCTCCCACTATCTAGCCATGTCTATTTCAGACGCAGCTATCCTGTCTTAGTGGGAAATGGGGGGACGGAAGGGGCGGGTATTTGTCGCGACCTTGCCCTTTAAGGCTGGGGCAGACAGAGCAATATTCGCGACTAGAAAAGCCGTCGAATGAAAGCTACTCGGTATATAGGCAGAGCATAAACCCGGACAACAATCACAGTCGGACTGACAGACATCACCCTCAGTCATGGGCAGATTCATCCCTTGGGCAGCGGTGTCGGTATCGGCCAACACGGTACCGTGCAAGGCTTCGCTAACAGGCATTGCCGAGCTATCGACAGTATCATTGATGGTCATAGGGCTATTCATCATGCCCTGCCCCATGGCCAGACTCGCATGAGCCGGATGCAGGGAAACAAACACCAATAGCAGCGACATAAGATAAGACCAGCCCAAGCTGTAAGGGAGCAAGGCCACATTCTTCGAAGTAATAGCTGTGTGATGAGCTTGGGTCATAGGCATTAAGTAGACCACAGTATTTAAAGGTGGTTCAAGGCGTTAGCGCCAGGTCGGCAACAAACTTGTCTTGTCATGACAATCTACCCAGCACCGGCTCCCGGCTTTGCGGTTTTGCGGTTTTGCGGTTTTGCGGTTTTAGCATCGTAAGCATCTTGACTACATTTGGCCATGCAAATATAGTTGCCGCTATGCATACCGACGATTACGCCAGCCTCTTTAAGTGCCTCTCGGAGCCCGTACGCCTGCGCATCCTCTTTCTTCTACTCGACAGAGGTGAGCTTTGTGTCTGCGATATTGTCGATACGCTGGGCCTCTCGCAAAGCGTGGTCTCTCGCCACCTGGCCTATTTGCGCAATAATGCTCTGCTCAGCACCCGCCGAGAGGGCGTGTGGATTTACTACCAGATCATTAAAGTGTCACCTTTTATTGATAAGCTGCTGGCCTTATTTTACCGCTCCGGCACAGATTCGAATTCTTTACAGAACGATCTGAAAAGATTTAGCACCTGCGCAAGCAGAAGCTGCAACTAAAGACCTCCGGTAAGCCCAAGGTATAGTTTCGATCCGTTTCAAGTGATCGACAAGCAGCACATTAGATTAAAACATTTGCTTATGCGCATATACGCTTTTAACAAGGGTCTCCGACAATCGAGTATGGAAGGACCAGGACCAGGATCAGGACGATGACAATTAAAATTGGAATTAATGGTTTTGGCCGTATGGGGCGTTTAGCCCTGCGCGCGGCCTGGGATTGGCCGGAACTGGAGTTCGTTCACATCAACGAGCCAGCGGGCGACATCGCCAGCGCCGCCCACCTGCTGAAATACGACTCCATTCATCGCACCTGGCGCCACGATGTTGGTGTCGATGGTGACAAGATTGTCATCGATGGCAAGGCCATTAGCTACTCACAGAATAGCGAACTGGAGGCTTCACCCTGGGCCGATCGCAGTGTCGACGTACTCGTGGAATGCTCGGGCCACTTTAAATCAAAACAAAAACTGGCCCCCCTTCTGACGCCCCTGGATAAAGACCAGGGTATTAAAAAGATTGTCGTTTCCGCCCCCATCAAAGACGGCACACTGAATATTGTGATGGGCATCAATGATCAGCTCTACCAGGCGGACCGGCATCATATTGTCACAGCCGCATCGTGCACCACCAACTGCCTGGCACCGGTGATTGATGTCATCCAAAAAGAACTGGGTATTAGGCACGGCAGTATTACCACCATTCACGACATTACCAATACCCAAAGTATTCTCGACGAATATCACAGCGACCTGCGCCGCGCTCGCGCCAGCGGCCTGTCCTTAATTCCCACCACGACGGGCTCGGCCACGGCCATTGCCGAAATATTCCCCGAGTTAAAGGGGCGCATTAACGGCATTGCGGTACGTGTGCCCCTCGCGAATGCATCCTTAACCGACTGTGTCTTTGAGGTCGAAACCCCAACCAGTGTCGAATTTGTCAATAAGGCCCTACAACAAGCCGCGAACGGTAGATTGAGTGGCATTCTTGGCTACGAAGAAACCCCCCTGGTCTCCGTCGATTACACCGACGATATCCGCTCCAGTATTATCGACGCCCCCTCGACCATGGTCGTCAACCAAAGCCAGGTGAAAATCCTCGCCTGGTACGACAATGAAATTGGCTACGTCAACCGCATGATGGAGCTGGCCCTCAAGGTCGGTCGTTCGATCAATAGCCCGATGCCATAGAGCCCCATCGCCATGAGCCGCTCCCAGCACCAATACATATTGGTGACCCTTAGTTACTGGGGTTTCACCCTCACCGACGGCGCCTTGCGCATGTTGGTAGTGCTGTATTTCCACCAGTTAGGTTACAGCCCCTTTGCGGTCGCCTCGCTATTTTTATTTTATGAATTGTTCGGCATGGTAACGAATTTATTCGGTGGCTGGCTGGCCGCTCGCACTGGGCTCAGCATCACCCTCCATATCGGCCTGAGCCTACAATTGATGGCACTGGGGATGTTATTAGTCGATCCCGCCTGGCTCTCGGTGATTTATGTCATGGCCGCTCAGGCCCTATCGGGCATCGCCAAAGACCTGAATAAAATGAGTGCAAAAAGTAGTATCAAACTGCTGTTGCCCGATAATGCCCAGGGCAAGCTCTACCACTGGGTTGCCCTACTCACCGGATCTAAAAACACCCTAAAAGGCGCCGGCTTTTTTATCGGCGCCCTACTGCTCTCCAGCCTCGGCTTTCGCGGCGCCATTCTGGTTTTATTCCTCGGTCTGATGTTGGTCTGTATTGCCAGCTTTTTACTCCTCGACAGAAGTATGGGTAAAAGCCAGTACCAGCCAAAATTCCGCGAGCTACTCTCCAAAAGCGCGGCCATCAACCGGCTTTCTGCAGTGCGATTTTTCCTTTTTGGCTCCAGGGATATCTGGTTTGTCGTCGCCCTGCCCGTCTACCTGCAAAGTGAATTGGGCTGGGACTACAGCGCCGTTGGCAGTCTCTTGGCACTATGGATTATCGCCTATGGAGGAGTACAGGCACTGGCACCGAAGCTAACTCAGACGGGGCGGCAAAATAACCCCTGTGGAAAAACGGCCCTACAATGGATACTGCCCCTCTGCCTGGTGCCCGCGGCGATCGCCACCGCCCTGCACTACAGCCTGGCCTCAGGGGCGACAATTTTAATCATTGGCCTGGCCATCTACGGCATACTCTTTGCCATTAATTCATCCCTGCACTCCTACCTCATCATCGCTTATGCCCAGCGCGATGGCGTCGCCCTAGATCTTGGTTTTTACTACATGGCCAATGCCGCCGGGCGCTTGATCGGCACTTTATTATCGGGTTTGATTTACCAATGGCAAGGTCTAGAAGCCTGCCTGCTTATGGCGTCTGGCTTCGTCGCCCTGGGATGCATGCTCTCGCGGGGACTGGCCAAACATCGTGTTCACAGTCAGGAGCAGGAGCCCACGGCAACATCGCTATAAGCCCTTAACATGAGCGGACATGGGTATGAACGGCCATAGCCGCTCCGTAAATCGCGACAGCCACCCCATATTCAGCCGACATTAGAGCGTAAAATAAACAGCGCCGAACTTTGCCCCTCCCCTAGGACTAATTTATAGGGATTCCGGGACAAATCATACTCACTGACAGCGATTCGATAATGGCCAGTAGAAGCACCCCTCTATCCTCTGACCCCCGTGTTAACCCCCTGCTTGCGGGACAGCACTGGGGACTCTCCGTTGGTGAGAGCATTGCCTTGAGTTACAGCATCCCCCAGGGTAGTGCTTTTTGGGTAGCCAACTACGCCGGTAACGAGCCCTCGGCCTGGAGCGCCCTTAGCGCCGCGGAAACCAGCGCCTTTCAGCAGGCCCTAAATACATGGGGCGAGGTTGCCAACATCGACCTTACCCAGGTCGCCGACGCTGAAACCTATGGCGACATCCGCGTTGCCTTTAGCCAGCTGGTCAGCGACGACCCCACCGCTGCTGCCTGGGCCTATATCCCGGGCGATCCGGAGGAGTCGGGCGATATCTGGCTGGATCGAACCTCCGGAGGCTCCTACCAGGCCGGCTCCTTCGGCTATGCCACCTTTCTCCATGAGATCGGCCATGCCCTGGGTTTAGGCCACCCCTTTGAAACAAAAGTCGCTAACAACAGCCTACTAACAGGTGACGAAAACAGCACCCAGTACAGTGTCATGAGCAACGAGGATTTCGAGGGTGCGGGCTTTACCTTTACCCCCACCGGGCCCAATTCCTACAGCTGGCACCCGGTACAAGTGACGACGCCGATGTTGTACGACATCCTCGCCATTCAGTATCTCTACGGCGCCAATACGAGCACCCGCACGGGTGACGACACTTACACCTTTAGTAACAGTAGCGCCGAGTTACAAGCCATTTGGGATGCCGGTGGCAGCGACACCTTTGATTTATCGAACCAAAACCTGGCCCTGCAGGTGAATCTCAATGCCGGTCAGTTTAGCTCCATCGGCATTAAGGAAACCTGGCAAGACGGCCAGGGCATCGTAGTTTCGGCCGCCAGTGACAATGTCGCCATCGCCTATGACGTGATTATAGAAAATGTCATTGGCGGTTCCGGTGACGATGTCTTGACCGGGAATCAGGCGGGCAACCAGCTCAGCGGTGGCCCGGGTAGTGACACTTTAATTGGCGGCCAGGGCATTGATACGGCGATCTATACTGAAAACTTTGCCAGCTATGCCCTCAGTACTAATCAGTCCCTGCAAATATTGGTCAATGAGCTAAGCAGCGGGGACAGCGATACCTTAAGCGAAATTGAATGGCTGCAATTTAAGGATCAAACCATTGCCGCTGCGGTGTTCAACGGCAATGTGCCGCAAAACCCCGACGAGGTGATATTAAATCCCAACGAGGGCAGTGAAAATCATATTAATTATTTTTTATTGTCCCTACCCGAGGCCCTCGCCACCGAGGCCTCCGTCGAATATAGAACCCTCGATGGTACTGCCCTCGCCGGCCTCGATTACAAGGCCACCAGTGGCCTTGCGGTTATTGCCGCGGGCCAAACAAGTGCGGTGATTGCTGTCGAAATCATTGCCGACACGATAGCCGAGGCCGACGAAACCTTCTTTCTCGAAGTCAGTAACCCCATCGGTGCCAATTTCCCCGAGGGCGAAATCATCCTCACCGCCATGCGCACCATTATTAATGACGATTTTGTTTAGGGGCTCTCTATCAAAAATTCCGCTATTTAAACGCCCACTATCTAAAAGCTCGTTATCTCAAAGCCGCTGATATAAACCCTCTCTTATTTTAAGGGCGGTATTGGCTAAGTACTATCGTCATGAGTCCCTGTGAAACAGGCTGTAATTCGGCCTATGGCAATGCCGCTACAAAGCCCTTATTCAGCTAAGTCATTATTCAACCAAGCCCTTCAATAACACACCGGCACCGTAGGCCAGCATTGCGGCAACGCCACCTATGGCGACGGTTTCAACGGCTCCCAACAAACGCGATTGATTGACGAAGCGTGCCTTCACCGCCCCCACCCAAAGAAATGCCGTCGCCGTTAACGTCGAGCTCCAAAAAAAGGTCGCCGCCACAGCACCGGGACTTACCCAGTTGAGCAGGTAGGGCAATAAGGGGATCAGCCCCACCAGAGAAAAGGCCACAAAGGTCGCCAAACCCGCCTTACCCGGATCGTGGTCCTGTAAACTCATGCCGTGCTCTTCCTGTAGCATGGTATCGATCCAGCGCTCATTGTCGGCGGTAATCACCTCCACCACCTGGTCGAGTAATTCGCCCTCAAAGCCTTTCAGGGCATAAATTTGCCTGACCTCCTCACGCTCACCCTCCGGCCATTTCTGAATTTCGTCCTGCTCGCGTCTGCGGGTCTGGGCGCGAAATTGGTTCTCCGCCCGCGTGCCGAGATAATTGCTAATCGCCATGCTGAAACCGTCGGCCAGCAAATTGGCAAAACCCAAAATAATAATCACCCCGGCGGACATACCCGCACCGGCAACGCCGGCCACCACGGCAAAGGTGGTCACCGCACCATCGACGGCACCGTAGACAAAGTCTTTAAGGTACAGCGAGCTGGGGCCATGCTGCAGTCGCTTGGCGATTCTCTCCGGGGTGTGAATGGCCTGATAGGTGGCTTTATCTTCGTGTTTTAGCTGGCTCATCGTAAAACTGCTTTCTCCAATTCCAGTAGACCAAAGAACACATTGCCCGCCTTTTGTTCCCGAAAAACTTAACGCGCAGATTCGCCAGTACAGAAATACCTGTACAGCTAAATACTCGTCACACCTTGGGGTAAAAGGCCTGCAATATACTACCCCAAAGACAGCGCCGAGGCCGCCGAATCGCCCGGCCAGCGCCAATGACACACTACAGAGGCTTCACCACAGAGCAATACTGCACAACGAGGCAGCTATGCTCAACACAGTCAGGCTGACCGTAGCCCAAGGTCAAACAGCATTGACTTTAAGCACTCAGGGGTGCGAACCTAAGTCGATAAATTACAAATAATAATCGCTAACTCGTCTAAAGGTATTGCCCTATGTCTACGCATAATCACTACGATGCCATCATTATCGGCGCCGGTGTCTCCGGCCTCTACCAACTCCACCGCCTGCGCGAAGCCGGGTACTCCGTGCGCCTCTACGAAGCTGCCGATGGTGTCGGCGGCACCTGGTACTGGAATCGCTACCCGGGCTGTCGCTTTGACTCGGAAAGTTATACCTATGCCTATTCCTTTTCCGAGGAATTACTCGAGGAGTGGGACTGGAGCGAGCACTTTGCCGGTCAGCCCGAGACCCTCGCCTATCTCAACCACGTCGCCGATAAATTCGCTTTGCGCGAAGACATTCAGTTCAATACCCGCATTAATTCCGCCATCTACGACGAGGACAACAGCAGCTGGTCAGTAGAGGGAGAAAATGGCGAGCGCGCCAGCAGTCAGTTTTTAATTATGGCCACCGGCATACTCTCCGCCGTGCAATTCCCCGACATTCCCGGCATCGACGATTTTAAGGGCGAGTACTTTCACACCGCGCGCTGGCCCCACGACCCGAATAGTCTCGGTGGTGACAAAAGCGTCTATACCGGCAAGCGTGTCGCGGTGATTGGCGCCGGTGCCAGTGCCGTCCAGGCCATCCCCCACATCGCCGCCGATGCACAAGATCTGGTGGTATTCCAGCGCACCGCCAACTGGGCATCGCCGCTGTTTAATAGCGCCATCAGTGCCGCCGAGCAACCGGCCCTCAAGGCCTCCTACCCGGAGATCTTCAAGGCCTGCGATACCACCGCCGGGGCCTTCGTCCACCAGTTTGACCCCAGATCCATCTACGATGTCAGCGCCGACGAGCGCAACGCCCTGTTTGAAAAGCTCTATAAAGAAAGGGGTTTTGCCATTTGGCTATCGAACTTCCCCGAGGTCATGACCGACATGAAGGCCAATAAACTGCTGTCGGACTTTATGGCCGCTAAAATTCGCCAGCGTGTCGACGATCCCGCCATTGCCGACAAACTGGTGCCCGGTGCCCACGGCTTCGGTCAGCGCCGCGTGCCCATGGAGACCCATTATTACGAATCCTACAATCGAGACAATGTACATCTGGTCGACCTCAACAAAACGCCCATCGAATCCATTACCGCAACGGGGGTCAACACCAGCGACCGGGAATATGAGTTTGACGTGATTATTTACGCCACCGGCTTCGACGCCGGTACCGGTGCCATATCGCGCATCGACGTGCGCGGCACGGATGGGCAGAGCATTAAGGAAAAATGGTCGCAAGAATTGCGCACCTATATGGGTATGCAGGTCGAGGGCTTCCCCAATATGTTCATCCATATTGGCCCCCACGCTGCCTTCTGTAATATTCCCCGCTGCGCCCAGGTTAGCGTCGACTGGGTCAGCGATTTAATCGCCCACATGCGTGAACAAAAGCTGGCCAGTGTGGTGCCCACAGAAGCCGCCGAAATTGCCTGGACCGCACACGCCGTCGAGGAGGCCAATAAGACCCTGTTGAGTAAAACCAACTCCTGGATAATGGGTGACAACGTCGCCGGTAAGCCCCGCGCCCTACTACTCTATGCCGGCCCGACACCCCTGTTTCGCAAGCGGATAAACGAATGCGCCGCCAATGACTACGAGGGGTTTAGCTTCAGCCAATAAATTGAAGGCCGCCAATGAAAGGGCCCCAATAGCCGGAACTATTGGGGCCCTCTTAGCAATGTCTACCCGGCCGTTCACCCTACAACTTGTCGTTTGGCCGAAACCCTCTCAATTGAGGATGTTCAATTCAAGTCAATCAATTGAGGACAGGGGCCTGGCGCACGGTAAGGCGACTAATTAAGATCCACGGCATATTGTTTTAACAGTGCCATCGGCGCCAGGTGCAGGGCCTTAATATGGGTTTTTTGCAAATGCACCCGCGGTGCCATATCGCACTCCACCGCCTCCAACCAGCGCGCCGCACATAGACACCAGCTGTCCCCCGGCTTTAGACCCTTAAAATCATATTCTGGTACAGGGCTAGACAGGTCGTTGCCGCGAAATCTTGAAAACTCCAAAAACTCTTTGGAGACTTCAATGCAAACGGTGTGTGATCCCAAGTCATCACGACAGGTATTACAGTGACCATCGCGAAAAAAACCGGTCACAGGGTCTTCACCACAGAGCCCTAACTTTTCACCAAAGACATTCAGCGATTCTTCCATTTTCATAGCACCTGCTCCCTTACTCAATCATTCAAATTTTATTATTTATTGGCTAGCAGAGTGAAAAACATAGCCCAGGCAATTTCCCCCTATCCTTGAGCACCAGGTCGCGCTGCCGGTAAAGCTTGTCTTACGGTAAGCGTAGCTGCCACCGCCCCCCATGCTCAAGAGCACAGGCCTCCTCCGTATCAAAATGCACCTGCCGCGCCGTATCTTTAAGGGCGATGCCCACGGCACGCAGTTTATCGCCAATTAAACTGCGCAAAAAGTCGTCCTGCTTGGCCAGCAAGGCACCTGACAGTTCGTTCTGCGTCGCGAAGATGCAATGCACCGACAGTGAAGCCGGGAATTGGCTGTACTTGACCCGGTGGGTCAGCCATTCAAAGCCCGCCACTTCGTCGTGAGCAATCTCACAGACCTGGGTCAGTGCCTCGACAATGGCTTTTTCAATTTTCTTGTCGGTTTTTTTCATGGGATCTTACTAGCGCGATGCCCCTTCACTCTTTGTTGATAACATATTTCAATATTTCCACCACTTGCTCCGGCGTCGTAGCCCAGGCCATCGCCGCCCCATCGACCTCTTTGAGGGGATGAATTACATCCTCACCGTGAAGAGTAATATAGGGCGTGCCCAGTGCCGCACAATAGCCAGCATCAAAGGCTGCATTCCACTGCTTATACTGATCGCCAAAACGCACCACCGCCAGATCACAATTCTCAATCAGGTTTTTGGTGCGTATGGCATTCACCTTCGCCGACTTATGGTCGCGCCAAAAGCCGACCTCTTCTCCACCCAGCATATCTCCAGCACCATCACTGGCTTCGTGGTCGGTAACGGCGGAGGTAAAGGTAACTGCCAGCTTGTCGGCCTCACAGCCCTGTTTTAATTGCTGCCGCCAATCGGTATGAATTTCTCCGGAGAGATAGATATTCCAGATCATGTGGTTCCCTTTTCTACTTGATAGATGAGAGCAACTTCATGCGCTGTTCATTTAAAGAGCTGCATGAGTTAATAATCAGCTGTCAATTTTTCTTGGCAAACTGAGAAGCCTTTCTTACAGAGGTCGTTCGAACATACTATCGCTACTTGAGCACTACATAGCACGCCCATCAAGGCAAACGTCTATTAATTTCCAAGCCCAGTGTCTCCGCCATTTGCTCTCCACTCAACGGCCCCAAGCGCCCCTCAAGATCACCACTAGTCGACTGTCGATTACCCGACATGGCGATGCGCGCCACGACTTCGATTTGCGCAATAGCACTGGGCAAGCGCTCGGGCGACAGGGCCATGCTGTCATCAAACTGAATACTGAGAGGCAGGTCGGCCACTCGCACGCGCTGTGCCACCAGTGGCATCGGTCTGCCCTGCCACTCTCGCAGATAGATAAATACGGTGGCATCCGCCGGAGCTACCAGGGGAGCCGGCAGTGAAATATTGAGGCGCATGGACCAAGTATTGAGGACTTCACCCGACAGGGCTTTGGCGCGGCTAATGCCGGAGCGAAGGGCTGCGGCACTACCCGACATCGGTGCTGTATTTTTTAAGGCCGCTTGCCAATAGGTACTGGCCCCAAGGTAGTCTTGCTGGGCGAAGGCGGCTATGCCCAATAAGCCGAGGGCACTGGCATTGTTGGGCTCGGCCGCCAGGGCTTTATGGGCGTGGGACTGCATTTCCTCGGTGGGGGTATTGTCGGCCAGAGAAAATAAGACCTGGGCCAGTTCCGCGTGCAGACTGCCATCATCTGGGGCGACAACTAAGGCACCCTTATAGGCTGTTGCCGCCGCCTTAAAATCCTTGCGCTCTTGCTCCATGCGTGCCAATAAGACCCAGTAGTAGAGGTTGTCGGGGCTTCTATGAGTGCCCTCTCGCAATGCCGCGTGTAGTTGCTCGGCGCTAGCACTGTTGACATCCTGCCCCGCCGCTTGCTGGCTTTGTTGCAGCAGTTCGACAATCTCCAAATCGCTGGCGGCACCGAGCTGATCATAGAGAACCAGGGAAAAGGACAACAGCAAAAATGCTGCACCAATCAGCAACCAATTACCACCTTGAGCATCGCTGACCTGTGCAGCACTGGGGCTGTGATTCTCCTTGGATTTTGCATCCTGTAGTAGGCGTCTTTGCGCATCGGCCAGTAATTCGGCGTATTCCTCCTCAGCCAGTTCACCGGCATCCCGCTGGGCCTCGAGATACATTTGTTGTTCTCGAAACAGACCGACATTAAGTTCTTGCTGTTGGTCTTCGCAGCCTGTTGCGACGCTCTGACTCACGGCAAGCCTGCCACGGCGCCGTTTGACAGAGGGAATAAAACCGTAGAGCAGAAAACTCAAAGCCATCACCAAGAAGGCACTTACCAGTAACCAGAAACTCACTTAGATTCAGCCTCTTGTCGATTCGCCGCTGTGTCTTGCTGAGTGTCTGCTTGCTTTAACAGGGCCTGCAAGGCCTCCCGCTCGCTGTCACTTAGCTCAGTTGGTATGGCGCTAGCACCACGTTTTTGACGCCGCACAACGAAGACGACGATAAGCACACCGAGTAGCAGTAACACCGCCGGTGCCAACCACAGTAAATAGGTGCTGGCCTGTACCTTGGGCCGGTAGAGCACAAACTCACCGTAGCGGGCGACCAGGTAATCGCTAATTTCAGTATCGCTCGCGCCCTCTTCGAGCAGGCGGCGGATTTGGGAGCGCAGATCGACGGAGATCGGCGAATCCGATTCCGCCAGGTTTTGATTCTGGCATTTGGGGCAGCGGTACTCGGCCACCAGCTTTTGATAGCGCTCACTCAAGGCCGGAGTCGACAGGCGATCAACCTCTATCAGTCCCCAGGCGGAGAGGCAAAATAGGCCAAACATGCATGCCACAAGGGCATTTTTCAACTGCGCAGGCAAACCCTGGCTGGTCTGCCAAATGTGGTATTGGTAGCGGCGGCCGTTCATTCGGCACCGGTGGCTAAGGCATCGACTAGCCCTTGATAGCGTGACTGCAGTTTGGTGCGCCACACCCTGTCGTCGACCACGCCGACATGCTTGTAACGAATCACCCCGAGATGGTCAACTAAATAGGTTTCGGGAGCACCAAAGACGCCGAGGTCGAGACCCAGGCCGCCCGTGGGGTCGGAAATGGTTTGCGCATAGGGGTCGCCGAATTTGGCTAGCCACTGCTGAGCGGGCTCGACCTCGTCCTTGTAATTGAGGCCAATAATGCGCACACCACTCTCGGCAATATCGAGCAGGTAGGGGTGCTCTACCCGGCAGGAAATGCACCAGGTAGCCCAGACATTTAACAACGAGACATGGCCGAGAAAGAGTGTCTCATCGAGTATATCGGCCTCGTCGATAAGCGCCGTAGCACTGCCATCATCCGCCAGCTGCAACTGTCCCAGCTCCGGCAGTTGAAAGGCCGGTACCGAACGGCTAATTAGGGCCGAGGGCATGGCATTGGGGTCGCGACCCAGGCCCCAGTAGAGCATGGCGGCGAGTACCACAAAAATCATCAAGGGAATAAACAGTTTTATTCTATCCACAGATTAACTTTCCTTTTTAGCGAGGGCTAAGGCAGAGCTTGCTTCACTCGAGACAGTATTCGCGGACTGTTTAACACTCAAACGGGCCTTGCGATAACGCTTGTCAAAGGCTGCTATCACCCCACCCAGGGCTATCATCAAGGCACCCAGCCAAATCCAGCGTATATAGGGTTTGACATAAACCCGCACCGACCATGCACCGTCGCCGAGGGGCTCACCGAGGGCCACATAGAGGTCTCGAAACAGGCCACCGTCGATATCGGCCTCTGTCATCGTATTGCCGGTGGCCAGATAGCGCCTTTTTTCGGGCCACAGGCGGGTAAAGGGCTCACGTTCAGACTTTAACTCGGCCCCCTGCCCATCGTCCTCACTGACAGCAAAGACATCAAAGCGGCCCCTTTGCGCAATATAATTGGGGCCACGAATTTGTTCGACGCTGTGGAAAGCAAAGCTATAGCCCGCCACCTCAATGTGCTCCCCGGCGACCAACCTGACATCGCGCTGATCACTGTAATTACTGGTTAGGGTAATACCAATGGCGAGTACGGCAATGCCCAGGTGGGCGATCACCATGCCCCAGTAGCTCTTGTTCAAACGGCCCAGAGCGACGCGACGCCCACGGGAGTGGCTGGTTTTTTGCCAGACATCTTGCAGGGTCAACAGCGTCAGCCACAGCGCCGCCGACAGGCCCAGCAGCGAGGCAATCTTTAGGCTCCAACCGGCCGCTAAAAGCCAAAGCACAGCGAGTGCGGGGCTCAACAAGAGTGGCGCTTTTAATAAAGAAAACAGCCTGCCGCTGCCCTGTCGCTTCCACTGCAGGTTGGCACCGACACCCATGGCCAGCATCAGCAAAAGACCGAGGGGTACGAAGAAGAAGTTAAAGTAGGGCGGGCCAACGGAAATTTTGCCCCAGCCCAGCACATCGGCCAACAAGGGGTAAAGGGTACCCAGTAAAACCATCGCCAGCGCTACCACCAGCAAAACATTATTCAGTAATAATCCGGCCTCGCGGGACAACCAATTGAAACTAGCCGTCGCACCGAGGGTCGAACTGCGCAGGGCAAAGAGCAGCAGCGAACCACCGATCACCACTCCGAGAAAGGCCAGTATAAACACGCCACGGGTCGGGTCTGTCGCAAAGGCATGCACCGAGGTCAGCACCCCGGAGCGAACCAGAAAGGTACCGAGTAAACTCAGGGAAAAGGCGAGTATCGCCAGCAATAGGGTCCAGCTGCGAAACAGACCGCGCTTTTCCGCTACCGCCAAACTGTGGATGAGGGCCGTGCCCGCTAGCCAGGGCATTAACGAGGCGTTTTCAACGGGGTCCCAAAACCACCAGCCACCCCAGCCCAACTCGTAGTAAGCCCACCAGCTTCCAAGGAAAATACCCACTGTCAGAAATGACCAGGCGGCATTAGTCCAGGGGCGCGTCCAGCGTGCCCAGGCGGAATCCATGCGCCCCGCCATCAAGGCCGCAACGGCAAAGGCGAAGGCCACGGAAAACCCAACATAGCCCATGTACAACATCGGTGGATGGATAATCAGGCCGATATCCTGCAGCAGCGGATTGAGGTCTTTACCATCCATGGGAGGAAAGGGCAAAAGGCGCTCAAAGGGGTTGGAGGTGAGCAGCATAAACAGATAAAAACCGACGGATATCATGCCCATCACCGACAAAACCCGGGCCACCATATCGGCCGGCAAACTACGACTAAACATCGCCACCGCCAGGGTCCAGCCCGCCAAAATCAGCACCCAAAGCAGCAGCGAGCCCTCGTGCGCACCCCACACGGCGCTGACCTTGTAGTAATAAGGCAGGAGGGAGTTGGAGTTATTGGCGACATAGGCAAGGGAAAAATCGTCCTGTAAAAATGCCGTCACCAGGCAAGCGAAGCTAATGGCGACAAAGACAAATTGCCCACAACTCAGCGGCCGCGCAGTGGCGATCCACAAAGACTTATGACTGAGCGTGCCGGCCAGGGGAATGAAGGCCTGAGCGCAGGCCAGGCAAAGGGCCAAAATCAGCGCAAAGTGGCCCAGTTCGGCAATCATCAGTAGGCCGCCGCGGGTGTATTCGGCGTCTTGCTTTCAATCGGCCGAGTCGTATTATCGGCGGCCGCCTTGGCTTTCTTATCGATGGCTTGTTGCATGGCATCGGCCACTTCCGGCGGGGTGTATTCCTCATCGTGCTTGGCCAGAACTTGCTGGGCGACAAACACCCCGCCATCCCCCAGAGCCCCGGTGGCAACGGCAGCCTCATCCTCGGCAAAGAGATCGGGCAAAATGCCCGAGTAATGAATAAGTAGCGTTGCCGAACCATCGCTGACGAGGAATGAACTGTCCAGTGAGTCCGAGGCGCGCTGTAAACTATCAACCACCACCATGCCACCGACACGGATCTGGGTATTTGTGGGTGCCTCCCCCGCCGCCACCTGGGAGGGGGTATAAAACAAATTAATATTCTCCCGCAGAGCGTAAGTCAGCAGACCGACGACCAGCGACGCAATCACCACAATAAACACCACCACCAATAAACGTTGCTTGCGCGCTGGCTTCATTTGCCCTCACCTCTCTGTTGCTGTGCCTGCACGCGTTGGCGCAATTCGGTAAATAAGGCGCGCTGGCGGCGCAGGGGCAACACTGCCAACCAGGCCATGATCGCCAAACTGACGCCATAGGCGGCCCACACATAGGGGCCGTGACCCGCCATGGCTACAAAGGCATCAAAACTTTCAAATTGAAACATGGTTTGTTTTCTCTATCGTGCACTCAGTATCGCGTTAATCGCAGTGGCCAGACTACTTGCCTGCAGCGAGTTCTTTGACCCAGTTCGTACGGCGTTCACGCTGAAGGATTTCGGTACGGGTATTGAGCAATAAGACCAGGGCATAAAAACAGTAGAAGCCGAGAATCATTACCAGTAACGGCTTAAACATATCCGGGTGCATCGATGGTGCACCCGTCAGTTTAATCGTTGCCGGCTGATGCAAGGTATACCACCAGTCCACCGACTTATAAATAATCGGGATATTTACCGTGCCCACCAGCGCTAAAATAGCGCAGGCCCGAGCGGAGGTCTCCCGCGTACTGAAGGAGCGCGACAGGGCAATAATGCCAATATAGAGAAACAACAGTACCAGCATGGAGGTGATTCTAGCATCCCAAATCCAGTAGGTGCCCCAGGTTGGCTTGCCCCAAATAGCCCCGGTGAACAGCGCTATAAAGGTCAGTGCAGCACCCAGGGGTGCGGCGGCGATCATCACCATATCGGCCAGTTTCATTTTCCAAATCATGCCGACAGCGCCCGCTGCGGCCATCACGTAATAACCCGCCAGTGCCAAAAATGACGCCGGCACATGAATGTAAATAATCCGAAAGCTATTGCCCTGCCGTGCATCCTGAGGTGCGAAGGCCAAACCCCAAACCACACCCGTGACAATTAACACCACGGAGGCCAGGGCCAGCCAGGGCAAAAATTTGCCGCTGATGTCATAGAACCAGCGCGGCGAACCCAATTTGTGAAACCACTGCCACATAGATAATTACCTGAAGAGACGACTCGGCCATTACGCCCCTTAGCCGTTAATACCCACTTTAAGTGCTCCGGCTGCCGCAAAGGGCGCCAGTAATAAGCTGAAGGCCGTTACCGCCGCCAACATCGCCATCACGCCGCCGTAGTTCATCCCGTCGACCGCCCGCTGCACGGCACTGGTGCCAAAAATCAATACCGGCACATAGAGCGGCATCACCAGCAGCGACAGTAAAACACTGCCCTTGTGCAGAGCCACAGTGAGGGCCGCACCGACGGCACCCATCAAGCTAAACATCGCCGTACCCAGTACCAGCCCCAGTAGCAGAGGTAGAAAACCCGCTTGAGGCAGTGACAACATCAAGCCCAGCAGGGGCGAAAAAAGCACCACGGGCAAACCGGTAACCAGCCAGTGGGCGATGATCTTCGCCAACACCAGCAACCACAGGGGCTGTGGGCTGAGCATCAACTGCACCAGGGAGCCATCGTCAAAATCGGCCTGAAACAAATTGTCGAGGGCCAACAAGGTCGCCAACAAGGCGCTTATCCAGATCATACCCGGGGCTATGGCCGCCAGGCGGGCCGGTTCCGGGCTGATACCCAGCGGTACCAATGTCACCACAATCAGGAAAAAAAACAGCGGATTGAGTAGATCGCCACGGTGACGCATGGCGATGGCGAGGTCGCGTTGAATAACCGCAAAAAAAGCACCGCTGAGACTCGTCACCTAGTGCGCCGCCTCGGCCATGGCATCCAGCGCCAGTGTGCGCACTGCCCGGTTCACCAATGGCTGATGGCTGCTCAATACCACGGCCCCACCCTTGGCAACGTGTTCCAGTAACAGCGCCTCCAGGTCGGCAATACCCTCGACATCCAGTGCCGTCAGTGGCTCATCGAGCAGCCACAGTTTGGCCTCTGTCATACATAAGGTTGCCAACGCCGCGCGACGTAACTGACCGGCAGACAGGGTATAACTGGGCACATCTTCAAAACCTGCCAGGCCGATACGGGCCAGTGCCTCACCGCTACTGCAGCGTGAGAGCGGTTGTAATTGACTTAACCAGCGGAGGTTTTCGCGGGGGGTGAGGGACAGTTTGAGACCGGTTTGATGGCCAACAAAGGTCATAGCGGCTAGATACTCTTGTCGACAACGACTAATGTCCCTGCCCTGCCAATGTAGACTGCCAGTTGTCGGTGCCTGAATGGTCGCCAAAATATGCAGAAGGGTGGTTTTACCACAGCCATTGGGGCCGCTAATTTGCAGGATTTCACCCGCCTTAAGTTCACCGCACAGGTCACTGAACAAAGGCCAGTCATCCCGTTCGAAAGTCAGCGCTCGAAACTCCAGCAGTGGTTGCGATGACAAACGCTAGCCCCCTCAAAAATGAAGGGCGCATTATGCCCCAAAAGCGTCCGCTGTGCAGGCTGCTTAGGGAGCCTTAGTTATCATCGAGAGCGCTTATTCCTACTCATAATCGGCGATTTGTCGCTCCAGGCGGCGCTCTTCTAATTTCTCTTCGAGACGCCTTCGCTGCGCACTGGAAACACTGACAGCCTGCTTGTCGTCACGGGGTTTATCGAGTTCGCCACGCGGCTCACTGTAAGACTCTTCCAGCCCATCAAAATCATCGTCACCCATACCGGAATCTCCCAACCTCGATACCATTGAATGGAAACGTCGTTTGCTGAACCTGTGCTTGCCAAAATCCCTGTAAAACGAGGTGAGGCCACAAAGTACGTCAAAGACTGGCGCAAGAACTACTGTATAGAAGAGCCAGTTAGGCAAAAAATAGGCCTATAAACTCAGGCCGTCAAGGAAGTTAAACCGATAAAAAGAACTACTCCTCATAAGCTATTTTGTTGTGGGGCCAAGCCATTGAGATGAACCAGGTCCTCGGGGCGGTCAATATCGTTTAACACGGGTAGTACATGACACGACATCTTCAAGGACGCCAATCTAGCTTGTGTCTGCCCCAACACTCGGCAGGTGCTCCACTCCACACCCTCAAACACTCTCGGCTCGGCTCTCTTCATGGCGATCAAGACATAGCCGCCGTCTGCGGCCGGCCCGAGTACAACATCAACACTTTCTAGAGCCAGTAAAGCCTGGCGCAAATAGTTGCCATTGATGGCCGGACAATCACTGCCAATCAAGACCACTGCTCGCCAGCGCTTTAGACCACTGGCAATGGCGAAGTGCATGCGTTCACCCAGGTCAACGCCCTGCTGACATTGAATATCGGGCGGGGGCAGCAGGCTTTTAAAAAAATCAGCGCGATCTTCGCCACTGGTCCACAACTGGCTCTGGCAGAGAGCGTCGCGGTGCAGTGTTTGGTGGGTATGCCGCACTAAGTCGCAGTGTAGTGCCAAGCTTTGCGCAACGCTCAGCACCGGCTGCATGCGAGTTTTAACCTGGCCCAGGAGCGGAGCCTTGGCAAACTGAACCAGCAGAGCCAGGGGGAATTCATAGTTTAAAGCGCTGACCCTCTCCATGAAGATTTACGATTCAAGATTCTTCGGGAGGATAATAGCGCTGTTCGAGATCCTTGGATGAAACGCCGAAAAAATAAGCCAGGCGCAGACGCCACATCAAAAAAATGGTCGACCAAACACCATCTCGCTGCCATTTGCGACCCGAGGTCTCCGCCTTGGCATTGACAAACAGAGGGCGGGATTGTCGTTTCAGGCGCTTGCTCAGCTCAATATCTTCCATCAAAGGAATATCGGCAAAGCCTCCAATTTTCTCAAATACTTCGCGCTTAACAAACTGGCATTGATCACCGGTGCTAATGCTGGTCAAGAAGGATCGGCGATTCATCAACCACTGAACGACTCGCAGTAGCGCAGGCGCGCCTCGGACTTTAATACCAAAAAAGCCCCACACCGAAGGCGTAAAGCCCCACACCAGCATGATATCTGGCAGGTTAATGGGCAGTCGGGTGTCGGCGTGGAGGAAGAGTAACCACTCCCGGTCGGCCAGAGCGGCACCGGCATTCATTTGTCGCGCTCGGCCCTTGTCACTAGTAATCACCTGATCGGCAAGCGGTGTCGCCACGGCGACGGTATCATCATCACTGCCGCCATCAACGACGATGAGCTGAACGCCCTGCTTTCTCAGCGCCTGCAAACGCCTTAGGCAGGGGTATATCTCATCCGCCTCATTGAGTACGGGAATCACTATCGAAAGTGGTAATAATTCACTCTCTTCACTTTGTTTGTCGCCCAACGCAGTCTTAGCCATACTTGATTTATTCCTCAACTAAAGATCCCCCGCAACTACTACCCTGCCCCGCTGCGCAGGCGTAACAGTGCTCGCCAACGACAATTTCCTGACCTGAAAAATCGCTTTCGAGTAAGTCCCGCAAATGGGCTTGCGGCCTGTCGCGAGCAATCACACTTTGTCGCCCTTTAGCCTTGCTATTGCCCCTGTTAATCGCTAGCTCCAACATCTGATTAAAATCACAATCATAGAGATGGCCCTGCCAGTCGACACTGAGTAAACGCCGGCACATCAATGTCGGTAAATTCTCGACACTGTAATTATCTTTTAACAATTGCATATAAGCGCAGTACTCACCCTTGGCCAGCAACATGGCGCCATAGCGTTTAATCGGCATATTGGTAATGGTAAAAAGCTGGTCGAATTGCAGACCGAAATCTTGCTGTAAATGGGCCTTGTACTCTAGCTCAAGCGCCCCTTGAGGCGGTGGTAAAAAGGTGCCATTGGGGTTGTACACCAGGTTTAATTTGAGCCCTTCACCCCGGCCATAACCCAAGGCGTTCAACTTTTTCAAGGCTGCGATACTGCGTTCAAAAACACCCTTACCCCGTTGTTCTGCGACATTTTGTGGCGCGTAACAGGGCAGCGAGGCAATAATCTCCACGCCCTGTTCGGCCAGGAATGCAGCCAGGTCTTCGTAACCGGGCTCTAACAATATCGTTAAGTTGCAGCGGTCTATAACCGTGACCCCAAGCCCCCGGGCCCGCTCGACAAGGTAGCGAAAGTGGGGGTTCATCTCCGGCGCACCGCCGGTCAAATCGAGGGTCTTGAAATTGCGCTGCTGCAGTACCTCAAGTACCAGCTCTACCTGCTCGCGAGCCATTAATTCCGTGCGTTTAGGGCCGGCATTCACGTGACAGTGGGTACAGCTTAAATTGCAAAGATAACCAAGATTGACCTGCAGTGTCTCCGGAACTTCGCGCTGCATTGCAGGGAAATCGCTGTCTAATAGTAGGGGGCGAGTATCATGCACGGTAGTTAGCTTCCCAGAGTTTTTTCAAGCGATGGCACACCATGAGGTCAACAGTAGTGTAAGCCAATAGCGGCGGGTAAAATAAGCCTAGCGACGACTTTCCCTGACGGGGCGAAAGGATTGTCGGTGTACGGGGCTGGGGCCCAGTGTCTGCAACGCGGCGAGGTGCTGGGCGGTGCCGTAACCCTTGTGGGCCGCAAAACCATAACCCGGGTAAATCCCGTCCAACTCAAGCAATTCGGCATCGCGGGTGACTTTGGCAATGATCGACGCGGCACTGATGGCCGCAATCCGGCCATCGCCACCAACCACCGCCTGAGCGCTGTATTCCCACGTGGGCAGCCGATTGCCATCGACCAGCACCAGCTCCGGAATCAGAGGCAGGGCATCGACGGCTCTCACCATGGCGAGCATGGTCGCCTGCAGAATATTGATTTCATCAATTTCGGCCACACTGGCGCGCCCCAGCGCCCAGTGCAGGGCTTTTTCTTTAATCTCGTGATACAGGCTCTGGCGACGCTTCTCCGTCAGTTTTTTGGAATCGGCCAAACCGGCAATGGGCCGTTCGGGGTCGAGTATCACTGCGGCGGTGACCACATCGCCCGCCAGTGGACCGCGACCCACCTCGTCGACACCGGCGAGCAGGCGTATGCCTGCCCAGCACGGGTCTATCTGTACTTGTCGGGCATTTGAAGCCATCAGTCACTCCTCCCCTGCACTGTGATTACGGACAGTACCGCCGCAGCCGCTTTCTCATTGCCATTACATTGTATTTGCCGGTGTATCGCGGTGAAGTCACTGCGCAGCTGGACGGCCAACGTCGAATCACCGAGTCGTGCCAATAAGAGTTCGGCAAGGGTTTCGGCAGTGGCAGCATCCTGAAGGACTTCGGGTACCAGTTCTCGACCCGCCAGTAAATTGGGCAGGGAAACATAGGGCACTTTCAGCATTCTTGAAATGATGGCATGGGTCAGCCAGCCGGTTTTATAACTGACCACCATGGGTTTCTTCAACAGCATCGCCTCGAGAGCCGTAGTTCCGGAGGCGAGCAAAACCACATCAGCAGCCTCCATGGCCAGGTGAGACTGACCGTCGAGCACCGTTACCGGCAGATCACCGGCATTGCACAACATGGCATCAAGCTGTTGGCGTCGCGCCGGATTGGCAGCGGGCAGAACAAAGGATAAGCTAGGGTTTTGCTCGAGACAGAGACGTGCAGCATCGAGAAACAACTGGCCCAATAGCGCAACTTCGGAGTTGCGACTGCCGGGCAGCAAGGCTATAACGGGGCCATCGCGGGGCAAGTTCAGCTGCGCCCGTGCACCGGGCGTATCGGGAGTCAGGGGCAAATCATCCGCCAGGTGGTGCCCGACAAAGGTGACAGGGACAGCGTGACGGCGATAAAAGTCCGCCTCAAAGGGCAGTAAGGTGAGCATGTGGTCGACCGCTCGGGCAATTTTTTTAATCCGCCCCTGACGCCAGGCCCAGACGGAGGGGCTGACGTAGTGCACGGTGGCAATACCAGCTTTTTTTAAACGCAGCTCAATGCCGAGATTAAAATCGGGCGCATCGATACCAATAAACACATCGGGGGGGTGGTCAATAAAGTGCTCGACCAGACCACGGCGCATTCGCAGCAGCTCGGGCAAACGCTTTAGGGGCTCCACCAGCCCCATCACCGATAGAGTCTCCATAGGATATAGCGAGGTACAACCCAGGGCCTGCATTTTTGTGCCGGCGACGCCTTCAAAGATGGCGTCGGGGTGGGAAGTTTGTAGAGCGGCCATCAGGCCCGCGCCGAGCTGGTCGCCCGAGGCCTCCCCGACGACAAGGCCAATGCGTAGAGGATGATTAGTCACGATTAACGAATAATACCGCGCTCGGTATTGTTGATCGAGTCGATAAGCGGCTGTAGTACATCGCGGTACTCTTCATTGGCAAGAATGCGGGTCATCGCTTCATCAAGTTTTAGGCCCTGACGGTAGAGTATTTTATAGGCCTTATTAATCGCCGATATTTGCGCCTTGTCAAAACCCCTACGCTCTAGGCCAACCTTGTTAATGGTGCGCGGTTTTGCAGGGTGCCCCGCCGCCATGACATAAGCAGGCAAGTCCTGGTTGAGATAGGCACCGGCACCCAGGAAGGCATGGGAACCAATTTTCACAAACTGGTGTATCAAGGTATAACCGGATAGAAAGACCCAGTCGCCAACATGAATATGTCCTGATATGGAGGCGTTGTTAACCAGAATATTATGGTTGCCGACCACGCAATCGTGGCCCACATGGACATAGGCCATAAATAGATTATCGGAACCGATGCGGGTTTCGGCGTTATCTTGCACCGTGCCCCGATGCACTGTTACACCTTCGCGGAAGGTATTGTTGTCACCGACGATGAGGTGAGTTTCTTCACCCTGAAATTTCATATCGGGTGTATCTTCACCCAGCGTTGAAAACTGAAAGATTGTATTGTTCTTACCGATAACAGTCGGACCTTTCAGTACCACGTGGGAGTGGATCACACAGTTATCACCAACCTCCACGTTGGCACCAATGTGGGTCCAGGGGCCAACTTCAACATTTTCGCCGAGCTGTGCAGAGGGGTCTATAATTGCTGCTGGATGTATCTTCGTCATAGTTTCCATTTACGGCATGAACAATTAAATTAGGCACTCAGGACGTGCTTTGTTACTTGGCGTTATCACCCTGTAGAGCACAGAGTATAGTTGCGCGACACACCAACTGTCCCTCGACATTGGCACTGCAGTTAAAACGCCAGATATTGCGCTTATTGGAGTCGATCTCTGCCTCAAGCATTAAGCGGTCACCGGGTACAACCGGACGTTTAAAACGGGCGTTATCGACTCCTGCAAACAAATACAGGGAGTTATCACCTTCCTGTTTATTGACCGAGGCAAAACCGAGCAGCCCCGCTGCTTGCGCCATGGCTTCAATGATCATCACCCCGGGGAAAATCTGTCGTTCGGGAAAGTGACCGTTAAACACCTCTTCATTGGCACTGATATTTTTGTAGGCAAGGATGCGCTTGCCCAATTCTATCTCGATCACACGGTCGACCAATAAAAAGGGATAACGGTGGGGCAGTAATTTTTTTATTTCATCAATATCCATGAACTTCCTTCTATCCAATATTTGAGTTCTATAACTGACTATTTTTTTTCAAGTTTCTTGAGACGCCGCGCCATATCATCGAGCTGACCAAAGCGCACCGCATTCTTGCGCCATTGGGCGGTTTCATACATCAACAAACCGGAAGAATAAGAACCCGCTTTACTGGTCGACTTGGAAATCGTGCAGCGAGACATCACCACCACACCGTCACCGACAGTGATATGACCGACCGCACCTGCCTGTCCGGCAAAAACACAGTTTTTACCAATTGTCGTACTGCCGGCAATGCCCGCGTAGGCCGCCATCGCGGTATTCTCACCGATGCGCACGTTGTGGGCGATCTGTACGTGATTGTCGATAATGACGCCATCTTCAATCACGGTATTACCTAGAGCGCCTCGATCAATCGTTGTACAGGCACCAATCTCAACATTGTCACCAATTTCCACACCCCCTAGCTGGTGGATTTTTATCCACTTGCCAGCCTCGTTGGCAAAGCCAAAACCATCGGCACCAATCACCGTACCGCTGTGTATCACCACATTGCGACCAATGCTCACGCCGTGATAAATACTGACGTTGCTGAACAGGCGTGTAGCGCTGCCAATGACACTGTTATTACCTATCGACACACCGGGGCCAATACTGGCGCCAGCCTCAATTTTCACGCCCTCACCAATGGTGGCGTGGGGGCCGATACTGACGTCAGCGGCCAGCTGCGCCGAAGCGGCGACTACTGCCGTGGGGTGAATTCCCACTTCGCTCTGTGAACTACTATCAAACCAGGCGCTGATGCGGGCATAGGCGACATAGGGGTTATCGATAATCAGGGCCGTGCCATTAAAGGCCTCGGCAAAGCGTGGATCAAGCAGTACCGCGCTCGCTTGTGTCGTGTCCAAATAACGCTCATAGGCCTTACTGGCTAGAAAGCTCAGCTCGCCCTCCCCCGCCTGTTCAAGGGTATTCAAGCGCTGTATGAGTAAATCCGGATCACCGCGCAGCTCAGCTCCGAGGTGGTCCGCTATTTCTTGCAGACTGAAGGTTAAACTCATCGAGGTACTTTTATCGTGTTTTCTTATTCATGCGATCGACCAACTTGCCGGTCAAATCCTTATCCGGCGTGGCAGAGATCACCGCCTCGCGCTGTAGTAACAAGGTAATTTTTCCTTCTTCCACCAACTCCTTGATCGCCTCAAGTGCCTTGGGCTGTAGCTCCTGCATAATTTTATTTTGCAGCTCTTTCACCTCCCCCTGTAACTTGCGAGAGACCAGCTCCATATCGGCACGTAAATACTCCATCTTTTTCTTATATTCCCCAGCCTGTTCCTGGGACAGAGTCATGGCCTTGCCTTCAACTTCCTTTTGCAGCGCCTTCATGTCGGCACCGATATTGTCGTATTTGGCTTGTAGGGAAGAGAACTCAATACCACTTTGCATTTCATCCTGGCGTTGCTTCGCAATTTCCGTACTAAAAATAGCCCTGGCAACATCGATAACCGCGATGTTTTCCTCGGCCACCGCACCCAGGCTTAACATACAAGCCAACACTACAAACAAACGTTTTACACTACTCACATCCACTCTCCATCAAGGTTATGCCACTTTTAAAACTTACTTATTCTGATTGTTTAGGTGTTTAAAACCCCTGACCCAATGAAAACTGGAAAAACTCGGTTTCATCAAATTCATTATCATTCATACCCCTGGCAAGAGCGACGGTAATGGGGCCAAAACCGCTCAACCATGTGCCACCGATGCCGATGGAATAACGCAGTTCACCAAGCTCGGGTTTAAAACAGTTGGCTTGTGTGGGGCTGCAGTCGGTATCAAAAACATTGCCCGCATCAATAAAGAAGGCCGCCTGCACACTGCGGTTATCGGCCATAAAGGGTACTGGAAAGATCACCTCTGCCGAACCAGTAACTTTGACATTACCACCGAAGGCATCCGAATCATCAAAGCCGGGAAAGGGCGTATCCTGTGGGCCCAGGGTATTACGCTTAAAACCACGTACGGAACCAAAGCCACCGCCGTAATAATTCTTGAAAAAGGGCAGTCTATCGGTATCACCGAGGCCGATGCCATAGCCTAAATCCGTCTTCAGGTGCAGGGTTAAGCTGCTAGTCAGGGGGTGGAAATACTGTGCAGCATAACTGAATTTAAGATATTCCATATCCCCCAGCGGGGTAGAAAATTCAACGCCGGCGCGCTGAGAGGCACCACGGGTGGCCAGTACACCACGGTTAAGGGTTGATTGGCTCCAATTCAAGTTGGTGGTAATCATATTGTAGTTATCGCCGTTTTCAGCGAGAAACTCCCTGATTTCCTGAGTCGGAAACAAACCGACATCAATTTCCAGCTGCTCGAAGCCAAAGCCCATACTGATTCTAGAGGTCTCTGACAGCGGGTAACCAAAGGTCACACCCGTATTGAAACTGTCTGTGGTGTAGTCGGCGACATCAAATTCACCGTAGTCCGTGGAGGTAAAGGAGACGCGATAGCCGGCGCTAATACCGTCCTTGGTGAAATAAGGGTTGTTGAATGACAGCGAGGCACTATCTCGATAAGTACTACTGCTTAGCCCCAGGCTTACGGAATTACCTGTACCCAAAAAATTGCTCTCGGAAACGTTACCACCGAGAATAAGGCCCGAGCCCTGGGCAACGCCCAGGCTGGCGCCAATACTACCCGATGGCTGTTCTTCGACGGTATAGAAGACATCGAGCTGATCATTGGTGCCGGGCACCTCCCGAGTCTCCATGTCTACTTGTTTGAAATAGCTGAGGCGCTCGAGCCGCACCTTTGAATGTTCCAGCAGTCTATTAGAAGCCGAGGCTCCCTCCATCTGGCGCATTTCTCGGCGCAATACCTCATCATCGGTTTTGGTATTGCCGCGAAACTCAATGCGTCTTACATAGGAGCGCTTACCGGGGGTCACATAGTAGGTGATTTTTGCCGTCTTCTCTTCGTCGTCGAGTTCGGTATAGCCCTCAACCTCGGCAAAAGTATAGCCATCGGCCCCAAGACGGCGAATGATGACGTCATTGGTGGACGTCATCAAGGTCTGAGAAAAAGTCATACCTGGACGAGTCAAAATTAACAGACGCATAAATTCTTCGGGGATGATTAGCTCCCCCGCCAGTTCGACCTCTCCGACGCTATAGATATCACCCTCGCTAATATTAACGGTGACGAAAACGGCATCTCTGTCGGGACTGATCGCAACTTGTGTGGAATCGATGGCAAATTTAAGATAACCCCGGTCCAGATACCAGGATTCCAGGCGTTCCAGGTCGCCGGATAATTTCTCACGGGAGTATTTATCGTCACTAAAAATCCACGACAACATCGTGGTGGTTTTTAATTCGAAGAGTTTGAGCACGGTTTCATCATCAAATGCACTGTTGCCAACCACATTGATATGCTTGATCGAGGCGACCTGCCCTTCATCAATGGTCAGATTGACCGCCACCCGGTTGCGCGGCAGGATTTCAATATCGGAGACCACAGAAGCGCCGTAGCGGCCCTGGCTAACGTACTGGCGGCGTAGCTCCTGGCTCATGCCCTCCAGCACCGTCTGTCGGAAAATCTGGCCCTCGGCCAAACCGGCGTCGCGCAAAGCGTTTAACAGGTCCGGAGTTTCAATCGCCTTGTTACCGTCAATATTAATTTCGGCAACAGCGGGTCTCTCCTCGAGACTGACCACCAGTACATTGCCATCGCGAGCGATGCTAATGTCATTAAAATAACCGCTTTTAAATAGCTCCCTCACCGCCGAGCGAATACCCACCTCGTCGATAAGTTCACCGGCATGCACCGGGAGTGAGGTAAAGACGGTCCCCGCGGAGACCCGTTGCAGGCCCTCCAGGCGAATATCCTCAATTTGAAATACCTCGGCGGAAGCTAATACTGGGCACAGACAAAACAATAGCGGCAGAAAAAATCGTTTCATGGACGCGTAGAATAACTCTTGTTGTTAGTTTAGTTTATCGACTCAAAGCCGCAGCAGGTCATTGTATAGTGCCAGCACCATCAAACCAATAATAAAGAACAAGCCAAATTGCTGGCCAACCTCCTGAACCCGCATGGACACAGGACTACCCTTTACCGCCTCGACCACATAGTAAAGCAAGTGACCGCCGTCCAACACAGGCACCGGCAACAGATTAAGCACGCCCAGGCTAACACTGAGCAAGGCCATAAACTGCAGGAAAGCCACTAAACCGTAATCGGCCGACTTACTCGCCACCTTGGCAATGGTGATCGGACCGCTTAAATGCTCGACGGAAAGTGCACCGCTCAACATCTTACCAATGGAATTAAAGATCATCTGCGTCGTCGACCAGGTCTGTGACAGGCCTTTAACAAAGGCCCCGCCCGGCCCGTAGCGCGTCTCGCGGAAAAAATCTTCCGGCCACTCCGGCGTCACCACACTCACCCCTACCTGGCCAAAGACCTCGCCCCCCTGCTCTACCCGGCGCGGCGTCACGCTAAGCGTCTGGGTCTGTCCGTCGCGCTCGACAAGTGCCGCAATGGTCTGCCCCGGTCGGCTTCGCACATGCTCGACCCAGGCATACCAGTCGACCATGGCCACGCCATCGGCCGACAGCAGCATGTCACCGCTGAGAAACCCGGCCCGATCCGCCGGACCACCCGGCGTGACGGCATCCACTAGCGGCAATACTGCCGGCCTGTAAAGTTCGATGCCCAGACTACCAATGGGGTCGGGGACTTTGGCGTCGACCTGCCAACCCACCAGAGAGGCAGCACTGTCGTACTGCAAATTGGAGTCGGCATAGGAAACAGTAAAGCGAATTTCGCCCTCATCACCAATGCGATGCACCAGGCGCTCGCCGAGTGTTTGCCAGGTGGGCGTCGGCTCACCATCAACGGCGAGAATTTCCTGCCCCGCCTCCAATCCCGCGTTCTCGGCAACCGAGCCCGGTGTCACCCCACCAATCACCGGCGCCACACCCTGCACGCCGAGCATGTAGATGACCCAGTAGAGCAAAACAGCGAGCAGAAAGTTGGCCAGCGGCCCCGCCGCGACCGTCGCCATGCGCTGCCACACCGTCTTGCGGTTGAAGGCAAAGGGGATATCGGCGTCAGCGACATTGCCCTCGCGCTCGTCGACCATTTTCACATAGCCACCGAGGGGCAAGGCGGCGATAACAAACTCCGTGTCATGGCGATCACGCCAACGGAACAGGGGTGTACCGAAACCAATAGAGAAGCGCAGCACCTTGATACCACAGCGTCGAGCGACCCAGAAGTGGCCAAACTCATGAAAGGACACCAGGACACCCAATACGATGAGGGTATAAAAAACCATTTGTAGGAATGCCATAAAACCCGCTCTCGTCTTGTTACGCCTTCACCCAGAATTTGGGTAGGGCTATCTTACACCTATCTAGACTTACACCTATCTAGACTTACACCTATCTAGACTTACACCTATCTAGACTTACACCTATCTAGACTTACACCTATCTAGCGATCACCTCGCACGCCAGCGCTCGGGCACGCCGATCCGCCTCTTGGACTGCGGCGAGCTCGCGAGGTTCACCCCGCTGCCATGACTGCATGACACTGTCGACAACAGCGGCGATGTCTGTAAAGCCAATGGCCTCATTTAAAAAGGCCTCAACCGCCACCTCATTGGCGGCATTCAGCGCCGCCGGGGCATCGCCCCGACTCTGCGCGGCCTCGCGGGCGAGCCGCAACGCGGGAAAGCGCTGCTCATCCGGCGCCTCAAAATTAAGACTGGCAATGGTGATCAAATCGAGGGAGCTAACACCGGATTCCATTCTCTGCGGCCAGGCCAGTGCGTGGGCAATAGGCGTGCGCATATCGGGATTGCCGAGCTGGGCCAATACCGAGCCGTCTCGATACTCCACCAGAGAATGAATAATACTTTCAGGGTGAATCACAATATCGATGTCACTGGCCGCCACGGCAAATAGCCAGCTGGCCTCAATCAACTCCAGCCCCTTATTCATCATGGTGGCAGAATCGACGGAAATTTTACGACCCATCACCCAATTAGGGTGGGCACAGGCTTGATCTGGGGTCTTCGCCGCCATGTCCGCGAGAGGGGTGTTACGAAAGGGGCCGCCCGAGGCCGAAAGTAAAAGACGCCGCACACCGGCCTGTTCGCGCCCGCTGTAATCGGCCGGCAGGCATTGAAAAATGGCATTGTGTTCACTGTCGATGGGCAACAAGATCGCCTTTGACTGCGCCACCTCATCCATAAACAACTGCCCCGCCATCACCAGAGCCTCTTTATTCGCGAGCAAGATTTTTTTACCGGCCTTCACCGCCGCCAGGGTGGGCAGTAAACCCGCCGCACCGACGATGGCCGCCATCACCGTATCAACCTCCGCGTGGGCGGCAACCGTGGCCAGGCCAGACTCCCCCCAAAGCACCTCAACATCATTACTCACCAGGCTGCGCAAATGTTCGGCGGCGGCTTCAGAACCCAGCACCGCATAGCGCGGATGAAATTGCTGGCACTGCTGAGCCAGCTCTACAACGCGCTGATTCGCCGTCAGGGCAAAAACCTGAAACTGCTCCGCGTGCCTGGCGACAACATCGAGAGTGCTGACACCAATCGATCCAGTCGAGCCAAGAATTGTAAGGTTTTGTGTAGGCGACTTCATAACGAGGTTAACTTTCGTCCGCGTGAGTAAGAGGAAACGGCGATTGAGGGATGTCAGAGCAGCCCCATGACGAGGGCGGCACAAAACTCATAGCCTAGAGGCGATTGTACAGCAGGGACAAGCCAAGGCCGAAGACAGGTAAGGCAGCGGTTAGCCCGTCAATCCGGTCCAGTACACCGCCGTGGCCGGGTAAAATTGTGCCGCTATCTTTGACGCCGCGCTGGCGTTTAACCATGCTTTCAAGCAGGTCACCCAATACCGAAGCCAGTCCCGTGACCATGGCCAAAGCCAACCACATACCCAAACGAGAGGCCTCTAGATCCATCACCCAACCAGTGCCGAGTACCACCATAACAATAGCCAATTGGCCACCCAATAGGCCCTCCCAGGTTTTGCCAGGGCTCACTCTGGGGGCCAGTTTGGTACGCCCAAAGGCACGGCCGACGAAATAGCCGCCGATATCGGCCAGGGCAACCAGGAGCACAACCGACAATACCAACTGCGGCCCCGCAGCGAGAGAGATAAGGCCCGCAAGTGCCAGCCACATCGGCAATAAAACCACCAGGCCCATTGTCAAACAGAGCCAACGCCGACCCCAAAGGATGGCGCTACTGGGGTAGGCTTGCACCCAAAGCACGGCGACGGCCCACCAGGTACAGGCGACGAGTAGCACCGAGCGTGACTTTTCAGCGAAAAGAATGTTCTGCCCATAGCCGAGGTAGGCAGCTAAACAGGCACCTAGAACCAATACAGACAACGTGTACAAGCCCCGTGAGCGAGTGCTTTCGAGGCCGGCAAGATGGCTCCATTCCCAGGCAGCATAGCCCAGCACCCCGGCCGTCAGAGCAATAAAGCCCAGTGCCGGTAGTGCAAATAAAGCGCCAAGGAAGGCAACTGCCAAAACCACACCGGTTATAACCCTCTGTTTAAGCATTAAGCTCGGGCTCGATCGCGAGGGGATTCCAACTCACGCTCAGTCACATCAGCTTCCATTTGCTCCTGACTGCAGCCAAACCGACGCTGGCGCTGATAGTAGGCGACAGCGGCAGCATCAAAGGCAGCGACATCAAAATCCGGCCAGTAACACTCGGCAAAATAGAGTTCACTGTAGGCCAATTGCCAAAGTAGAAAATTGCTAATCCTTTGTTCGCCGGCCGTCCTGATACACAGATCCGGTATTGGCAAGTCGTTGAGGCAAAGGTTTTGTTCGAATAGGGTCTCGTCGATATCATCTACCGCCAGGCCACCGTCGACAGCTTGCTGCGCCAGCTTGCGGGTGGTGTTGACGATATCCCAGCGACCGCCGTAATCAACCGCCAATACCAGGGTCATCTCGCGATTATCGGCGGTTAGCGCCTCCGCATCGGCAATGCGTTTTTGTAGGCGCGAGCTGAAACGACTGCGCTCACCAATCACCCGCAGGCGAACACCCTGCTCGTTGAGCGCCTTCGCTTCTTTTTTTATATAACTGGAAAAAAGGCTCATTAAGCCGGTCACTTCCAGGGCTGGTCGTTGCCAATTTTCACTACTGAAGGCAAATAAGGTAACAACCTCAACCCGGTGACGTCGACAGCTCTCGACGAGGTCTCTAACGCGTTCGGCACCGGCTATATGGCCCTCATGACCCGGTAAACCCCGAGCCTTCGCCCAGCGATTGTTACCGTCCATAATCACCGCAACATGCCTCAGCGGCTGCGCACTATCACCGGCCAAATTTTCCGCCATATTATGTTCCTGGATGTACTTCCGGCTTTTTCCTGAAGAGACCTGGCCGGACACACTGTCCCGGCCAGTCATATCAATATTTCACTTACTGGCTAGATTTCCATCAGATCTTTTTCTTTAACCACCAGCATATCGTCCATTTGCTTGATAAAACGGTCGGTGATTTTTTGTACATCGTCCTGGGCGCGACGCTCTTCATCCTCAGAAATATCTTTTTCCTTTAATAGCTCTTTGATATCGGAGAGCACATCGCGGCGAATATTGCGCGCCGAAACTCGAGAATTTTCAACTTCTTTGCGGGCCTGGCGAATAAAACCCTTGCGTGTCTCCTCGGTGAGCGCGGGCATGGGGATGCGTATCACCTCACCGGCACTGGAGGGGTTGAGCCCAAGGCCTGCATTCATAATCGCCCGCTCGACATCCTGGACAATATTTTTTTCCCAGGGCGTCACTGTCAGGGTGCGCGCATCGGCAACCGAAATATTCGCCACCTGACTGAGCGGCGTTTCGCTACCGTAGTAGGAAACCCTAACACCCTCGAGGATGCTTGGGTGAGCGCGGCCGGTGCGCACTTTATTCAGCGCGTGACCCAGGGCCTCCACCGTTTTACTCATGCGTTGCTGGGCGTCTTCCTTCAATTCATTAATCATAATCAGTCATCTCTTTATTGATCATCTTGGCAGCGTCCCAGTGGGTTCAGGCTTCCTCGATCAATGTTCCCTCGTCACCACCCACTACCACATTTAACAATGCACCGGGCTTAGACATTCTAAAAACTCGCACCGGCATAAGGTGTTCGCGGCACAGGCAAATCGCCGTCAAATCCATCACTTCCAACTTTTTATCCAACACTTCATCGTAGCTCAAGCGCGAGTACAGTGTCGCATCTGGCACTTTCATGGGGTCAGCGGAATACACGCCATCCACCTTGGTCGCCTTCAAGACCAACTCAGCATCGATCTCAATACCGCGCAGGCAGGCTGCAGAGTCGGTGGTAAACAGGGGGTTGCCAGTACCCGCGCTGAAGATAACCACATCACCCGCGGACAAATAGCGCAGAGCGCGACGTCTATCGTAGTGTTCAACCACACCGCTCATGGGAATGGCCGACATCACTCGCGCCGAAATATTATTGCGGTCGAGGGCATCGCGCATTGCCAGGCCGTTCATCACGGTGGCCAGCATGCCCATGTGATCACCGGTGACCCGCTCCATACCCGCAGCACTGAGTGCCGCACCACGAAACAGGTTGCCGCCGCCAATCACCAGACCGACCTGCACGCCAATACCCACTAACTGACCAATTTCCAATGCCATGCGGTCGAGTACTTTTGGGTCAATGCCGAAGTTACCTTCGCCCATTAATTCTTCACCGCTGAGCTTGAGAAGAATGCGTTTGTACTTCTTATCTATGCTCGGGTTGCTCATCGGCATCTTCCATCAAGGTTAAAATCGCGGCGTTATTTTCTCTACCTATTGAGCGTCCTCCGGCCACCCAAGGGCAGCCGGCGGCAAACGAGCTACTTAGTAGCGTCGATTTGTGCAGCCACTTCAGCGGCAAAGTCGACTTCTTCAACTTCTATACCTTCACCCACTTCATAGCGAGTGAAACCCTTAATACTGGCTCCGGCATCGGCCAACATTTTGCCCACCTTAATATCGGGGTCGCGCACGAAAGGTTGCTCAACCAGACTGCTCTCGGCGAGGAACTTCTTCAAACGGCCAACAACCATCTTCTCGGCAATCTCGGGGGGCTTGCCACTCTCAATGGCCTGGGAAACATAAATTTCTTTTTCCTTGGCAACCACATCGGCGGGCATTTCTTCAGGCGTAGCAACCTGGGGGTTAACAGCGGCAACATGCATGGCCACGTCTTTGGCAAGCTCTGTAGTGCCGCCCTCAAGCGTAACCAGCACACCAATGCGACTGTTACTATGTACATAGGCTCCGACTACGGGAGCTTCGGCCAATTGTACGCGGCGCACATTGACATTTTCGCCACATTTTTGCACCAGCGCCTGGCGCGCATCTTCCATAGCCGCGGAGAGAGCCTCAATATTATCCTGTTTGTCGGCGAAAGCCTTGTCGACAACGGCACCAACGAAGGCCTTAAAGCCTTCATCCTTAGTGACGAAATCAGTTTCCGAGTTGACTTCTACCAAAACCGCGTAGGAGGCATCATCGGCAACCTTTACTGCGACAACACCGTCAGCAGCCGTGCGGCCGGCTTTTTTGGCCGCCTTCATGCCGCTGGATTTACGTAAATTTTCAATCGCCGTGTCGATATTACCATCGGCCGCAGCTAGAGCCTTTTTGCACTCCATCATGCCGAGACCAGTGCGTTCACGTAATTCTTTAACCTGGGAAGCAGAAATCGCTGCCATGGGAAATCCTCTCAATAAATTCGGTTTACATCGATATCAAATCGACAAAAATACAGTTAATAAAAAGGAGGCCACGCCCCCTTTTTATTAACGACTGATCGGCCGCTCGTTGCGAGCCGACCCCTAAGGCTTAAGCCTCAGCGCTTGGCGCAGGCTCAGCGGCCTCTTCAGCTGCTGGCGCAGCGGCTTCAGTTTCGTCTGCAACAGCGGCATCGGCCTGAGCTTCTGTAACCTCGACAAACTCATCCTTCTCGGAGGAAACAGCACCACCAGCCTTGCCTTCCAGCACGGCATCGGCCATCGCCATTACATAGAGCTTGACCGCACGAATAGCATCATCATTGGCAGGAATGACCACATCGACACCATCGGGGTTACTGTTGGTATCGACAATACCGATGACGGGAATACCCAGCTTATTGGCTTCCTGTACGGCGATACGCTCGTGGTCGACATCAATCACAAACAAGGCATCGGGCAGGCCGCCCATATCTTTAATACCACCAATGGAGCGCTCGAGTTTCTCCTTCAAACGCAAACGCATCAAACCTTCTTTCTTGGTCAGCTTTTCGAAGGTGCCATCGGTACTCTGTGCTTCCAGATCACGGTAGCGCTTAATGGAAGCACGAATGGTTTTGTAGTTGGTCAGCATGCCGCCCAACCAGCGGTGGCAAACATAGGGCATGCCCGCACGTTCCGCTTCTTCTTTAATAGCCTTTTGTGCCGCACGCTTGGTGCCGACGAATAAGACCTTATTGCCACTGGCACTGAGCTGGCGTACCTGCTCGAGGGCATCGTTAAATGCCGGCACGGTGTGCTCTAAGTTGATGACGTGAATTTTATTTCGGGCACCGAAAATGTATTGACTCATTTTCGGGTTCCAGTAACGAGTTTGGTGGCCAAAATGGACCCCCGCCTGGAGCATGTCGCGCATACTAACTACTGTCATAATTCAAGTTTCCTGTTGGGTTAAGCCTCCACCCCCCCATTGTCTAACCTGCGTTGCGAACAAGCAGGCACCCAAGCCAATGTGTCGGTAAGTGTGAGTCGTTAAAGTAAACCCCGATGGCCTTTCCATCGGGGCGCGCTTTATACCACAATTGACAGGGCATTAGAAGAACTCCAGGCAATCGGAGACACTAAAAGAGCGGCCCGGCGCGGCAGCTAAAAATTAATGACCGACGATAAGGCAATCCCCATAGAAAGGGCTAAAATTGGGTACAATGGAGCCCCGCAACTGCCCACGACCGAGCTCATGTCCGTTAGCATCAAAACACCCGAAGAAATCGAAAAAATGCGCATTGCCGGCAAGCTCGCCGCCGACGTCCTCGAAATGATCGCGCCCCACGTGCAAGCCGGTATCAGCACCGAGGAACTCGACCAAATCTGCCATGATTTTATGGTCGACGTGCAGCAAGCCATCCCCGCCTGCCTCAATTACCGCGGCTTTCCCAAGTCGATCTGCACCTCGGTCAATCACGTGATATGCCACGGCATCCCGGCCAGCAAAAAAATCCTCAAGAATGGCGACATCGTCAATCTCGACATTACCGTCATCAAGGACGGTTACTTCGGCGACACCAGCAAGATGTTCTGTATTGGTAAAACTGCCGGCCACGCCGAGCGACTCGTCAAGATCGCCCAGGAATGCCTCTATTTGGGCATAGAACAGGTCAAGCCCGGCAATCGCCTCGGCGATATTGGTCATGTCGTACAGAAACACGCCGAGGCCAACTACTATTCGGTGGTGCGCGAGTATTGCGGCCACGGCATCGGCGACGAATTTCACCAGGACCCTCAGGTTCTACACTATGGTAAACCCGGCACAGGCCTGGTGCTTGAAGAAGGCATGACCTTCACCATCGAACCCATGGTCAATGCCGGCAAGCAGCACACCAAACTCAAGAACGATGGCTGGACAGTGGAAACTCGAGACGGTCGCCTTTCCGCCCAGTGGGAGCACACCTTACTAGTCACCGCCAGCGGCGTCGAAGTACTCACAGCCCGCCCCGACGAAGCCTTCTAAGGCATCGCCACTGCAGGTAAACACCCCCACCCGTCCGTCGACATGCAAGCATAGAGCTCATGAATCCAAGCACCGAAGCCCTGCCCACACCACTTTTTTTTGACGAGAAACGCTTTCTCGCCAACCTTGACAAGGGCGATGCACAAACCGTCTTTCGGGATGCCATTCGCGGTGCCGACACTTTCCTCAACAACCGCTTTGAACAGGGTGAGGACACCGAAACTCTGGTGCATGAACGCGCCGCCTTTATCGACAGCATCCTATTGTGCGCCTGGCGTCGCTTTCGCTGGGACGAAAATATCAGCCTCCTGGCTGTGGGTGGCTACGGACGCGGTGAACTCCACCCCCACTCCGACATCGACCTCCTGCTTTTAACCCAACACCAAGATCACACACCCTACAAAGCCAGCATTGAGAGCTTCCTCACCTTCCTCTGGGACATACAACTCAATATTGGCCACAGCGTGCGCGCCCTGAGCCATTGTGTTGACGAGGCAAGGGCCGATATCACCGTCGCCACCAATTTAATGGAGGCGCGCACCCTTGCCGGCAACACCGAGTTGCGCCGCAACATGGAAGAGCAAACTGGCCCCGCCAACATCTGGCCTGCGGAGGCTTTTTTTCGCGCCAAATACGATGAGCAAAACCAGCGACACGAAAAGCACGGCAATACCGAGTACAACCTCGAGCCGAATATCAAGGAGGCCCCCGGCGGCCTGCGCGACATCCAAACCATCGGCTGGGTGGCAAAGCGACACTTTAATAAACGCTCTCTCGCCGAGCTGGCCAACAGTCATTTTCTCGCCGGCGAAGAATACGAATTACTCCGCAAGGGTCAGGCCTTTTTATGGCGAGTACGCTACGGCCTACACCTGATTGCCGGGCGCGCCGAGGAGCGCTTACTGTTCGACGCACAGCGCAAATTGGCACAAATGTTTGGCTATCGCGACACCAAGGAAAGACTCGCCGTCGAACAATTTATGCAGCGCTACTACCGAGTGGTGCTGGTGATGCGCGAACAAAATGACATGCTCCTGCAATACATGGACGAGGTCATAAATAAGAATCACAGAAAAAATATCTTGCGTACCATCAACGAACGTTTTCAGGTACGCGATAACTTCATCGAGGCCATCGATGGCAAGGTCTTTAGCCACACCCCCTCCGCCCTGCTCGAAATCTTCGTCTTACTCGGCGAGGACTCCTCCATCCAGGGCGTGCGCTCGACCACGATTCGACAAATTCGCCAATACCGTCATCACATTGACCAGGACTTTCGCAACGACCCGAAAAATCGCGAACTGTTTATGCGCCTGTTCCGCTGTAATGGGCGCCTAACCACCCAACTACAACGCATGACACGCTACGGTATTCTCGGTAAATACCTGCCCGAATTTGATCGCATTACCGGTCTGATGCAACACGACCTGTTCCATATATACCCGGTCGACGCTCACACCATTCAGCTGATTCGCAATATCCGCCGGCTCGGCAATGCCGCCGAAGAAGAAAAATTTCCCGTCGCCTCCCACGTGCTGAAAAACCTGCCCAAACCCGAGCTATTACTGATTGCCGGTCTCTACCACGATATCGCCAAGGGTCGCGGCGGCGACCATTCAAAACTAGGGGCGGTGGATGCCACCAACTTCGCCCGACGCCACGGCTTTTCCGAGCCGGAGACCCAGTTAGTCAGCTGGCTGGTAGAGAGCCACTTGCTGATGTCGAGCATTTCTCAACGCGAGGATATTTCCGACCCCGATGTAATCCACAAATTCGCCCTATTGGTCGGCGATCAAATACACCTGGACCATCTGTTGACACTGACTGTCGCCGATATGAATGCCACTAACCCGACCCTGTGGAATAACTGGAAGGGTTCACTCATTCGCCAGCTGTACTTCCAAACCCGCGATGCTCTGAGGCGCGGTTTGGAAAACCCCATTAACAAGCAAAAGTGGATTGACAACGCCCGCAACGAAACTCTAGCACTATTGGAAAAAGAAGGTATTACCCGGGAGCAGAGCACCGCGCTGTGGAGCGATATGGACAGCGAGCTCTTTTTACGCGAGAGCGCCAGTGTCATTACGCGGGGGGTGAAGGCCGTACTGGCCGCCGAAGACCCCAGCGTGCCGGTGATTTTGATCGAAGATGCGGGCATGGAAGACGACAGCGTTACGCGTATATTTATCCACACCAAGAATCTCGCCAACGTCTTTCCCATTACCGCCGCCACCCTCGATACACTGCGCCTCGACATCCACGATGCCAGGCTCTACACCGGCAATGAAAATCACACCTACGATATTTTTTATGTGCTCGACGACCAGGGCCAGCCCTTCGCCAACCGCCCCGATATGGCGACCAGGGTCAAGCGCAAGCTAAAAAAAGCCCTATTGGACAATGACAGTCGCAACATTGAGGTCAACCGCCGTACACCGCGCCAATTAAAACAACTGACCATCGGCACCTCTGCCAGAATCGACCATAGCCACGACTCCCGCACCACCTATCTTGAAGTCATAACCCCCGACCGCCCCGGCCTGCTCGCGCAACTCGGACAAATATTTATGCGTTTCAAGATACATCTGCACAGCGCTAAAATTGCCACGCTGGGCGAACGCGTCGAGGATATTTTTTACCTCACCGACGAACAGGACCAGCCCCTCAACGACCTGGATTTATGTCGCGACATCGAGCAAACCATTTGTCGAGAATTAAACACCCGCAATCTCGAAAACAAAACCGCGGGCAGTGCTGTAGAGTTACTGCATAAACGCGAATAAAAAGACCCTCAATCACCGACCTGTCTACCCCCCTCCCCACCAGCCAAACCCCACCCCAATAGCGGATGGACAGCAATGAGAGCCCCATGAATCCCGACCTACAAGCCCTGCAGCCCTATCCCTTTGAAAAACTGAAAACCCTACTTGCTAATGTAGACGCATCCAGTGCCAATACTGCGATCAGCCTTTCCGTGGGCGAGCCCAAGCATGCCCCACCGCAACTGGTTATCGACACCCTGATTGCCCACCTCAATGGCGTAGAACAAAGCAGCGGTCTGAATGCCTACCCCGGCACGAAAGGCATCCCTGAACTGCGACAGGGCATTGCCGAATGGCTGGCCCGGCGCTTTCAATTGCCGGCCATGCCCGACCCCGAGCAACATATCTTGCCCGTCAACGGCACCCGCGAGGCCCTGTTTGCCTTTGCCCAGGCGGTGATCGACCCCAGTAAAAAGCCCACGGTGGTAATGCCCAATCCCTTCTACCAAATTTATGAGGGCGCCGCCCTACTCGCCGGTGCCGAGCCGGTTTTTCTCAACTGCAACCAGGACAATGGCTTCGCTCCCGACTTTTCGAGCCTTAGCGCGACCGACTGGCAGCGCTGCCAACTGGTCTATCTTTGCACCCCGGGCAACCCCACCGGCTCGGTACTAAGCCTCGACACCTTAAAAGAACTCATCGCCCTGGCCGACCGCTACGACTTTGTGATTGCCAGCGACGAGTGTTATTCAGAGATTTACAGCGACGAAGAGCGGCCACCACCCGGCCTGCTACAGGCCTGCGCCGAACTGGGCCGCGATGACTTCAAGCGCTGTATGGTCTTCCACAGCCTCTCCAAGCGCTCTAACCTGCCCGGCCTGCGCTCAGGTTTTGTCGCCGGTGACGCCGACATCATTCAAAAATTCTTGCTCTATCGCACCTACCACGGCTGCGCCATGCCGCTGCAACACCAGTGGGCCAGCGTCGCGGCCTGGGGCGACGAAAGCCACGTGCTCGACAATCGCCGCCAATACCGGGAAAAATTTAGCGCCGTGAGTAAAATCCTCCAACCGGTGATGGAATTTACTCAACCCGATGCCGGCTTCTATCTGTGGCCGCAAACGCCCATTGCCGATGACATCTTTACCCGCGAGCTGCTCACCACACAGAATGTCGCCGTGGTACCGGGCAGTTATCTGGCCCGCGATACCGCAATGGGCAATCCCGGTGAACGGCGCATTCGCATGGCGCTGGTGGCACCACTGGCCCAGTGCGAAGAGGCCGCACAGCGCATCAAATACTTTATAGAGAGCCTGTAAATGCTCAAGCAAGAACGGGTGGCCTATATTCTCGAGACCCTGGCGCGGCACTACCCCACCCAACCCATCCCCCTCGACCACAGTAATAATTACACCCTACTGGTTGCGGTGCTGCTCTCGGCTCAATGTACCGATGCCCGGGTTAATACCGTCACCCCGGCACTCTTTGCCCTGGCCAATAATGCCGGCGCTATGTGCCACGTGCCGGTCGAAACCATTCTCGGTATTATTCGCCCCTGTGGCCTTTCACCCCGTAAATCGAGGGCCATTGCCGGACTTTCCCAAATTCTAGTCGCTGACTACGACGGCGAAGTCCCCGAGGACATGGAGGCCCTGGAAACCCTGCCCGGCGTCGGCCACAAAACGGCCAGCGTGGTGATGTCTCAGGGCTTTGGCCACCCGACCTTTCCCGTCGATACCCACATCCACCGGCTGGCACAGCGTTGGGGACTCACCAGCGGTAAAAATGTCGTGCAAACGGAAAAAGACCTAAAGCGGCTTTTCCCAAAAGAGGAGTGGAATGCCCTGCACCTGCAAATTATTTACTACGGCCGTGAGTTTTGCTCCGCCCGTGGCTGCGATGGCAGAGTCTGTGAGATTTGCACCACCTGCTATCCGCATCGAAAAAAAGCCTTAGTCACCAAAAAAGCCTAACCCCCCCCTTCTCTAGCAGCTTGTTAAAATTCGCTGTGTCGAGCCAGATACAAGGCAAAATCAAGCGAAAAAGCGGAGTTTACTCGTGTAAATGAGCGCGTTGAGCTTGGTATCAACGCCGTAGATAACCGGGTCAGTAGAATTTCAACGGCCTGTTAGGGGCTTAATGTTGCGCAGTGCAACATAGGCTTTGCCCATGACCGTAGGAGGCTCAATGTCGACGGCTGCACGGACCCAGGCGCTAGATACAGCGTGTCATAAGTGAGGGCTGTGCTTTTCTTTAGCCGCTCTGATAAGCCGTCAACGAACTCTTCGCTTATCTAAACACGCCATTACTCACTATCTGCAGGTGTATAAACAGAATGTGCTCGAGGGTCGCTTTTGCTATCCTTGCCAACGTTTTTTAAACACTCCATTCATTTCAGGAAAACCGGGGATAGAAAGTTGTGACCGTACTTTTTGGCATTAAAAACTGCGATACCGTGAGGAAGGCCCGCCGCTGGCTGGAGGAACACGATGTTGCCTTCACCTTCCACGATGTGCGCAGCGATGGCTTAACGCAAACACAGGTTGCCAAGTGGATAGACGCCCTCGGCTGGGAAGTGGTGCTCAACAAGCGCAGTACCAGCTGGAAAACTATCGCCCCAGAAAGACGTGAAAACCTCGATGCCGTCAGTGTTAACGCACTCCTGCTCGAACTACCCACACTGATCAAGCGCCCTGTTCTAGAAATCGACGGTGCGGTTTATGTCGGCTTTAAAGCCGACACTTACAACAATATTTTTGCCACTGGCAAATAACAACTAGCAATCAAGTAACGAGGCACAACAAATGACAAAGCTCTACAGTGTAGGTATCGGTGTTGGCACCCAGAACAACAAAGGTGAATGGCTCGAAGTATTTTACCCAGCACCCCTATTAGATCCCGATACTGCCATCGCCGCCGCACTCAGTGAAGCCCTCGACTACAGCGAAGGCAATGCGGTGATTAATCTCGACAACAGCACATTACAAAGCCTCGCCACCGCACTGGACAAGCAACAGCAAGGTGCCCAGGCAGAGGCCGCTCGCTCTTTACTCAATAGCTCTCGCCCCTGCGTGGCAACTATTCTCGCCAGTGATGACGAACCCGGCTCGGTACCCGAAGCCTACTTAAAATTACAGCTCATTTCCCACCGGCTGGTCAGGCCCCACGGCATTAACCTCAGTGGTATTTTCGGCTCCCTGCCCAATGTCGCGTGGACCAACGAAGGCGCCATCGATCTCGCCGAACTGCCCGCACGACAGGTAACAGCGCGCATTAAGGGTCAAAATCTCAGCGTCGACAGCGTCGATAAATTCCCCAAGATGAGCGACTACGTTGTACCCGCCGGCGTGCGCATCGCCGACGCCCGCCGCGTGCGACTCGGTGCCTATATTGGTGAAGGCACGACCATCATGCACGAGGGCTTCGTTAACTTTAATGCCGGTGCTGAGGGCCCGAATATGATCGAGGGTCGCATTTCCGCTGGTGTTTTTGTCGGTGCCGGTTCCGACCTCGGTGGCAGCAGCTCCACCATGGGCACCCTGTCCGGTGGTGGCAATATTATTATTTCCGTTGGCAAGGAATGCCTGCTCGGTGCCAATGCCGGCATCGGCATTCCCCTCGGCGACCGCTGCATTGTTGAAGCTGGGCTTTATATTACGGCTGGCACAAAAGTCGTCATGCTCGACGACAGCAGGCAGGTCGCCGGTGAAACCAAGGCGCGGGAACTGGCTGGCAAGCCCGACCTGCTGTTTCGCCGCAATTCCGTCAGCGGTGCCGTTGAGTGTTTAACCAACCAAACGGCCGTTGAGCTGAATGAGGCCCTGCACGCCCATAATTGAGCACGGCGATTGTGAAATAAGAAAACCGACCCGCATTGCGGGTCGACTTATTTAATAGAGACGAAATATTCCACTTTCAAGTGATTACCCCAAGACAACGAAACCTCAATCATGACGCAAGACAGCGAAACATTATCCGCCACATTGAATTTGGCCTGCGAGCTTATTGGCAGACCCTCGGTCTCGCCGCTCGACGGTGGTTGTCAGGAGGTAATGATTGAGCGTCTACAGGCCATTGGTTTTGACATTCAACGCCTGCCCTTTGCCGATGTCGATAACTTCTGGGCGCTAAAAGGTGAATCCGGCCCGGTGCTGTGTTTTGCCGGTCACACCGACGTGGTGCCAACGGGCAAGCTCGAGGACTGGCGGCAGCCACCCTTTGAGCCACTGATTGCCGATGGCATCCTCTACGGACGTGGCGCCGCCGATATGAAGGGCGCGCTGGCGGCTATGGTCACCGCCTGTGAGCGCTTTGTGAAAGAACACCCCAAGCACTCGGGGCGCATTGCCTTTCTGATCACCAGTGACGAGGAGGGGCCGGCCATTAATGGCACCGTTAAGGTCGTCGACTGGCTGCAAGGAAAAAACCTTATTCCCGACTGGTGTGTGATCGGCGAACCCTCGAGCAATCAACAGTTGGGCGACATGGTGAAGAATGGCCGCCGCGGTTCGCTCAATGCCATGCTCACCATCAAGGGTATCCAGGGCCACATCGCCTACCCGCAACTGGCCGACAACCCCATTCACCGCGCCACGCCTGCACTTGCTGAGTTGATGGCCGAACACTGGGACTCGGGCAATGATTTTTTCCCAGCAACCAGCTTCCAGGTATCGAATATAAATGGTGGCACCGGTGCCACCAATGTCATCCCCGGCGATGTAGAGGTGGTGTTTAATTTTCGCTTTTCGACCGAGGTCACCGCGCCACAGCTGCAAGCAAGAGTCGAGGCCATTCTTGTGCGCCACAACTTGTCTTATGACATCGAGTGGAATTTAAGCGGCGAGCCCTTCATTACCGAACCCGGCGATCTGGTGACAGCCGTCGTCGACAGCATTCGACACCAGACAGGCCTCAACACCGAGCTATCAACCAGCGGCGGCACCTCCGATGGACGCTTTATCGCCAAGCTCGGCACCCAGGTGATTGAACTCGGTACGCTTAACGACACCATTCACAAGGTCGATGAGCAGATTGTCGCCAATGACCTCGACACACTCAGCACTATTTATAAGGGCATATTGGAAAACCTGCTCTGCTAGTCTCCATACTTTTTTCTCGACAATAAAATTAATAGCAGGTAAAACCTTGCAAGTCTTTTTGTTATTTAGCGCCACGGTATTGATTTGGGGTTCCACCTGGATTGCGGTCAAACTCCACCTCGGTGAGGTCGACCCCAGTGTTTCCGCCTTCTATCGCAATGCCATCGCCGCCGTGGTGATGTTTGCCTGGTGCCGTGGCAGAAAGCTCTCCCTACGCTTTCCACTAAAGGATCATTTCAGCTTTTTATTGCTCGGTTTGTTTTTATTTTCCGGCAATTACTATCTGGTTTACCAGGCCACGGGCATGCTCACCAGTGGTTTGGTGGCGGTGGTTTTTTCTACCATTGTATTTTTTAATATTTTTACCGCGCGCATTATTCTCGGTAATAAGACCAGTGCTCCCGCCCTGCTGGGCGCACTCATTGGCGTCGCCGGCATTACCCTGGTTTTCTCGGCGGAGCTGAATGGCATTTCCTTTGCGGACGATAGCGTTCGCGGCTTGTTATTGGCCCTGCTGGCCACCTTCCTCGCCTCCATGGGTAGCATTACCGCAACCTGGATGAGTACACGACGACAGTTGCCAGTGGTGCAATACAATGCCTGGGGCATATTCTACGGCTGCTGCCTGTTATTTATCGTTGCGCTATTGAACGGCAAAAGCTTCAACTTTGAATACACACTACAATATTCTGCAGCGCTAATTTATCTGGCGGTGTTTGGCACGGCACTGGGCTTCGGTTTTTACCTGCGTTTACTGGAGCTGATCGGCCCCGACAAGGGCGGCTATACCTTTCTGATCTTCCCCATCGTTGCCCTGCTCATCTCCACCGTTTTTGAAGATTATCAATGGACGCTGCATGCCTTTATCGGCCTTGGTCTGATCGCTGCCGGCAGCATACTGGCACTGCGCAGCAAGACAGCGGCACCCGCATCCAAGCAGACACAGCGCAATTAGCCACATAAATAAGGACATCACCCCGGCATTTTTTTCAGGGGATAGACATCAAAGCGCGTCGACTTGCCCTCAAAGCTCAAGCCCGGTTTCATGTCCGCCAGGGGCGGCGCATGGCGTGGCCGTTTAACCACCACCCGGTAGCGCGCCGTTTGCAGCGCCAGGGGTAACAGCGCCGCGGCATCCTCATCACTACCCACCAAATGATGAAAAAAGGCCATGGATTTTTTCACCTTGGCCGTTTTGCCCCGCTCAGGAAACATCGGGTCGAGATAGATCACATCCGGGGCCTCTTGCTCGGCGAGCGCCGCAAGACAATCGAGGCTATCGCCACGGTGGAGGAATAGACGCTGGGCGATGGCTAACTCCTCCCCATCGCCACCCTCACGTAGTCGCTGTAAACCATCCGCCAGCAGTGCCGCAACGATGGGCTGGCGTTCAAACATCGTCACCCGTGCCCCCGCTGTCGCCAGCACATAACTGTCTCGCCCCAGGCCTGCGGTTAAATCCATCACCGAGGGTTTGTGTTTATTGAGGCCGGTGGCCTTGAGGATCATCTGATTTTTGCCGCCACCGTAGAGACGCCGGTGACGCAGCTCTCCGGCGATAAAATCACAGCGGATATCGGCATTGGCCGTCTGTTTTATTTTACCTTTGCGCTTACCGCTCTGCTGCCCTCTACCCTCCTCAAGCTCAGTTGAGAGCTCGCGCAGGGACAGCCCTGCACTACCGAGTAATAAATCGAAACCGGTATCGGCGGTAGAGGCTTCAATACCGCCGAGCAGGGGTATTTGCAGAGACTCTGCCAATACCTCGGCAGCGTCCCGATAGCCAGTATCGAACCTCAATACGACGCGCAAAGTTAAGGGCCCTTTTAATGAATCTACGGTTAGCGCTACAACGGCTAGACCTATCCAGCCAATAAACTCGTCGCTAAAAAGACACCAGCTCAAGCTCAACGCGGCGATTAGCCTCTCGACCCGCGGTATTATCATTGCTCGCGATGGGGTAGCGCTTACCGTAACCCCCTGTCGAAACGCGAGCCGACATCACACTCTGAGCAATCAGGAATTGGCCGACACTACTCGCCCGGCGCTCGGAGAGGGTCTGGTTATGGCTATCGCTACCGGTGGCGTCGGTATGCCCGCCGATGCGAATATTGGTCTTGGGAAATTCCTTAAGAATCAGTGCCACGGACTCCAGTGTGGGGTAGAAGTCCGAGCGCACATCATAGCTATCGACGCCAAAGGTAAGATGCCCCGGTATGATCAAACGTATATTGTCGCCCTCACGCGCCACGCGAACCCCCGTGCCTTCGAGCTTGGCTCGTAGCGCCGCCTCTTGCTTATCCATATTAAAGCCCGCACCAGCGCCGATGGCACCCCCACCAATGGCACCAATCAATGCGCCCTTGCCACGATCGGACTTACTCGATACCGCCATGCCCACCAGTGCCCCGGCAAGCGCTCCAATGCCCGCACCCTTAGCGGTATTACTGGTTTTTTGCTCGCCCGTATAGGGGTCTGTCGACATACAAGCCGTTAACAACAGGGCAAAACATAAGGTAACTACTTTGTTCATATCGATTCCCTAACAATGATAAAAAAAGCCCGGGTATTACTTTAACTTGACCGTAAACTGCCTGTGTATAAGGTTAAGGCCCATGGTCGAGCAATACATAGGAAAAATTGGCGCAAAGAATCATAGTGTTTTCTGCCATGACGATCAATTTAAGTGGACAATTTATCGCCCTCTGCCAAATCCGAAGCCAGTAAAACTTCGTGTCAAACCACAAGCTCAGGCTACTAACGTCTGTACCCTGTATTTAGTTGACCTGCCAGTAGTTGACCTGCCAGTGGCTGTATTTAAAGAACGCGCCCGCTAGCGAGGGCTTTACTGACAAAGTAAAAAGGGGCGAAGGCAGGCATAGGGCTTAGCTCATCTAAATCTGTAGCCCCGCCAGTGCTTAACTTTATCAGAGGCCAATGTCGTTGCACTAAGTCGCCACAATAAATAGCACCTACACAACGCTTTCTGTTGACATAGCAACGACATCTTGCCAGCCTTGCGCATCAGAAAAATAAGGCCCTTACGAGGACGCAATGCAACAAAGTCACAAGAGTAAAGATCAGCCAGAGACTAGCGATGGGGTTTACCATCACAACGATGCAGAAAATCTGCCACCCCACTCCCATCACGACAGCGAAACCCTCAAAGAGATCGATGTAGAGGCCTATTGGCGAGCCAATATAAAGGTGCTGACGGTACTACTCAGCGCCTGGGCCTTTGTCTCACTGGGCTGCGGCGTACTCTTCAGCGACTGGCTCGACCAGTTCAGTATTGGCGGCTTCCCCCTCGGTTTCTGGTTCACCCAGCAGGGCACCATGCTGTGTTTTGTGGCAATTATTTTTATCTACCATATCTGGATGAAAAAAATTGAGCGCGCCCACGGCGTCGATGATGACGATGCAGAACACAAGGTCGACACGGGAGCCCCATCGTGAGTGCACAAACACTGAGCTTTATTTTCGTCGGGCTGTCCTTCGCCCTGTATATCGGCATTGCCATTTGGTCGCGGGTGGGCTCCACTAAAGAATTCTACGTCGCCGGTGGCGGCATTCACCCCGTCGTCAACGGCATGGCCACCGCGGCCGACTGGATGAGTGCCGCCTCTTTCCTTTCTGTCGCCGGCATACTCGCCTTTACCGGCCGCGACGGTGCGGTATATCTAGTCGGCTGGACCGGGGGCTATGTGCTATTGGCACTACTACTAGCACCCTATTTACGCAAATTCGGTCGTTTTACCGTACCGGAATTTATTGGTGATCGCTACTATTCCAAACTCGCCCGCGTGGTCGCCGTGGTCTGTTTAATTTTTATTTCCTTCACTTATATCGCCGGACAAATGCGCGGCGTCGGCATTGTTTTTTCACGCTTTTTAGAGGTTGAAATTGAAACCGGCGTGGTGATCGGTATGGCCATTGTCTTTTGCTATGCCGTGCTCGGTGGCATGAAGGGCATTACCTATACTCAGGTGGCCCAGTACTGCGTGCTGATTTTTGCCTTTATGGTGCCAGCTATTTTTATGTCGATTATGTGGACGGACAATCCCATTCCCCAGCTCGGCCTGGGCGATAAACTCAATGATGGCTCGGGCCTCACCGTGCTACAAAAGCTCGACCAGGTAACCACCGAACTGGGCTTTAATACCTACACCGTGGGTACGCGCAGCACCATCGACTCCCTGGCCATTGCCGCGGCACTGATGATTGGCACCGCCGGCCTGCCCCACGTCATCGTGCGTTTTTTCACCGTGCCCAAAGTCTCCGATGCACGTAAATCAGCCGGCTATGCCCTGGTTTTTATCTGCATTATGTACACCACCATTCCCGCCGTGGCCGCTTTTTCACGCTTAAACCTCACCGAGAGCGTCAACGAAGTCGCCTATAGCGAGGCCCCCGCGTGGATTGAAAAATGGGAGAACACCGGCCTGATTGCCTGGAAAGACAAAAATGACGACGGCATTATGCAGTACCGCCCCGGTCATGCCTTTAGCCCCGCCAAGCCCATCTTTACCGAGGCGCGCGGCAGCCATGGTGAGCGCGTCATTAGCAACGAACTCACCGACAGCGCCAATGAAATTTACGTCGACCGCGACATTATGGTGATGGCCAATCCGGAAATTGCCCAGCTGCCCAACTGGGTAATTGCCTTAGTGGCTGCCGGTGCCGTCGCCGCTGCACTGTCGACTGCGGCCGGTTTGTTACTGGTGATTTCCAGCTCCGTGGCCCACGATTTAATGAAGCGCACCTTTATGCCCGACATCAGCGACAAAAAAGAATTGCTCTTCGCCCGGCTTGCCGCCGTGGTGGCGATACTTATCGCCGGCTGGTTTGGTATTAACCCGCCGGCCTTTGTCGCCCAGGTGGTGGCCTTCGCCTTTGGTATGGCCGCCGCCTCGCTGTTTCCGCCCATTGTCATGGGCATATTTTCCAAGCGCATTAATCGCTCGGGGGCAGTGGCGGGCATGTTGATCGGTTTGTTCAGCACCCTGGCCTATATTATTTATTTTAATTTTATCGCCCCCGAACTGAATAATCCGGAGCATTGGTTCCTCGGCATCTCGCCGACGGGCATTGGCACTATTGGTGCCGCCCTGAATGTCGCGGTAGCCGTAGTCATCAGCCGCTTCACCGAAGCGCCCCCACAAGAGGTGCAGAACATGGTGGATGATATTCGTATCCCCGCCGGGGCCGGTGTCGCCCACGAGCACTAATAGCAACGTCGTCTGGCAAGATAGGGCTTATTGCAATGAGTGAGATACTGCTCGGCCATGAGGCGCAAATTCGCCTGAGCTTTTTCATCGGGATTTTTGCCCTGATGGCGGGCTGGGAGCTGGTCGCACCACGGCGCAGCGGGCAGGTAACACGCCGCCTGCGCTGGCCCGGCAATCTCGGCATTGTGGTCTTCAATACCCTGGTGATACGCGTGGTGATGCCGACCACCGCTGTTGCCCTGGCACTGGCGGGTGAAGCCGCAGGCTGGGGACTACTACAGCAATTTGATCTGCCCCTATGGTTGGCCAGCACTCTCGCCATTATCTGCCTCGATCTGGCAATTTACCTACAACACATCATGTTCCATGCGGTGCCGGTGCTATGGCGCTTACACCGCATGCACCATGCCGACCTGGCTTTTGATGTCTCCACCGGGGCGCGCTTTCATCCCCTTGAAATTATTGTGTCGATGGCCATTAAATTTATGGTGATCACCGCACTGGGGCCACCCGCCGTCGCGGTACTGGTTTTCGAGGTGCTGCTCAACGTGCTCGCCATGTTTAATCACGCCAATGCTCGCTTACCCTTAGGTCTGGATAGGGTGCTGCGACGTGTCATCGTCACACCGGATATGCACCGCGTGCACCACTCGGTGATCCCCCGGGAGGCCAACAGCAATTTCGGCTTTAATTTGTCGCTTTGGGATAGAGCCTTGGGCACCTATTGCGCCCAACCCGCAGCGGGGCATCAGGAGATGGGCATTGGCATTGATCAATTCCGTAGCGAAGATGAACTTAGACTCGGGCGCATGTTGGCCCAGCCCTTTAAGGGTCAGGGCAATAGCACTTATCCGATTAATCGCAAGCAATAAGCGATGCAACAGTTTTTATTCTTCTGTATCTACCCATCCGTCTCGCCCATTTTTAGCCAATCAGCGCAATTTAAATCCATTCATTATCTATACAATAAGCTAGCTGTCCAAAACTTGTCGCACCATAGTTGATAGATCCGTAGCTCTAAAAGGCTTTTGTAATAGCACTACACCCTCGTCCAGCCGACCGTGATGGAGCAAGGCATTTTCGGTATAACCCGACATATACATCACCTTCAATCTCGGATTTATCGCCTGTAAGTCATTCGCCAAATCTCGACCATTGCGCCCTCCGGGTAAGATCATGTCTGTCAGCAACAAATCAAAATCCCCATGCTGGTGATATAGAGCGATGCCCTTTTCTACATCTTCAGTAGACTCCACCTGGTATCCCAACACCTCAAGCATATTACAGGCCAGGACTCTCAGCGCGGGGTCATCCTCAACCAGCAGTATTTTTTCACTGCCCTCGAGGTCAACCTCAGGTCGTCGTAAAATCTCTTCATCAACCTCATCGGCATGGGCAGGCAAGAAAATATTAACCGTCGTGCCCTCACCCAATTCACTGTAAATACTCAAATGGCCATTTGATTGTTTGGCAAAACCGTAGGCCATACTCAAGCCTAGGCCCGTGCCCTTACCCACATCTTTGGTGGTAAAAAACGGGTCGGTAACACGATGAAGCACATCTGGCTCGATACCCGTACCCGAATCACTGACGGAGACCACCACATACTCCCCTTCTGCCAGTTCACCGGCGCGAACCATTTTATTCTGCGTATCGCACATCACCTCATTGGCCTCAATGGTTAAGCGACCACCTTTGGGCATGGCATCTCGAGCGTTGTTAGATAAATTGATAATGACATTCTCTAACTCGGCGGGGTCGACCTCGCAGTTAGAAATGTTCTGGCCAATGACCAAGCATAAATCAACATCTTCACCTATTAGCCGCTGTAACAAGGCACAGGCACTTTCCAGAGTATCGTGAATATCAACTACTTTTGGTGCCAGAGGCGTCTGACGCGAGAAGGCGAGCAGGCGGTGGGTAAGATCA
>MAAU01000009.1 GCA_002162825.1 Gammaproteobacteria bacterium 54_18_T64
CCGCCTTCGGCATGGTTTCCGACGTGATCGCCACCCACGCCCGCAAGAATATTTTTGGCTACCGGCAAATGGTCTGGGCCATCGTCGCCATTGGTGGTTTGAGCTTCATCGTCTGGGCTCACCACATGTACGTCAGTGGCATGAATCCCTACTTCGGATTTTTCTTCGCCACCACCACCCTGATCATCGCCGTGCCCACGGCCATCAAGGTTTACAACTGGGTGCTGACTCTGTGGAAGGGCAATATTCATCTCACCACGGCGATGTTATTTGCCATTGGTTTTATTTTCACCTTTACCCACGGTGGCCTGACCGGCTTGTTTCTCGGTAATGTGGTGGTCGACCTGCCGCTATCGGATACCTACTTTGTGGTCGCCCACTTCCACATGGTGATGGGCGTGTCACCGATCATGGTCTTGTTTGCCGCCATCTATCACTGGTTTCCGAAAATCACCGGCAAGCACTTGCACAAGGGCCTTGGTAACGCCCACTTCTGGGTCACCTTTCTCGGCACCTATGCGGTTTATCTGCCCATGCACTATCTGGGTTTTCTCGGTGTACCAAGGCGTTATTACGCCATTGGCGATAGCACCTTTATTCCCGACTCGGCCCAGACTCTCAATGCCTCCATCACCGTGGCGGCCTTGATTGTCGGACTCGCCCAGCTAATCTTTATTTACAACCTCATCCACAGTTTGAGAAAGGGTGAACCCGCCGGTGCCAATCCCTGGGGAGCCACGACCCTGGAATGGCAAACCGAGCACACCCCGCCCCGCCATGGTAACTGGGGGGTAAAGCCACCGGTGGTGCATCGCTGGGCCTATGATTACAGTGTGCCCAATGCCAAAGACGATTTTATTCCACAAAATGTCGCCGACCAGGATGTGGAAATGGTCGATGGAAGCGAGTTCGCGCCCCCCGATATGCCGGAGCAATCCATTGACCTTGGTCCCGGAGAACTGCCATGAGTTTATTCAAAGTACTGGCGGAAAAACCCTGGCTGCCCCAGCCCGCAACCGCCAATTTCGCCCCAGTGCCGGGGCTTGCCTCAAACGCCGCAGGGCACACCGCCTTAAAATTCTTTATTGCCGTGGCCAGCGTCATCTTCTTTTTATTAACCATTACCTTTTTATCGCGCACCCAGTATCCCGATTTTCAGGCCCTGGCTGGGGAGCCCTGGCAACCCTTTAGCAATACCTCACAGCTGTGGCTCAATAGCGCTATTTTACTGCTGGCCAGTATCACTTTGCGCTGGGGCGTGGTGGCCAGCCGCCAACAAAACCATGGGCAAATCAGCGTCGCCCTGTTCGCTGTTGCCCTGTTTAGTGCGCTGTTTTTATTCGCTCAATTTTCCGTTTGGCAACAGCTTTATAGCCTCGGTTATTTTGTGAGTAGCAACCCGGCCAATAGTTATTTTTATCTCTTTACCGGTATTCATGGTCTACATTTACTGGGTGGCCTGCTGGCACTCGCTCGCTGCATAGTGCAATTCGCCATCGGACGCGACTGCGCACAGCTCAACAGAGGACTGGTGCTGTGTCGCCGCTATTGGGATTTTCTACTACTGGTTTGGTTGTTTCTATTTTTCTTGCTGACCCTCTCGTCGGCAAGCTATCGAGCCATCGCTGTGCTGTGCGGCTTTTAGGGAGGAAGGTATGGACAAGAGTGCGGATGAATCCAGTGCCGGCATAAGCAGCCTGGTAGACGACTGGTCGAGCGACAAGCAAACCTTCGACATGCCCTGGGGCAAGTTGATGATGTGGATCTTTCTACTCAGCGACACCTTTATTTTCAGTGTATTCCTCACCGCGTACATGAGCGTGCGCATGACCACCACCGCAGATTGGCCGCCCACCAGCGAGGTCTTTGCCCTGGTCATCGCCGGCCAGCATGTGCCCCTGCTACTCATCGCCATTATGACCTTCATCCTCATCACCAGCAGCGGCACCATGGCGATGGCGGTTAACTTTGCCTATCAGGGCAAGCCCCAGCGCGCCGCCCAACTAATGTTGCTGACCGCCCTGCTGGGAGCGTCTTTTGTTGGCATGCAAGCCTTTGAGTGGAATAAGTTAATTTTTGACGAAGGCATACGGCCCTGGGGCAACCCCTACGGGGCAGAACAATTTGGCGCCAGTTTTTTTCTCATAACTGGCTTCCACGGTATGCATGTCTCGGTAGGGGTTATTTATTTAGCCATTATCGCCAACCGCCTGCGCAAGGGATTCTACACGGGCAAGGGCTACCACATCGTCGAAATAACCGGCCTGTACTGGCATTTCGTCGACCTGGTATGGGTATTTATCTTCGCGTTTTTCTATCTGTGGTAAGGGCTTGATATGTCAGACAGCAGCGTGCAACAACACCCCATCAGTGTCTATTTAAAAATATGGCTACTGCTTTTCGTACTCAGCACCTTTTCATACATGGTAGATTTTTATCAGGTGCAGGGCTATCTGCGCTGGAGCCTAATTATAATATTCATGTTCCTCAAGGCCGGGTTGATTATCGGTATCTTTATGCACCTGGCCTGGGAAAGGCTGGCCCTAATTTACACAATTTTATTGCCTCCCCTCGCCATCCTACTCTTGATAGTTGCCATGGCTAGCGAGGCCGATTACATCAATTTTGGTCGACTGTTATTTTTTGCCCAGTGATGACACCGGCCATATAAATAAGCCGGGGATCAAAACACCCTCTCATAAAGGCCCGCTAACCAATGCCTGGAGTCGCACAACACTTTAAGTACCGGCATGCAGCGATGGTTATCGCCTTGCTTTTTGGCGGGGCTATTACGCTGCAAAACTTTTCCCAGCGTGTCGATCATCGGCTGCCGAAAATTCACGGCGTGATTATTCCCGAGGCCAGAGCCCTAAGCCCCTTTAATCTGATCGACCAAAACGACAAAGCCTTTAGCAATCGTCAACTAACAGGCAAGTGGCACCTGTTGAGCTACGGCTATACCTATTGCCCCGATGTCTGCCATACCACCTTGAGCGTGCTGGCAAAATTCGCAGAGCAATTAAAACAAGAGGGTCTCGACAATGATCTGGAAATTCTGTTTTACACAATTGATCACCGCCGCGATACCCCGCAACGCCTACAGTATTATTTGCCACTATTTAGCGAGGATTTTATTGGCCTGACCCACCGCGATAATGAGCAGACCGCTGCCAGCGCGTTTGAAGACAGCCTCGGTATGATCTCCAGCATAGAATCTACAAACCGAGAAAACATCACGACCGAAGAACAAGTCTATCTTGTCAGTCATGACGCTATTTTATACCTGATAAACCCTGAGGGGAAATTACAAGCGGTATTAAAACCGCTAATAAGTAAGAGTGGGAAGGCCTATTTCAAGGCAAAATTAATTTACCATGACTATCGATTAATTCGTCAATATTTTGGCTGACCCGAAACATCGAAACAATCCCTGATACCCCTTTCCAAAACCGTCTTCCTTGCCAATTAATTTAACAGTTCTCGTACATGGCTCAATAAAACCTTGGTACTGTAGGGTTTGGTAAGTGCTCCGGCTTTAAGCTCTTGATCCGCCTCATCGACATGACTTGTTTCATCAAATCCACTGACAATTAAAATCTTTGTTGCGGGAAATTCAAGCCTCGCTAGCGCCGCTAATTGATAGCCATTCATACCTGGCATAATTACATCTGAAATCAGTAAATCCACCCTGCTCTCACGTAAAAAAACCAGAGCCTCATCGGCATTACATGCACACAGAACTCGATAACCCTGCTGACTAAGTACATCCTTGGCTAGCTCGAGCAAGCCCGGTTCATCGTCGGCCACAACGATCGTTTCCCTACCCGATAATAGAGCAACATCCTCAGCAGTGATGACAGCATCCGACTCTACCCCCCCGCTGTAACGGGGGAAGTAGAGACTAAAGGTAGTACCCAAACCCAGCTCAGATGATACTTGTACCGTCCCTTCGCTGCGCTCGACAAAACCATAAACCTGACTTAAACCCAAACCCGTGCCCTGTTCACCCTTGGTGGTAAAAAAGGGATCGAAAATTTTATCCAGTGTGCCTTTAGTCATACCCTCTCCGGTATCGGCGATCGCCAACCGGACGTACTCCCCGGCAGCAATACCCCAGCCATCGACATCCCGCATGCTGAGATTTTTATTGCGGGTTGCAATGGATAAGACGCCATCGCCCTCGACCATTGCGTGCATCGCATTAATACATAAATTGATGAGCACATCGTCAAAATCACCCCTATCCACGCAGATCGGCCACAGGTCTTCCTGCAAGTCCATTTTTAGAGAAATTCGCGCGGTGACAATTTTTTCCAGCAAATGCTGCTGATCCAACAATAAATCATTAACCTCAAGTCTTACCGCCTCAACCACTTGTTGCTTGGAAAAGGTCAGTAACTTTTTAGTCAGAATTTTTCCCCTGTCACCAGCCTGAGCAATTTGCTCGGCATAGCCACACAATTTTGGCTGATCGTTCAAGGCAAGGCTTAACAGCTCGGCGTAGCCCAGTACTATGCCCAGCATATTGTTGTAATCGTGGGCGATGCCTCCGGTCAACTTCCCCAGGGCATCCATTTTTTGACTGCGCCGCAATTGCTCTTCGGTTTTTTTCTCCCAACTTAAATCATGAACAGTGGCAATAAATAATTGTTTATTCGTGCCAACCTGGGGAGAGGTCGACACCGACAATCGTACCGGCAACTGCTCGCCACTTTTATTGATCACCCAGGTTTCGTGGGGATGGCCAATTAACTCAGGATTCAAACCTTTGACGCTTTTGTACAATACATTTTGATAATCCTGAGCAACATCAACTGGCATTATCAATCGAAAGTGCTGGCCAATAATATCCCCTGAGGAATATCCAAATAAGCCTTCGGCCGACAAATTAAAGCCTAAAACAATGCCGTCTTCATCCACTGTCAACACCGCATCCAGCATATTATCGAGCAGCAATTTTTGTTCCAGTTGTTGCTGACGATTTTTTTCCTCAACCTGCACCCGCACTGAAATATCATCCACCAGCGAGGCCACACCAAAAACCTCGCCACTGTCACTAATTAAGGGGGTGTTGAACCACTCACAAATGAGTACGTCGCCCGCCTTGTTAATATTTTTATTGATTTGGTGGGCCAGCGTTTTATTCGACAGTAGTCTTTCTCGAATAGCCTCCACCGCCGCCCAGCCCGCTGGCGCCACCACTAGTTTTGAATAATGGCTGCCAATAGCTTCCTTTTTGCTGTAACCGAAGATTTTCTCTGCGGCGACATTCCAATCGACAACATTAAAATCACGATCCCACTCAATCACCGCTAGCGGAGTTTTTTCGACATGCATTCTCAGACGCTTTTGACTGTCCTGCAATGCCAGGCGCATACGATATTGTTCACTAACATCGTGAAATACCAGAATGGCACCAATAAGCGCTCTACCATTATTTATCGGTGCCGCACTGGCAATGATCTGATGTGGATCTGCAATCTTTGGCAACAAAGTAATGGGGCTGTTGAGGATGACAGTTTCATTCGTTGCCAGGGCCTGGTGAAGAGGGCTATCGAGGGTCTGTTGAGTTGCGGTGTCAACGATGCTAAATATTTCGCGCACCGAGCGGCCCATGGCCTCGCTAGCTAACCAGCCACTTAGTTTTTCCGCGACCGGGTTCATCCGACTCACCCGCCCCTCACTATCAGTTGCAATTACGGCATCACCGATACAGTTCAGGGTCAGCTGTAGATTTTCCTCACTCTCCTTTATAGCCAGAAAAGATTCGCCTAATTGCTGTTGCATTAGGGTTAATGCTTCCACCAGCACATCCAATTCATCGGCGGCACCAGATGATTTTTGTGAGCGCTGAAGCACTAAACGCTGATCCAGGTTTGATAAACCGAGCTGGCGAGCAAAGGCGGAAATTGTCGCCAGATGACTAGTTACACTCCGGCCCACCAACAACAGCAACAAACCTGCCACCAGGAAGGTTTGAAAGGCGACCATAACAATGGAGGACAGTGCATTCGCATAAAAGGTTTTGTACACATCGGCACTGGATGCCTCGATAATAAAGTGTCCAATTTCCTGCTCTACGCCGTTGTACTCATAAAATACGGGGTAATTACGAATAATCGTTTTATCCGGCGGATGTTGCCCAGCCTCAACCAGCACTTTACCCGCTTCGGTGACGGCAAGGTATTCTATCGAGCGAAGTTTAATCATACCGCCCAAATCCAGCGTCAAGGCATCGATATCTCCAAGCCAAAGTCGCGAGCTAACACTGGGCAAATAAACCCCTTTCACCTCATCAAGTTGCGTCTCGATCTCCTGTAGATTTTTATTGAGTTCAATATATAAAGACACGACAGAAGTGAGGATGGTGACCAAAACACTGATCATAAAGACGGATAGGACCAGCCGCCTGGCCAGAGGACCTGCCCATTTAGAAAAGAAATACTTCATCACAAGACATCATCTTCGGTGTAGTGAGCATGTTCGCCAAGCCCCATAAACTGTTTAATTTATTAACGGCCAACTTCTACCCCCTGCACAGCACTACCCCTCATCAAGGGTTGTAAATGCTGCTCAATCATTTCCTGGAAAGTGCCATCGCGCTTCATCTCTCGCAAGGCCCTCGTCAGGCGAGGTACTAATGCCGCATGTTTTGGGTTGAGATAGACATAGGCGGGAATTGTCTCGAGGGGCATTACATTTATTACCACCCCCTTAATATTACTTTTATTTAAATGATAGAGGCCTATATCCCTAAGAAAAACGGCATAATCGATTCTTTTTTTAACCAGCAGGGAGAATAATTGAGTTTCATTTTTCACTCTGCTAATACGAGCACTTTTCGGCACTTTTTTTTCAATGATTTTCATGCCAATAATGATGCCCACCGATTTTCCAGCCAGGGATTCCCAAGCGTCTTGCACGTCGAAGGGCTCGCGGGAAAACACCACAAACTCACCCGTAACAAGGGGCTCAGGCACCCGCAACAGGGTCGGAAAACCGGCCTCAATGGCGGGCGTTCTTAACAGCTCACCGTCGGCAAGACCCGACGCCGACATTTGCAGGCTTCTTTGCGTCGGCACTGTCAGCACCTTCAGCCCGTAACCCATGCGCCGCAGTGCCTCTGCAAGAATATTATCGACAATACCTGTTTGCTCTGGTGAATGATAAAAACCCGCCACCATGTCGCCGGTCACCAGGGTCAATACTGGCTGTGGCAGCGCTTGGCCAGCACAGAGGCTACTCATCAGCCATAGGAAATAGATAGGGTATTTCAATAGACCTGAAAGAAAATCCTCTGCCATCACGCAACTCACCTGTCTCTTGATACCGGGCTCACTGGACTGGATAACAATGTTATAACTACAATTCTACCAAGCGTAGTCAGTGTCGAAGGTCCGCGCTATCTAGCACACAAAAAAAGGGGGTGTGTTTTCCAACACACCCCCTCTGACCGCCTGAAAGCAGCTTTCAAATATGGCAGCTAATCACGCCACTTCAAATAAGCCCGCAGCGCCCATGCCACCACCGACACACATGGTGATGACGACATACTTCTCACCGCGACGCTTAGCTTCACGCAGAGCGTGACCGACCATGCGCGCACCACTCATTCCGTAGGGGTGACCAATGGAGATGGCACCGCCGTTGATATTGAGATTTTCGTTGGGAATGCCCAGCTGGTCGCGACAGTAGATCACCTGCACGGCGAAGGCTTCGTTTAACTCCCAAACGCCGATGTCGTCCATTTTCAGGCCGTTGGCTTTAAGCAGCTTGGGAATGGCGAAGACGGGACCAATACCCATTTCCTCAGGACCACAACCGGCAACGGCCATGCCACGATAAATGCCCAGAGGCTCGAGGCCGCGCTGCTCGGCAGCTTTGGCTTCCATCAACACACAGGCTGCTGCACCGTCGGACAACTGACTGGCATTACCGGCGGTGATACTACCGCCTTCGATGACGGGGCCCAGTGATGCCAGGCCTTCTGCATTGGTGCTGGGGCGATTGCCCTCGTCGAGTTTCAGGGTTTTCTCAACACTGGAGACTTCTTTGGTGGCCTTATCCATGACTTGCATGGATGCCGTGACTTCAACAATTTCATCGGCGAAAAGACCCGCTTCCTGAGCCGCCGCCGTGCGCTGCTGAGACTGCAGTGAATACTCATCCTGAGCTTCACGGCTGATATTGTAGCGATTGGCGACAATCTCAGCGGTCTCAAGCATGGGAATGTAAATATCTTTCTGCATGGCGACCAGAGCTTCGTCGCGATTACGGAAGCTGTTAGCGTGTTCGTTCTGCACCAGGCTGATGTGCTCGATACCGCCACCGACGACCGTGGTCATGCCGTCACAAATAATCTGCTTGGCAGCCGTGGCGATGGACATTAAACCGGAAGAACATTGACGCTCGATACTCATACCACTAACAGTATCGGGCAGGCCCGCACGTAGGCCAGCCAGACGCCCGATGTTGTAACCGGTCGTACCCTGCTGCAGTGCACAACCCATGATGACATCATCAATCTCGGCGGGATCGACGCCGGCGCGCGCTATGGCTTCACGTATGGGTATGGCGCCCAAAGTGGGGCCATCGGTGTCATTAAAGATCCCGCGGTAGGCTTTACCGATGGGGGTACGGGCACTTGAAACAATGACTGCTTCTCTCATTTTCTACACTCCTGTTGGGGTTGACGCAGGCCAGTTAAGGCGCTGGGTATTTTACGATGTTTTGCCTTTTTTAAGAAACTTCTGGGTTTGTTGCCCGGCATTGGTGAGCACACGCTGGCCGGCCTCGTCCTCGACATCGGCCCAGGCGGCGCGAATATTCTCCGGTGTGCGTTCTTCGGGTGACAAGTAAATGCCGTCGGTTTCATAAATGCGCGTGGTGGCATAACCGCCAGCACCGGCGGCGAGAATGGTACGGGTTGGCGCTTCGTCATCACACAGAGTTAACAAGCCGGTAGTCACCGCTTCGGGTGGCATTAACTCTTCGGCACTGTCGTCGGAGAAAATATCAGCCGTCATGCGTGTATAGGCCGAGGGCGCCAACGCGTTGATGTGAATGCCGTACTTATGCCCTTCAAGCACCAGAGTATTCATCAAGCCAACAACGGCCATTTTCGCCGCACCGTAGCTGGACTGACCAAAGTTACCGTAAAGGCCACTGGCCGATGTGGTCATGACGATACGACCGTATTCCTGCTCGCGCATGGTATCCCATACCGCCTTTGCGCAATTCACCGAACCCATTAAATGCACCTCAACCACGGCACGGAAATTGTCGAGATCGGCCTTGGCAAAACTTTTGTCGCGCAGTATGCCGGCGTTGTTAATCAGAATATCGACCCGGCCCCACTCGGCTTTCGCCTGGGCGACCATGGCTTCAACTTCATCGTAATTGGCAACATTGGCGCCATTGGCAATGGCTTCACCACCCTTGGCTTTAATTTCAGCAACCACTTGCTCGGCTAATGTCGATGAGCCCGCTGACGAACCATCAACAGATCCACCGAGATCATTCACTACAACTTTACAGCCGCGCTCGGCCAGGGCTAGCGCGTGAGATTTTCCCAGACCGTTACCAGCACCGGTGACGATGGCGACACGATCATCAAAACGAATAGTCATTTCTTCACTCCTAGTTTGTTATTTAAATGCCTTTAGTTATTTTCAAAAAATAACTAACCTGCGAAAACCATATTCAACCACTCGGCTTTCAATGCGGGCTTGTCGACACCTTCAATTTCAACGGTAATATCCAGTTTAAACAGGTACTGGCCGGGCTTTTTCTCGGTGGCTTCTAGTAGCACGGCATTGGCGCGCACACGGCTACCGACTTTTACGGGTGTCAAAAAGCGCACCTTATCAAAACCGTAGTTAACGCCCATGGTGCGATTGGGCACATTGACACCGACACCGTTTTGCAGGAAGTGAGCCAGCATCGACAGGGTTAAAAAGCCGTGGGCAATAGTGGTGCCAAAGGGGCTGTCTGCCGCTTTAACAGGATCGACATGAATAAACTGATGGTCGAGGGTGACATCGGCAAAGTCATTGACCTGTTGCTGATTGATTTCAAACCAATCGGAAGTACCGCAGTCAGCGCCAATATGGGACTGTAGTTCACTGGTATTAATTTTAATGGTCATCGTTGTTCTTCCTCATTGTTTGTCGCGTAAAAACATTGATTGAAACCCAGCTTAATAATTCTGCAAGCTGGCAAACCGTTGCACGTGGTAACGCCTATCGCCAAACTGCTGCTCGGCGACACGGGCGCGCTTCATAAAAAAGCCAATATCCAGCTCGTCCGTCATGCCAATACCGCCGTGTAATTGCACCCCTTCATTGGTCACCAGGGTCACCACTTCGCTAACTTTGGCCTTGCAAACACTGGCCAGTAAACTCAGCTTGGCATCGTTCTCGTCAAGGGCTTGCAGGGCTTTAATCACCACCGACTTGGCCAGCTCAATTTCACTAAACATGTGGGCGGCGCGATGCTGTAGGCCCTGATAGGAACCAATTAAGGCGCCGTACTGGCTGCGCTCTTTCATATATTGCACGGTGCGCTCGAACACCTCCTGAGACATACCCAGCAGTTCCGCCGCGAGATGGACGTTGGCGACATCGCTGAGATAGGTAATTAGGCTAGCGGCACCGTCTATTTCACCCAGAAGGGCATCTGCACCTAGGGCCACATGATTCAAACGCAGCATTGAACTATTGCGGCTATCGGCCAGGTACACGCGCTCGATTTCCACACCCGGTGCCGAACTATCGACGATGAACAGGCTGATGCCCTGTTCGTCACCGACATCACCCGAGGTGCGTGCACTGACAATCAGCTTGTCGGCAATATGGCCATCGCAAACGAACTGTTTTTCACCATTCAGTACGTAGCCCTCACCACTGGCCGTGGCGCTGGTTTTAACCAGCGACGGGCGGTATTTGGGGCCTTCGTCCAGTGCCACGGCGAGTAATAATGAGCCCTCAACAATGGCCGGCAGCAGGGCTTTTTTCTGCGCCTCGGTGCCGGCACTATTAATGGCCGAGGCCGCTAATACTGCGGTGGATAGCAGTGGCGATGCGGTCAAGGTGCGGCCATTTTCTTCCATCACCTGACCCATGCCGACATGGCCAAACGCCAGGCCGCCGTGAGCTTCGGGTACTAAAACGCCGGTCCAGCCCAGTTCAACCATTTGCTGCCAGGTCGCCTTGTCATAACCCAGTTCGCTGCGCTCATCGCGTAGCCGACGCAATTGTGCCACTGGGGCGTGCTCACTCAAAAAGCCCTGGGCGGATTCTTTGAGCATGTTTTGTTCTTCGTTCAGTACTAATGCCATTTGCCCCTACCCCTTTTGACCCAAGCCAAGAATGCGCTTGCTGATAATATTGAGCTGAATTTCGGAAGTACCGCCCTCGATGGAATTGCCCTTGGTACGCAACCACTGGCTAGCGAGTAAACCGTTATCAAAAGCCTCACCCTCCCAGGCCAAACCCGCCTGGCCGTGAATATCGGTGAGTAATTCGTAACGCTGTTTATTCAGCTCGGTGCCGGCATATTTGAGTATTGACGAGGTGGCGCCAGTGCCGGTGCCGGCCTTGGTTTCATCGTCAATGCGCTCCTGGGTTAATTCAAAGGCGAGGATGTCGATTTCCCATTGAGCAATTTCGGTACGCAGGGCCGTGTCGCCCAACTGACCGTTTACTAAACCACCGGCCACATCAATGGCGTGCTGGTGCAGGCTTTTTTCGCTGGCGGCGGTGTGGCCCATATTGCCGATCATCGCCCGCTCATGGGTGAGCAGGTAGGAGGCCAGCTCCCAACCCTGGTTGATATTACCCACCAACTGATCTTTTTCGACCCGCACATCGTCGAGGAAGGTTTCGCAAAATGGCGAGTTACCGGATATCAACATAATGGGACTGGTACTGACGCCCGCGGTGGTCATATCAAACAACACCAGGCTGATACCGGCATGTTTAACGGCATCGGGATCGGTGCGTACCAGACAAAACATCCAGTCGGCGCGCTCGGCGTAGGAGGTCCACACCTTTTGGCCATTGACCAGAAAGTGATCGTCCTTGTCTTCACAGCGGGTCTGCAGGCCCGCCAGGTCGGAGCCAAAATTGGGCTCACTATAGCCCTGACACCACCAGATCTTACCCTTCACAATATTCGGAATGTGCTGGCGCTTCAGTTCTTCGGAGCCGTATTGTAAAAGGGCCGGACCTATCATCGACAAACCCATGCTAAATAGCGGGGGTCGAGCGTCGATGCGATACATTTCTTCACGGAGGATTTTTGTCTCCTCTTTATTGAGACCGCCACCGCCGTATTCCGCCGGCCAGTCGGGGGCCGTCCAGCCGCGTTCGGCCATCACGTCCAACCAGTTTTTCTGGTCTTCGTTGACGAAGCGCCACTTGGTACCACCCCAGCATTTATCTTCAAACTCCATCACCGGCAGGCGCTGAGACGCGGGGCAATTGGCTTCGAGCCACTCCCGGGTTTGCGCTCTGAATTGCTCTAGATCCGACATAGTTAACCTCTTATTTTTTGAATAACCGCCTGCGTAGAAGCTCTGCAAACCCCGACAAGGGCGAGTATTTCTACGCGGACTTACCTCGTACTGAAAGCCATGCGTATGAAGCTAAACGTCACGACACATTTCACAAGTACCCGTACCCGTTTCACCTTCTGCAGGGCCCTAACGAGGCAAGCCACAACAACGGGTTACTATAGAGTAAGGGACATAGCCGGTAAACTGTGGTCATTGACCGCTAGGTATTACTCCGGCCCGCTGACAGCAACAAAGCTCTGCTATCAGCGCCGACTAGCCGAGTTCTGAGGAAAACCCTGATTAACGGTTTTCCAAACGATTAAAATCGAGTATTCCCGATGTCAGGGGATAACGTTCGCGGTAGGCCTGGTGGAAGATATCACTGGTGGCCCAGAACCTGGCATCGGTACGTCGCACCCCGTACTTATCAAGTAGGCCCACGTAGTCACTTATCGTTTCGAGTCCTGTAATAGTTTCAACAAAGCCAACCAGCTCAGCACTACTCACCTGAAAAAACGCATTGGGATAGGCCCCGATAAAACCGGGAAGCACCGATAATGTGTCCTCCCCTGGCCGACGATTGGCCTGCTCGCGAAACATCGAGGTCATGCTCGAATAGGATCGATTGGCAATCAGACTTATATATTCATCCCCCGCCGGATCAGTGACTCGCACCAAGGCCAGTTCCGGCATCAATGCGGCGGGCTTACCTTTGAGTAACTGCAAGCGCTCTAAGTGCTCACGCACAGCTGCTATTTTAATGCTTTGCAACTGATGTTTTATGGGCAGTACTTTTTTCAACCGCTGAGTTAAGAGCTCGAATAGCTCCTGTTTCTGGTCATCACTTTGATAGGGGATATTGGGCACAGACTGTTTCTCAAATGCCGGCAGTGTCAAATAGGCGTTAATTTCATCCCCATGAACACCTTGATACCAGTGTTTTCGCTCCCTGACTCGAGCAGATTCTGGTAACAGCTGTAAAAAAGTTGTCTCGGCCTCCATGCGTAAAAAGTCCATATACAGACGCGTCAGCAATTGGTGCCCAGCGTTGCCAAAAACATCGTAGCCTGCCACCAATAGATAGTGGATACGCTCCAATGAGCCATAATCCAGCACCCAGGCCGTCTTTGGTGCCTGACCCAGCAAGCCCTTTTCAACGCTGGCACTGTCGAAATGACGGAATACTGTCAGGGCCGCATTATCATTGACACCATCGCCATCCCAAATCAACTTGAGACTAATGGCGTCCACCGGCAAGCGATCCGCCAAATACGCATCCTGCTCTTCCATTAATGCTTGCTGCTGTTTTTTATAGGCCTGCCAGTGCTTCAGCGGCCGATAGATATCGACGAGACCCGCAGGCAGCTCCAGGCTGTTGTTACGCCGGGCCATGAAGTCTTCAAATATCTCCAGGCGCTGTGGATCGGGGTTGGTAAAAAACACCCAAAAATTGTCCTGAATCACATTCAGCGCAACCTGCCCACGACACACTGACCCCTTAATAAAGGCCTGAATGGTGAACTGAGCCTCGTCGAGCAAAAATTGATAGCGCGAGTGTACGGGTAAAGCATCAAAGGTAATAAAGGGATTGGATGCCAACTCCGGCGCATAGGATGGTAGCCGCACCACCTTATAGGGCGCATCGACAAACAAAGCCTGCCAACGCTGCATACGCTGTTCGTCCAGACGGTAGGGCATATGTGTTTTTGCCACTATCGCATTCAAAACCGGCTGTATTCGATAGTAAACACGCGCCAGCCCAGGGTCATCGTAGGGACGACGCGTGGCGATAAGCTGTATCGGTTCACCCGGTGGTGTCGCGGAGCGCACCAGGGTAAAAAACTGACGCTGATCCAAGTGCGGGAAAAACAAATGGGCAAAGTACAAATGCTCAAAGAGATAGCGACTGCTCAACTGCTCCTTGAAAGAGTCGCCATTGAGAAAACTCTCCCAGCGTTTAACTTGTGCTACATATTCCGGCAATAAGGGCGGGCGCGGTGTGTAGAGAGCCCCCTGTTCAAGCCATTGCTTCAATACCTTTTGCTCTTCATCCGGCAAGCCCGGCAAGGCATAGGGCATGCCCCATAGCGGATGCTTGCGGGCAAATTGACCGAAGTTGTCGTCCTTTGCACAGGACTGCTCACGAGACAGCGATAGATCGAAGCTGGCGGGCAACTGCTTCGCATCAGGTAAAGGGTTTTCTTCTTTTAGAGTCAGCATGCGGTACATGACACCGGCCTGTCGATTTGCCTCGACACTATCGACTCGCTCATTGAGCACTGAATGGAAGCCGTGCTCTCGCCATTCACCGACCGAGTGGGCATCTTCAAAAAGACGGCTCGGCGGTGCCGCTCTCAGTCGCGTCGAATGGTAGACCTCGACCGCTGACGCACCGCGCTCTATACCTTCAATGGAACTCAATTTTAGCTGGCAGGAGGCATCGTAACAGCCGTGGCAGACCACGCAGCGCTGCTCGAGAATGGGTTTTACCTCGTGCCAATAGTCGACGGCGCCCGCCGGTAATTTCTCGACAGTGCGCTCTTTCACCGCCGACTTACCGTAGCGATGCTCAAATTGCAGCGTACCAATGGCGGTACAACCACTGAGTAATAAAACAATAACCAGCCAGTATTTTTTACCTAGCACTACCATGCATGCATCCCCAACAATCCCGGCCAAAAAGCGGCGCTAAGTATATGGGCTTAACGATAAAAACATCCATTTAGAGGGCCCTAAAAACAGTCGAAATAGGCCTCAAAGGGTGTTTATTCAAGATGATGAAGCTCGGCATAGCTATTTATTGTTTTTTGCTCTAACCCACCGTCCTTTACTAACTAAATATTATTGTACTCAATATTAAATCCTGTCGATATATTGATTAGTAGGTGCCAATTAGCGCGCTCAAAGATCACGGCACCAAATCTGCATATTATTTCAGCATGCGCTAAACACGGTAACAATGTCAGTTTTTTGGCGGTAGAGCATGTAAGGCCAAGCCAACTGACACACCTGGCTAGACAGAGGCATCATGAATAACTTCGGAAGCGTCAACATCAGATTGGTCATCGGCCATACTTTAAAGGCCCTCGGCAACTATTCCGCAGCGGCAGAAAATCTGCTCATCGTCACCATTAGCCTGCAGGAAAAGCACATTGCCGACAAAGTAGAGGACGGTTTGGGGCTGTACCAGATCAACAGCACAACCCACCTGAGCATATGGGACAACTATCTCGCCTTTGATCCCGATCGGGCGAGCACGGTTCGTGGCCTGGCCTCCCAGCAGGCCTTCTTGCGAGACCCCCACCTCGAATTGCTCACCAATCTGGCCTACGCCACGGCCATTGCCTGGACCATCTACCAACGCAATAAAGTCCGCCTGCCCGACGCCGAAGACCTACCTGGCCTCACCGCCTGCTGGGCGCAATACTTTGCCAAAGAAACGAGTTTGGAAGCACCCAAACCATCTCGACCAGCGGCCTGCGCAAAAATCATTGCCTGGCCTGCACCCGAGGCCGAAGGGCTCCTACAGGCCTAGGTGGCAACTACCCACGGCCACTGGCCTGCCCGCATGAATTACACCACCTCGACCCGATCAACCTTTTGAAAGCCCCGTGGCAATTTATTGCCGCGCCGGCCACGCTCACCGATGTAATGCTGCAAATCCGCAAACTTCACATTGTGATGACGCTTACCCGAGTAAATAACCAGGCTCTGCCCCTCGGACACCACCGCCACCGTGAGCATATATTCCTCGCGGGCCTGTAGGCGTGCCGCGGGGATATTAATAATCCTGTTGCCCTTACCCCGCGCCAATTCAGGCAGCTCCGTCAGTGGGAAGGCCAGCATACGGCCCTCATTACTAATGGCCACCACCCGCCCCTCACCGACATTAACATTGGCAATGGGTGGCAATATTAGGCCACCTTTGGGGATGCTAATAAGCGCCTTACCGGAGCGATTTTTGGTGTACAGGTCGGACAACTTGGCAACAAAGCCATAGCCGGCGTCGGTGGCCAGCAATACCTTTTGCTCATCATCGCCCATTAGCAGGCCACAGAATGTCGCCCCCGACGGCGCATTCAAACGGCCGGTCGCAGGCTCACCCTGTCCCCGCGCCGATGGCAGAGTGTGGGCGGCCAGAGCATAGCTGCGGCCTGTCGAGTCGAGCAAGATGACCTGCTGGTTACTGCGCCCCTGCACAGCACCAAAAAAGCCATCTCCGGCCTTATAATTCAAGGACGCACCGTCCACTTCGTGCCCCTTGGCGGCACGAATCCAGCCCTTGTCAGAGAGCACCACCGTAATCGGGTCGGCACTGAGCAGGTCCATTTCGTTATAGGCCTGGGCCTCGCCACGCTGTACCAGTGCCGCGCGCCTATCATCGCCAAACTCTTCGGCGATGGCTTGTAGCTCTTTGCGTACCAGGGTCTTCAAGCGCCGCTCAGAACCGAGGATGAGCTCCAGAGCATCGCGCTCGGCACTCAGCTCGTCCTGCTCGGCGCGGATTTTAAACTCTTCCAACTTGGCCAGCTGGCGCAAACGCAAATTGAGAATCGCCTCGGCCTGAATATCCGTGAGCTCGTAGCGCACCATCAACTCGTGCTTTGGGTCATCTTCGTGGCGAATAATGGCGATCACTTCGTCGATATTGAGAAAGGCGGCCAAAAGTCCATCGAGAATATGCAGACGCGCCAGTACTCGCTCGAGGCGATATTCAAGGCGACGGCGCACGGTGGCGAGACGAAACTTCAACCACTCGCCGAGAATGACATTTAGAGGTTTAACGCTAGGCAGGCCGTTCATGCCGATCATGTTGAGATTGACACGGTAATTGCGCTGTAAATCCGTGGTGGCAAAGAGATGATTCATCAAGGCATCGAGATCAATCCGATTCGAGCGCGGCACAATCACCAGCCGCGTAGGACTTTCGTAATCCGATTCATCGCGCAAATCGGCCACCATCGGTAGCTTTTTGGCGAGCATTTGCGCGGCAATTTGCTCCAGAATTTTTGCCGGCGAGGCCTGGTGGGGCAAGGCGGTGATGACGATGTCACCGTCTTCGCGCTGCCATATACCACGCATACGCACCGAGCCACGACCGCTTTTATAAACCGCCAACAACTCCTCGGGGCTGGAAATAATTTCCGCCTCGGTGGGGTAATCGGGGCCGGGCACATAGGCGAATAGGTCTTCCACTGTCGCCTTGGGGTGCTCGAGAAGATGCACCGTGGCATTGATAATTTCCCGCAAATTGTGGGGCGGGATATCGGTGGCCATACCGACGGCGATGCCGGTGGTGCCATTCAATAATACGTGGGGCACCTGCGCCGGCAGCACCTGAGGCTCTTGCAATGAGCCATCGAAATTGGGCTGCCATTCGACCGTGCCCTGGGCCAGTTCACCGAGTAATAAATCGGCAAACTGGGCGAGACGAGATTCGGTGTAGCGCATGGCCGCGAAAGACTTGGGATCGTCCGGCGACCCCCAATTGCCCTGGCCATCGACCAGCGGATAGCGATAGGAAAAGGGCTGGGCCATCAGCACCATGGCTTCGTACGAGGCACTGTCACCGTGGGGGTGAAACTTACCGATGACATCGCCCACCGTGCGCGCCGACTTTTTATGCTTGGCGGTGGAGCGCAAGCCCAGCTCGCTCATGGCGTAAATAATGCGCCGTTGCACGGGTTTGAGACCGTCACTTATGTGGGGCAGGGCGCGGTCGAGTATCACGTACATGGAATAGTCGAGATAGGCTTTTTCGGCGTACTCACTAACCGGGCGACTCTCCGCCGAGTCGATGGCAATTACTGTATCTGTCATAAAAACGTCTTTATCAAATTTGTTTAAGTGAAGTTAACGACAGAGGATCAAGCCGTTTCGGCGAGATCACCTTTTTCTTCCAACCAGGCCTTGCGATCGGCGGCGCGCTTTTTCGCCAGTAACATATCAAAGAGTTCGCCGGTATTGTCGCCCTCGGCTATGGTCAGGCGCACCAGCCTGCGTGTGTCCGGGTCCATGGTGGTTTCCCGCAGCTGGATGGGGTTCATCTCACCCAAACCCTTAAAGCGTGTCACCTGTATTTTGCCACTCAATTTTTCCGCTTCAATGCGATCGAGTACACCCTGCTTTTCCTGCTCGTCGAGGGCGTAAAACACGGCTTTACCAACATCGATACGAAACAGCGGCGGCATCGCCACATAGACATGGCCGGCCGCCACCAGGGGTCGAAAGTGGCGTACAAAGAGGGCACAGATCAGTGTGGCAATATGGGCACCGTCGGAATCGGCATCGGCGAGAATGCAGACCTTGTGATAGCGCAGGGCGCTGAGGTCGTTACTGTCGGGATCGATACCAATGGCCACGGAAATGTCGTGCACCTCCTGGGAGGCTAGAATTTGCTGGCTATCGACCTCCCAGGTGTTCAAAATTTTACCGCGCAGGGGCATGATGGCCTGGAACTCACGACTGCGCGCCTGTTTGGCCGAACCACCCGCCGAATCACCCTCCACTAAAAATAGCTCCGAGCGCTCGGGCTCGGCGCTGGAACAATCCGCCAACTTACCCGGCAAGGCGGGCCCGGAAGTGACCTTCTTGCGCGCCACTTTTTTACTGAGACGCATGCGCCGCTGGGCATTGGCAATACACAACTCGGCCAGCTTCTCCGCTTCTTCGGTATGCTGGTTGAGCCAGAGGCTGAAGGCGTCTTTCACCACCCCCGAAATAAAGGCCGCCGCTTCGCGAGACGATAGGCGCTCCTTGGTCTGCCCGGAGAATTGCGGGTCGCGCAGCTTCGAAGAGAGCACGAAACAACACTTGTCCCAAATATCATCGGGAGCGAGCTTTACACCCCGTGGTAGGAGGTTGCGGAATTCACAGAATTCCCGCGTTGCCTCCAGTAAGCCGGTGCGAAAACCGTTGACGTGAGTGCCGCCCTGGGCGGTGGGAATTAAATTAACGTAGCTTTCCTGAGTGATCTCGCCACCCTCGGGCAGCCACTGTACGGCCCAGTCGACAGCAGCCGCGGCGGCGCTAAAGCTACCGGTAAAGGGTTCGGCGGGAAGTACCTCCCAGCCCTTTGTTGCCGTCAGCAAATAATCGGCGAGGCCCTCTTCGTAGAGCCAGGTTTCGCTTTCGCCCGAGGCCTCATCCTTAAACTGCACCTCAAGACCGGCACACAATACAGCCTTGGCACGCAACACGTGTTTGAGCCGAGGCAGGGAGTATTTAATGCTGTCGAAGTATTTTGCATCGGCAAGAAACTTGATCTCGGTGCCGCTATTGCGCTTGCCACAGGTGTCGATGACCTCGAGCTCGGAGGCCTTTTCGCCATTGGCAAAGCTCATGCGATAGACCTGGGCGGCGCGACGAATAGTCACCTGCAATTCCAGCGACAGTGCATTAACCACCGATACACCCACACCGTGGAGACCACCGGAAAACTCGTAACTATCACCGGAAAATTTACCGCCGGCGTGAAGAGTGGAGAGAATCACCTCAACCCCCGGCAAACCCTGCTCGGGGTGGATGTCGACCGGCATACCCCGACCATCATCGCCCACCGTAATAGCGCCATCTTTGTGCAAAATAACGTAAATTTTGCGAGCAAAACCAGCCAAAGCCTCATCGACACTGTTGTCGATCACCTCCTGGGCGAGATGGTTGGGCCGTGTGGTGTCGGTGTACATGCCCGGGCGCTTGCGCACCGGGTCGAGGCCGGTTAGTACCTCAATGGAATCTGCGTTGTAATCGCTCATCCTAGGTTTCACTCATGATAAGTACTGAGGGCATTTTTAGACTCGTGTTGGTTGCTGAGTGAGAAATTCGATGATGGCTGGCAGATGACTTTCAAAGCCAACAAAGCCATGGTCGCCGCCGGGCTCGACGACGAGCTGGCAGTCGCCATATTTGCCTTCGGCGAGACGATAGTCGAGCACCTCGTCGCCGCTTTGCAGAAGCACCAGCAGGTTTGCGGGCGCCTTGATGACTTCAACATCAAAGGCCTGCAACTGATCGAGGTGATCCTGCTCGATGCGGTGCACCTCCCCGGTGTGGTAGTTCGCCTGATCGCCAAGCAAGTATTCACGACCCAGCCAGGGGCGCACCGCCGGGTTGATCAATACCCCTCGCGAATGATATTTAGCCGCCAGGTAGGTCGCATAAAAACCGCCCATGGAACTGCCCGCAAAATAAAGTCTACCAGACAAGCCGGTAATTACCGCTTCTAGCTGCGCCATGGCACGAGCGGGAAAGGGGCTTAAACAGGGACATATAAAGGTGATATCGGGACGATGTTCAGCCAACCAGGCGCGGGTTTGGCACGCCTTGTCGGAGTCCGGCGAACTATTGAAACCGTGTATGTAAAGGAGTGAGGCCACAATCTGACTTCGCCTGGAGGAAAGGCCCGATTATAGCGATTGCAGGACAACAATTAATAGGGCGACTGGCGCGCTAAGACCGCCCACTCAAGAGCAAAGTGTAATTTGTATACACCGCTATTAATAACCGGCAAGGGCGTGATCGACCTTGTGCTCAATGTCGGAGAGGTGGCGCACTCCCGTTTTCAGCTGACCGTCGGGGTGCAAGTCAATCCAGCGGTAACCCGGCATGCCATCGCTCATGGCAAAGCCCTCGCTCTCTGCGGCAAACTGAAAACAGGTCGATGGTGTTGTATAGACCGGGCACCCCGCCCACTGAGTAGAAAATTCCTGGTGTACGTGGCCGGTAAACAGTGCTTTAACATTGCCCGCCGCGCGCACAATACCCTCAAATTCATCGGCATTGGAAATACGCTGCTTATCGAGCCAGTCACAGCCCACTGGCATAGGCGGGTGGTGCATAAAAATCACAAAGGGCGACTCCGGTTCGGCGCGCAGGCTTTGCTCAAGAAAGGCCAGCTCTTCTGGTTCCAGCCTGCCGCCAACTTTGCCCGGTATGGCGGTGTTGAGCGAGAGTACCCGCCATTTGCCCAATTCCAGAAGCGGCCAGTAGGGCGAGGATATAAAGCCGCTCTGCATCACCGCAAAATCATCGTGATTGCCCGGCAACCAGGCATAGGGGATTTCAAAAAACTGTACCTGTTCGGAAAACAGACTATAGGCGCTGTGCTTACCCTCGGCGGCCACATCACCCGATACCATCATCATATCCGCGTAATCACGGCGCGATGAAATGTCGGCCAGTATTTTGCTAAAACTGTCGTAGGTACAAATACCCGCCAGGCGATGTTCCCGCGTTTCGCCAATGTGCAAGTCGGAAATTTGTACCAGGTGGCGCACTCCCTCTGCAATCATCTGCCAACCCTCGCCTGACAAGGCTGGGCTTGCTCAACACCGATCTGAACAATGCCCCTCGGGTAAACCGGAGCGAGATTAAACGGAATGCGGGCAGCGCCACATTGCGCCAGCCCCGAAACTAAATTATTCGCAGGCCGTATCGAGCGTTGGCAGCGGCTCACCCACGGCGTAACCATGCTGGCGACAGAGCACCAGCCATTCTTCAAGAAAGTGATTCCACTGACGCTTTTCATCAGGCTGAAACATATTTTGATTTGGATAAGCATTATTAGGTCGCACACCACGATTGCAGTCATAGGTAATGACTTCAGCTATTTGCGCATCATGATACAAGCGCAGTGTGAGCACCGGGGGTTTTAACCAGCGAACTGTGACTGGCTTATCAGTCCTTTCCGACCGAGCGTCGGGGCTCGGGGTACCATCAGTTTGGCCCTGGGCAATCGATAACAAGGTGGTATAGGAGGTGCGCTCGAGTACCGTCAAGACCACCTCGCCATCACCGCCCGGGGACAGGCCAATGCGCCGCTGATCGACGCTGTGCAGGTCGGGAAACAATGCGAGCAGGCGATAATAATTGGCTTCACAGCACGCCATAAACGCTTTTAGATCAACTCGATAACGCAAATTTTGCCTCTTCTCTTCTACGATGACGGGTGGGCCTTACAACGCAACTATTGCCCACTACCTTCGGCACTGAACTGGGCCAGCAAACGGGCCCGGTTTAACTGCAACCACTGTAGGCAAATAATGCTCGCGGCATTATTACACTGTCCTGCCGCCAGGGCCTCAAGTGCCTCATTTTCACTCATCACATGTAGTAGGATATCTTCATTCTCACAGGCTAGGCCAAAGTTGCCGCCTTTGCCGTGCAGATCAACCAGTCCGCAAAACAATTCAAGTCGTTCATTGGTGCCCCCTGGGCTTACCAGGTATTCACAGATCGGCAGTAGTGTCACGCCATCAATGCCCGCCTCTTCTATCAACTCACGCGTGGCCACATCCTCCGAGGTCTCGCCAGCCTCAACCATACCGGCAACCACCTCGAGTTGCCAGGGTCCCTCCGCCAGGCCCATGGCACCGACTCGAAACTGCTCAACCATACCGACCAATTGCCGCTCGGGGTCGTAGAGCAACACGCCGACTGCGCGCCCGCGGACAAACAACTCGCGACTAAATTCCCGACTCCAGCCGCCAGCAAACAGGCGGTGGCGCAGCTGTAGTTTCTCCATGGTGAAGAAACCCTGATACACCACCTCCCTGGAAATCAGCTCAACATCCCCATCATTCAGCGATTTAACTTTCAACATGAGCTCTTAACCCTCTCCCTAAAGCGATGAACCCGAGCACCACAGCACCTTTCCTGTATCAAAAAAGATGCATATATAAAAGGGTACGCCGCCGTTTCTATCTGCTAGACTAGCGCGCTATCGCTCCAAAGTCTTATAAATCCCATAGGATAAATTCATGCCAAAGCTGATCTCCAAAACGCTGGGTGGCCTGCTATTAACTGCAAGCTGTGCCGTACCACTACAAGCCGAAACACTGGCTGAAATCTACCAACTCGCCGTCAACAATGATGCCCAGTTAAGCGCAGCACACGCCGCCTACAAAGCCGGCAAGCAAGCTATTCCCCGCGCCCGCTCTGGCTTACTACCCACCATTAACGGCAGTATTGAACTAGCGGACGGCGATGGAGATAACAGCTCCTTTCGCACACTAAACTTCCCCGGCCAGACTTTTAACGCGGGCGCCGCGGGTGAAAATGACGACGAGAGCGAATTTTACTCTTTAACCCTAACTCAGCCCCTGTTCGATCTACCCGCCTGGTTTACCTTTAAACAGGGCTTTGATCTGGACCAACAAGCCAGCGCCGATCTAGCCGCCGAGCAACAGGCCCTAATTGTACGCGTTGCCGCCGCCTACACCGAGGTCTTGCGCAGCAGTGAAGATCTAATCACCGCCAAGGCCGAGCAGCGCGCCATCGGCCGCCAGCTCGAACAGACCAAGGAACGCTTTGAGGTCGGCCTGCTACCAATCACCGATGTTCACGAGGCCCAGGCCGCTTTCGACGCCGCCCGAGTTAACACTCTGGAAGCCGAGGGCGCCCTCGATATCGCCTTCGAGGCACTGGAAGTCATGACCGGCCAGCCCCACAGCGAACTAGCCGGGCTCGCCGCGGAATTCCCCATCACGCCAACCGAGCCTCTCGACCGCGAAGCCTGGGTGAAGTTTGCCCAGGACAACAACTTCACCCTTACGGCAGCCCGCTTGAGCATGCAGGCCGCCGAGAAAAATGCCCAAGCCAAACGCGCCGAGCACTTACCACGGGTATCGGCCAAGCTGAGCTACTCCAACTACCACCAGGATGGTAGTTTTGATCCCAGTGGTAAAAGTAACCAGCCCTTCTCAAGAGACGATGAACCCCTGGTCTTTTCGGTGCGCATGGACGCCCCTCTGTACTCTGGCGGACTTATCAGCGCAGAACGAAAAATAGCTCAGCAGGAGTTTATCCAGGCCCAGCAAACTCTTCTGCACACCCAACGCAGCACTACCCAGCAGGCCCGCTCTCAACACTTAAAAGTACAAACCAACAGCGCCAGGGTAGAGGCCAGAAGTCAGGGTATTATCTCAGCACGCAGCGCCCTTGAAGCCACCCAGGCCGGTTATGATGTCGGCACTCGCAATATCGTCGACCTCCTGATCTCTCAGCGCCTCCTGTATCGCGCCCAGCGCGACTACGCCAATGCCCGCTACGACTACATTTTGAGCATGCTCAACCTCAAAGAAGTTGCCGGTTTACTGAGCCCCGACGATATCAACAAGCTCAACGCCTGGATGCGGCCGGAGCAGATAGTTGGCAAATCTGACTCTCGAGTAAAACTGTAAGTCTGTCCAACGCGCCGCGGTTGGCCTCGGTCACCGCGAGCGCTGCATCGGACATCTGCCGATAGCATTGCGCATCATCAACTAATAGTTTTACCACCTGTTCGGCCAACTCACTGGCCGTGGCGCAAAGTGCCAGCCCCCCCGCCTCACTCAGCAAGCGCGCCACCTCGGTAAAGTTAAACAGATGTGGGCCACTGAGCACCGGCACACCCCAGGCAGCGGGCTCGATCAGATTGTGACCACCAACGGCGACCAGGCTGCCGCCGACAAAGCTAATATCGCTGGCACCGCAAAAGGTCAATAACTCCCCCATGGTATCGCCCAACACGATCTGTACGCCATCGGTAATGGCCGCCATTCCAGCCCCTGGCACCTCGCTGCGCCGACTCAAGTTATAGCCCGCCTCGCTGCAAAGTCCTGCCACCTCGTCAAAGCGCTCCGGGTGGCGCGGCACCAGTACCAAAAGAAGGTCAGCGCAATGGGCTAGGACCTGGCTAAAGGCATCGAGAACGATTTCATCCTCGCCGCGATGAGTGCTGGCAACCAGCCATACCGGGCGCCCGCTAGCACCCCGCCACTGGGCCTTGAGCGCCGCCGCTTGTTCGCGGAGAGACTCGTCGAGTTGCAGGTCAAACTTAATATTGCCGGTCACCTCAAGGGATTCACTGGCAACACCGAGCCGTAAAAAGCGCTCGCCATCGGCCTCGGTTTGCGCCGCAACCACGGCCAACTGAGCCAGCATGGGCCGCGCCAGCTGAGCCACCTTGGCATAGCCAGCCGCTGACTTTGCCGACAGGCGAGCATTGGCCAACACCACGGGGATAGACCGGTGGTGGCAGGCATGGATCAAATTGGGCCACAGCTCCGTTTCCATAATCACCAGTAGCGCTGGATGTGTACGGCTCAGGAAGCGTGCAATGGCATCTGGCATATCGTAGGGGGCGTAACAGTGCTCGACGCTAGCGCCAAAAATTTTGCCGACCTGAGCCGAACCGGTGGGCGTCATCGTCGTGACCAACAAGGTGGCCTCGGGGTACTGCGCTTGCAAGCGGCGAACCAGGGGCGCGGCGGCGATGGTCTCACCCACCGAGACGGAGTGCAGCCAAATCACCTGTCGAGAAGCGTCGAGCCTGTCAACAAAGCCGAAACGCTCCCCCCAACGCCGCCGATAGGCCGGTGCGCGACTACCACGCAAAAATAGGCGCAGTAAAATCAGGGGTAAGCAAAGATAGATAAGTACTGTGTAAAGTAATCGTGCCAAGCGGAGCCTCCAAGTTTGGGCAGCATACCGAGGCCAGTGGATAGCCGCAAAAGGTTTTGCACAAAGCGCTATAATCCCCGCAAGTACAGACCCCCAGGAAGTAAACGCCCCTATGCCAGTAAGCCCCGACACCTTTTCCGGCGCCTTCAAGCCCAGCGAAACAATTGCCACAGATATCACCATTATCGGCGGCGGTATTGCCGGCCTCTGGTTACTACAGCACCTGTGCAAGCTCGGCTACAATGCCATCTTGCTGGAAAACAGCGCCCTGGGCAGCGATCAGAGTGTCGCCAGCCAGGGCATGATTCACGGCGGCATCAAATACACCCTCAGCGGCCTGTTGACCGGCGCCTCCGAGGCCATTGCCGACATGCCCGAATACTGGCGTCAATGCCTGAGGGGTGAGGGCGACGTTGATCTGCGTGGCTGCAAACTGCTCAGCGATCACTTTTACCTGTGGTCGAGCGCCAACACCACCTCCCGTTTAAGCACCTTTTTTGCCAGTAAAGCCACCCGCGGTCGCGTCGACAAGGTCAGCGGCAAGCAGCTACCCGCACTGCTACAGGTGCCCGAGTTCAAGGGCTCGGTGTATAAACTGGTCGACATGGTGCTTGATGTTCCCTCCCTCGTGCACCAACTTGCCGAACCGCTGCGCTCGCGTATTTTCCAGATCGACTGGCAAACAGCGCAATTCCAGCCCCAGTCCGACGGCAGCCACGCCATTGTCATCGGCAATGGCGCGCGGCACCTGCTACTGACGAGCGCGGCCATGGTGCTCACCGCAGGGCGGGGCAATGGCCCATTACTCCAGCAATTGGGCGCCTCCAGCCCCGCGATGCAGACCCGCCCCCTGCAGCAGGTCTTGGTCAAACACCGCCACCCCCACGCCTTCTTTGGCCATTGCCTGGGTCGCGAAACCACACCCCGGGTCACCATTTCCAGCCACGCCTGTGGCGACGGTAGCCAGGTCTGGTACCTTGGTGGTGCTCTGGCAGAAAAGGGCGCCAGCCAAAGCCGCGCTGAACTCATTCGCTGCGCACAGCGGGAAATGCGCGAGTTACTGCCCTGGGTCGACCTCAGTGATGCCCAGTGGGCGACGCTGCCGGTCGAGCGCGCCGAGCCCCTGCAGCGCAATTTCGCCCGCCCCGACCAGGCCTATGCAGCCTGGGCCGGCAACTGCGAGAACGTCATCGCCGCCTGGCCCACCAAACTCACTCTGGCCCCCAATCTCAGCACCCAAATTGTCGACCTGTTGACAAAAAAAGGTATTGAGCCGACATATTCTTCGCCTATAATTTTGCCGCTAGAAACACCGTCCATGGCAGTACCACCCTGGCAAGAACTTTTTGGAGAGACTTGATGCTAGCCAGGCGCGCCCTCGGTAAAACCGGTATGGAAGTCAGCATTCTTGGCCTCGGCACCGTCAAACTGGGCAGAGATCGAGGTGTTAAATACCCCCAGAGTTTTAAGATCCCAAATGACAAAGAGGCTGGCGACCTCATCGCGCTGGCCAAGGACAGCGGCATTAACCTGATCGACACCGCACCGGCCTATGGCAATAGCGAACAGCGTCTCGGTAAGCTACTGGCCGGCCAGCGCCAGGATTGGCTAATTTGTAGCAAGGTGGGCGAAGAATTTATCGACGGTGAATCACACTACGACTTCACCCCCGAGCACACCCGCAGCAGCGTCGAGCGCAGCCTGCGCCGCCTCAACACCGACTTTCTCGACATCGTCCTCATCCACTCCGACGGCAACGACGAGGAAATACTGCAAAAACACGGCACACTGCAGGCCCTGGCAGAATTGAAGAGGGCCGGTAAGATTCGCGCCATCGGCATGTCGACCAAAACCGTCAAGGGCGGCCTACTCGCCGCCGCACAGGGTGACCTGGTAATGATTACCTGGAATTTACAGTACAGGGACGAAATTGCGGTGGCCGATTATTGCCGGCAGCATGGCAAGGGTGTACTGATAAAAAAAGCCCTCGCCAGCGGCCACTCCGCAGCAGGTAAAAGGTCCGGCGAAGACAACATCGAAAATCCGATAGAAGAATGTTTCAAGATGATTTTTGCCCACCCCGGCGTCAGTAGCGCCATCGTTGGCACCATTAACCCCGAGCACCTCCGCGCTAATATTAATGCGTTATAACGCACAATTTACCCTACCCAGACTGGGCTATACTCACCCCTCGGTCACCAATAAAAACAGGCGATAGGCTATGACAGAAAATAACGATGCAGGTCTACTGAAGCTACTGCGCTTTCAAAATGAGCAGCTCAAAACAGGGCTGGTCAATGTGCAGGGTAACCTCGCCGAATCCACCGAAATCAATTATGAATCACTGGCGGAATTCGATGAAATCGGCAAGGATTTCGCCGGCCTGACCAGGGATTCCGAAGAGATGACCCGCCAAATGGCTGTGCTAACAGACTTGCTTGCCAAATCCTCGGACCGCACCCAGATCATGGCCGAGCAAATCGAACACATTAACCACTTGCTACAAAAAATCGTCGGCATCTCCTACCAAACCAACCTGTTGGGCCTCAATGCCACCATTGAAGCAGCGCGCGCGGGCGAGGCCGGCAAGGGTTTTGCCGTGGTCGCCGATGAGGTGAAGGCCTTGGCCCGCGAAAGTAAAAAAGCTGCCGACGAGATCACTACGGCCATAGAACAAATTAATGAGGAGTCAATGAACTTCTCCACCAGTATGGGGGAATCGAGCGAGGGCTGCGAAAAGGTCAAAAAAGTCGTCGATCAATTTGATCTGCGCTTACATGAAACCAGCCAGGCGAATATGCGCTCGGTTCAGAAGGTACTCGGCTCTAACGATAAGACCTTCACCTCCCTCACCAAACTCGACCATATTATCTGGAAGGTCAACACCTATCTGTCGATTATCAAGGAAGACAAACAAATGGATTTTGTCGACCACAGAAACTGCCGCCTCGGTAAGTGGTATACACGCGGAGAGGGCAAAAAGAGCTTTTCAAAACTCAGGGCCTATCCCCACCTCGATCACCCTCACTCCGCTGTTCACAATGCCACCAAGAGTATTTTCGAGCTGATTGACAGGGGTACTAGCCCGGAGTCAATGGTCGAGCTTGAAAAGGCGGCACAAGAAATGGAGCGCAGCAGCGATAAAGTCTTCGACGTCCTCGACAAAATGCTCAAGGAAAGAGGCGTCTAGGCCCAGCCGGCCGCCTTCAATAATACCGGGGATATGCCAGCGGAAGGCGCCCTTTACTACAACAATGACAAACCAACACTGTTTTCAATCGGGCTTTATTCACCCTGAATTTTTTCCACAATGGCTGTGGTTGAACAGTCATCGAGAAAATCTAGCGCCCTCACCTCGCCGCCGTAGGCTTCGACAATCTCCCATCCCACCACCGACTCTTTTTGGTAGTCGCCGCCTTTTACCAGGATATCGGGACGAATGAACTCCAGCAGCCGCTCCGGGGTATCGTCGGTAAAGACCAACACCCAGTCGACGGACTCCAGGCCCGCCAATACGGCCATGCGCCTATCCTCCGAATTGATTGGCCGGCCCTCGCCCTTGAGGCGCCGCACCGACTCATCGGCATTCACTGCGACAATCAGGCGCTCACCCAAACGGCGCGCCTGCTCGAGATAACCGACATGGCCAGCGTGGAGAATATCAAAACAACCATTGGTAAAAACAATGCGCTCACCGTGGGCGCGGGCATCGGTCAAATCGACCAGCAACTGCTCCTCATTGACAACGCCACGTCCGTGGCCCTGCTCAAGCTGAAGCGCGCGCCGCAATTCCGGGGCACTTATCGTTGCCGTACCCAATTTACCGACCACAATACTCGCCGCCAGATTGGCCAGCACCACAGCCGCGGGCAATTCCTCCCCAGCACCCAGCCCCGCAGCCAACACGGAGATCACCGTATCACCCGCACCGGTGACATCGAAGACTTCACGCGCCCGCGCCGGTAGGTGAAATTCGGGCATGTCTCGGCGCAACAGGGTCATGCCGTGTTCACCACGAGTCACCAGTAAGGCCTCAAGCTGTAGGTCTTCGAGCAGGGCCAAGCCCTTGGCCACGATGGCCCCCTCACTGTCACAGGGCCCAACGACGGCTTCAAATTCGCCCATATTCGGCGTAATCAGAGTTGCCCCCCGATAGCGACTAAAGTCACTGCCCTTGGGGTCTGCCAATACCGGAATACCACGCTGTCGAGCCGCAGCAATCAAGGCCACGGGGTTTTGCAGGCCACCCTTGCCGTAGTCCGACAACACCAGCACGCTGACATCTGACAGTAGGGCCTCGACCTTACCAGCAATTTGATCCGTATCGGCCGCCGTAAACTGTTCTTCAAAATCGAGCCTAAGCAACTGCTGGTGACGGCTTATGACGCGCAATTTGGTGATGGTCGGCTTATCAAAGGAGACTTGGAAGTCGGTGCGAATACCCGCCGAACGGAAGCGGGCCTCAAGGGCTTGAGCCGCGTCATCTGCACCCACGACACCCACCAGAGAGGCACCGGCACCCAGGGCGGCAATGTTCAAGGCTACATTGCCGGCACCACCGACTCTATCTTCTAGTTGCTCGACCTTGACCACCGGTACCGGCGCTTCCGGCGAGATGCGCGAGGCCGGCCCCTGCCAATAGCGGTCGAGCATTAAATCACCAACTACCAATATTTGAGCGCGATCAAAGCGCGGCATATCTACCTTCAACTCTATTCTCCGTTTTACTGCCCAGCCTTAACTCGGCATTTTCTCAACTAGCCCGAGGGTTTTCTGTAGCGGGTCTATGATTTTTAAGTACTAGCCAGCGGGCTGACAGCCAGCATCTGAGCTAGCGCTAACCACGGCCTGCGCCTGCAATTCTTCAAGTGCCTGCCAGACCTCGGCGACGCCAATGGTTTTCATACACTGGGCCTGCTCACCGCTATAGTCCGCAGTATCACAGCGCTGCTTATAGCAGGGAGTACAGGTAAAACCTGTGGCTCGCAGGTGACGTGTCCAGGCTCCCGTCGCACCGATCAAATGGGGGTCAGTCGCCCCGTACAGGGTCACCGTGGGTACATCGAGGGCAGCTGCGACGTGGGCCAGGCCGGTATCAACACAAACGGCACCCGCGCTAGCCACCAAGACACCGGCAAGCTCCCCCAAACTCAGCCGCGGCAACACCGTACAATGCCCATAGCCCGCGGCAATGTGCTCGGCCTGCTCCCTCTCCCGAGGTGAACCCCAGGGTAATAACACCGCGCAACCCTGCTCGCCGGCACGCTCAATCAGCTGGCGCCAGTGTTCATTCGACCAACGCTTATTGGGCCAGCTGGCATTTTGCACAAAGACCAAAAAGGGCTCAGTCGGTAGCGACAAGGGTGCAGCGGGCCAGGCTCGAGACCCGAGGCCAAACTCCGGAGGCGTGGTTGGCAGGGGGTAATTTAAGGCCTTGGCAAGAAGTTGGCGCCAACGATCGACAGCCAATTGATCACGCGACACGGCATAGCGACGGCGATACGCCAGATGGGCGACCCACTCACTGACCGAGCGACTATCCGGCCCATGCTTTATGCCCCGAGCTAGGCGGGTGACCAGGGCGCTTTTCCAGTTGGTTTGCGCATCGATGACGGCATCGTAGTGACTGCTGCGCAAATCATTCACGAAGGCAGACAATTCGCCGCGCCGCCATACCTGGCGCAATTGTGCCCGCCAGCGGCGATGGGCCGTGGTCAACGTGCGCCGCACTGCGGGATGCCATTGCGGGATTTCCGCGAAAGACTCGTCGACCACCCAATCGAAATGGATGTCGGGATAGGCTTTTTGGGCATCACTAAGTGCAGGCAGGGCCTGCACCAAATCACCCATCGATGTCAGTTTGACGAGCAAAACCTTCATGAATGAGAGCTTTGATGACTTAGCGGCGAGACAGACGGGCCTGATTCAAACATTGAGCGGAGTTTTTCCTGAGTTACGGGTCAAGCCGGGACGCTGGCGCTGCGGGAAAAGAGTTTTTTGAGTTTGGCGCTAAGACCGTGAAAGAACTGATGCTTGCCCTTCGCCGCTTCGCCAATGAGATAGTTCATCTGTATCGACAAGCGCTTGCCCACCACCGGCTTGTGGCCGTGCCAGCAGTTATCCGTCACCTTAAAGGCCATTAGGGTGCCGGCGCTGGGGGGTACCTCTTCGACAAAATTTTCAATATCCTCACCATCGCGCAGTACTCGCAAATTGCCGCCCTCGGCCTCCCAACTATCGTTCAAATACAAGAGTACGGTAACCACCTTGGTCTTCGAGTCGGTATGGATACGCCCGTCCTTTTCGCGCATCACCCCTCGCACCGTGGTCAGAGTAGGAAAACCATCGAGATTGAGAGCAAATTTTTCAGCCACCACCGCACGAAACTTTTCACTCTGCAATTCTTGAAGTAGCGCCTGATAAGCCTCCCCCCCTGTCACCTCAGCAACGGGAATACTGCCCGGGTGCTGAATATCGGGGAAATCTTGTAGCACTGCCGCCAGGGCCTCGCCCCGCACAAAACCGGGCACCACGAGATAGGGGTAGGGGTCTGTTCTAAGGCGCTCGTTACGGAATATATCTAACTCAAGCATGGGCACAAACTCTGAGCAGCTGAAAGCCGGACTATGCTACCACAGCCCGGCTAAGCGCCCCACTCCCTGTGGTCTCTAGCGCTAAATTTCCCGCCATAACACGGCCGGTAGAAGTTACTACCCCAGCAAGTACTCCGACAGGGAGAAAATGAAACCATCTAGACAAACAGTCTCACTCATTCACGCCCTGTATCGCGTCCAAGTCATTGGGTATACTCATTATCAAAATTGCGTGAAGGGATTCCCAAGGGGTGACAAAATTAAGCAGTCAAAGCTCCGCGCCGGCAAGCTATCGTCTCGAGCTACGGACCCCGCTGGTGCTGCTGATGACAACGAAGCATATGGGCAATTTACTCGTTGCCCTGCATTGTGTGCAAGAAATCGTCAACGCCAGCAGGGGGCAAAGCCTCGTCGTTATCGATGAGAGCTATCGCGACATCATCGAAGCCGCCACCGGCATCGGTAAAGTACTCTACTACCCACGCCAACGATTAAAAATCGCCAGCCTCAGAGCCAAGGCGAAACTGCTTTATGACTTTTACCGGCAACTGCGCCAGCATCAGGCCACCTTGTTACTCGACTTCGACGGCCAGGGTCAGGCCTCAACCATCACCCAGCTATCGGGAATCCATCAGCGCATTGGACCCGTCGATGCGCGACGCGGCAAGGGCGTCTACAGCCAACAACTGGCCGATATTGAACGCCCGCCCCATCGCTTTAACGACTATGCGCAATTTCTAACCACCTTCCTCGGGCAAACACCCAAACCCCAGTACCTCCGCTTAAGCGAAGACCCCGTCAAGGCCGGCGACTTTGCGACAATGCTGAAAAAACACGGGCTTGCCCCCCTCAAGCCCTATGTCTGTATTCACGTTGGCGCCACCAAAGCCTATAAACAATGGCCCATTGAGCACTACGCCGAAATCGCCGACTGGCTAGCGGATCAGGATCAGCAGGTAGTTTTTATTGGCGCCGGAGACTCGGATGCGGAGCGCGTGAGTAGGGTACAAGCCCAATGCCAGCAGCCACACCTTAACCTGTGCGAACAACTGAGTATTCGCCAGCTAATAGCTCTTTTCCAGCAATGCCAGTTTTTCCTGGGCAACGATAGCGGCCCCATGCACCTTGCCGCTGCGGCAGGTGCCACGGTGTACGCTATTTTCGGCCCCACTGGGGAGAATCGCTGGGGGCCACTGGGTCACAAGGCCAGAGTCATTAGAAACCCAATGGCCTGCGAGAGCAGCTGCTCGAAAAAACTCTGCCCCGTCAATCATCGCTGCATTAACACGCTTAGCGCCGCACAGGTAAAAGCCGTATTACAACGACACCCTTTCTAGCGCTTAGGGCAAAGGGCTCTGCCGTAAGGGGCTTACCTCCCCGAAGCAACAGGGCCTCCCATTAAGCCAGGACCTTGCCACGCCCTGGCGACGACAGACCCGAGAAATAACTTTATGGTAGCTACCCCACTATTAGAGCGCTCGACGACAGCGCGGCAAAAATTCAAGCGCCAGGGACTAGCCATTTACAGCCTCAGCTGCGCCCTCAGCCTACTGCTCTTTTTTGCCTATGGCGCCATAGAGGGCACCCTCAACGACGATGGCATCAATTATATTTACGCCGCTCACGCCCTGGCGGAAGGCCTACCAGAACAAGCAAAGAGCTATCGCCCAGAAACGCTGTTCTATAGCCAAATCACCCTCCTCTCCTCCCTCAGCGGACTCGAACTCTACACCAGTGCCCAGGTCCTCAGTCTTTTTTGGCAAGTTCTGCTAGGTGCGGGCTTTATTGCCATCGTGCGCTGCTTCGATACCTCGCTGCCAGGCCAGATCATCGCCCTGGCGGTATTTTTCAGTATCGCCAACCTCAATCATTTACGCCCCGACATTATTCGTGGCTTTGGCTTTTGGGCCCTGCAGTTGTGGGCTGTCTGGGCAGGCCTGAACCTGCTCAAGAGTAAAGCCTGGCGCTTTGCTCTGCTCTGGCTAGGCCTCAGCACCGCGGCAACACTCTACCGTGTCGAGGGCACGGTCTACCTCTTGCTAATCCCTCTTTTAGCCCTGTTACAAAGGCTATTTACTGGGGAATTCGGGGTCAATAAAGGATTAAACTTAGTCGGCCTGATGATTGTTCTGGCAGCACTGGTTTATCTAGTTGCTCCCCCTGAACAACAGCGGTCAAGCGCTGATCAAGAACAATTGCTAACGACACAAGGTTTCTCTGCGACGGATAAATTGCACAAGGAACTGACCACGCTCAGACTCGCCGCTGAAAATTTTAGTCGGCTCAAGAACAATATCCGCGAAATAATGCCCAGCAAATGGGCTCAGCGCAGTGTCAATGACCTGCTGATTGGCGGTTTTATTTTTCATCTATTACTGACCATCATCAGCACCACCAACACCCCCCTGCTGGCCCTGTCCCTTTATCGCAGCAATATTAAACGCCCCATACTCAGCGACCCCCAGCACAAACTGTTGGCAAGCTACATCCTGATCGGGTTTATTGTCGGCCTAGTCAGTGTCTACAATAAATTTTTTATCAGCCAGCGCTATATTATGCTCACGGCAATTCTGCTCTGCATCCCCGTCACATTGCTGTTAAGTCAAACGTATCAACGCCTGGCTAAGTCCCATCAAAGCGCTCCACGCCCCTGGAAATATCTCATCTTCGCCCTACCCCTACTCATCTGCCTCTATCCACTGAGCCGGCAAAATGATGACAAACTCTATATCCAGGAAGCAGCTCACTGGGTCCAAGAAAACCTGGGTGACGAGCATAAGATCTATTTTAACGAGCAGAAAGTCGCCTTTTACACCGCAGATTACGCCAACGACAGCTTTAAAAAACCCTATAAAAGCATAGAAAGTTTACTGCGCGAGGGTTATCAATATGCTGTATTGTACGGCCGTAAGAGCGCAGATAAGCAGCCACTACAAGAGAGTCTGCGGGAGCGGGAGCTGCTACTAAAAACCTTCCAGAACAGTCGAGGTCGCTCGGTCCATGTCTATAAACTGCCGATACCACGCCCTTAGCCCAGCGCTGCCAGACCCAATAGATCACGCTGCAGATCACACGATCCCTTCATCGCCACCCTCTACGGTAAGTAATAATGCCCCGCAAATACCGTGATTTTACCTTCGAGAGCGCTGGGCGCTGGCGTTTTTATCGGAATAAAACACTAGAGCTTAGCGAAGCCCTAAGCTCAGTTGGCTCTGAAGTGCCAGCGACCCATCTGCTAAGCGAGCGACAGGAGATAGCCGCTTCACAACACTCCCATGTCTGTCGAGCAGTACTGAGCAATGGTGGCGAGGCCCTTAGCGTCTACCTCAAGGGCATGGCTTTCAAATCCCCCCGCGATGCCATCAAGCAACAACTCGGTAAAAGTCGCGCTATTAAAGCCTTTGAAGCAGAGCAACTACTGCAGTCCCTCGGGTTCACCACGCCAACCACTCTACTCACGGGATGGCGGCAACGGCTCTTTTACAAGGATAGTTTTTTTACCCTCAGCGCGGCGCTGAGCGATTACGATGACCTCTACACCACAGTGGCCCAACTCGGGGAACAAACAAACTCACAAAAGAGGGCTTTCATCGAGCAATTTGCCGAAATTATTGCCCGCATGCACAGAAAAAATATCGGCCACGGCGATCTGCGCGCAGGCAATGTCATGTGCCGGCATGCCGGGGGCTGGCAATTCGCATTTATCGACAACGAGCGCACTCGACAGTATATAAAGCTACCGGAAAATATACGCATTAAAAACCTGGTCCAGCTAAACCTCCTGCTCAGCCCCGTCATTTCCAGGACTGACAGACAGCGATTTTTCAATCACTATTCGAGATTTTGCTATGGGCAAACTAACAAAGAGCTGCTCGGCAAAGTCATCGCAAAGACCCGCAAGCGGCTTAAAATAATGCTGGCGAAAGAGAAAATAGAGGCCACTGATTTATGGCTATAGCAGGCGAGAAGAACAAATATCGCGCCATCGTCAAACAGCAATTGGGCGATGCCGAACTCTTTGAAAGCATCAATTCGACACAGATCAGCCCCCCCTATCGCATCAAGGGCACAATGTCTCGAAATGCATTCGGCGATACAACGGCGAACATTATCGACGGCATTGACTCGCTGTTAGAAAGTGGCGACATTATTAAAACAGACCGGGCAACCACGGTTGCCAAAACAAGGATCTCTGACCGCGATGTCATTATCAAACGCTACAATAATCAGGGCTTTTTAAATTCACTAAAATACACACTGGCTGGCTCTCGAGCCAGACGGGTATGGCGTGAAACCCACTTACTACAACAACTGAATATTGCCACGCCCACTGCCCTGGGCTACTTTGACGTGCTACATAAGGGAAGGGTCATACGCTCCTATTTGATCAACGAGTTCTGCCCGGAGCCTATTCTGCACTACCTGCTGCTCGACAAGCTCATCCCCATCAACGACTGGCCAAAAATCGTAGGATTAGTGCGCGAGCTGCTGTGTGATCTACACGGCAAGGGTGTTACTCACGGCGATATAAAGCACTCCAACATCATTTATGAACGGGGAAAACTTATTTTGATAGACCTGGATTCGCTAATCATCCATCGCACCACAAAGTCCCTGCAACGGCATATAAAGAAAGATCTGTCGGCATTTGAGCGAAAAATAAACTCGGATCCCGAGGAATATATAAAAAGAAAAAAGATCGAATTAAATATTAGCGATTAAATCTTTCTCATATACGGCTCAAAGCGCGAGGCATAAATTGTTTTTGCCGGAACATCTTTCAAAACAGTTGCCCCCGCACCAATAATGGCGTCATCACCGACCGTCACATTGCCAAGAATAATCACACCAGGGCCTATCTGCACCCTGTCACCAATCACGGGATAGCCGCCATCGAGATTGCCCAGGGTAACGTTATGGCGAATATTACATTGCTCGCCAATTTTCACCTTGCTGCCGATTACCAGGCCAACCGGATGCCAAATTATCGTGGATTTTGGAATCTTGGAAATATTCATATCACACGAGGTCAGCAAACGAAAATCCCAACCACGGGCAATCACCACCAACAGATCCCGGATAAAGTTTCGAAAGCGTTTAATCTTGTGTAAAAGAGGTCTTATTATTTTTCGGTAAATCGACATAAGCAAGTCCACTGTAAATACTACGTAAAAGGCAATACTGGCAAGCGCTTAAAATCCCTACGATACAATTGTATTGCGCGCTTTGTCACACTATCAAGCAGCACATCATGACTACTAAAGATTTCACGCAGAGGCATATCGAAATAAATCTTTAAAAAAAGATAGACATCCTTTTTTGTCAGACCAATATCCAGTGATGAAAAATAAATACTGGCGATATCTTTCACCAGCCAGCGGCGCGGCACCACCGCCCTCATTTGAGCGCGATGCAAATCGACGAGAAAGAGCCGAGGATCCTGCTTGGCCTTGTCCGGATCCGATGACAAGTCGAGCAAAAAATGACAAATATACAAGTCGCGATGGTTAATCCCAGCACCGTGAATCGTCCGCGCTATCATCGCCACCTTACGGATTAAGGCCCGCCGCTCACTGGTTGCCGGCGGCTTACTCGGCCACTGTTCCGCGTATTGCGCCAAACTCAAGGTATTACTTAATTCTTCGGTGACCAGAAAAGAAAGTTTTTTTGCAGGATTATGGCCTTTACAACCATAGGCCAGAGCCTTCAAGGAATCGAGCCCCAACTCGTGAACACGATTAATGGCCAGCCATTCATTCGAGGCCCCGGTGACGGGCATTTTCAATTGTAGAAAATTTTTAATAATTTCTCGCCAGCCAATACCGGTATGCATCTTGCGATAATAGGTTTTTCCCGCCAGCTGAAACTTCAGGGTTTGACGCCCCTCCTTATCGCGAACCACCTCACCATCCACCGCTTGCAACAAAGCAAACACATCTTTATCGCGCCAGAGTTCTTGCAGTTCACCCCGGAGAATTAGTTCAGACACTGGCTCGCACTCTTTTCATCAGCAAGTTTTTCCATAATATCGATAGCTACCTGGGGGCGACTATAAACATCACTCGTCGCGGCAAAATTTTTACCCTTTTGATGCCACTGATCTCCCGACACGGTGAGAGCTCGAACAATCGCGGTAACATAATCATCGGCGTTAAAGGGGCTCGTTATTACCGCGCCCATCTCCCCATCTCGCACATAGTGAGCATAGCCACAGACATCACTCGCCACCACCGGCAAACCGGCGATCATGGCTTCGAGCAAAGCATTGCCGGTATTTTCTTTATAGGCGGGATGCAGCAGCACATCGGCCGCCTGCAATAAATTGGGCACATCATCGCGGCCGCCGAGAAAACGTACGCGCTCAACTAAGCCAAGCTTTTGCGCCTGGCGAACAAATGACTCTCGCTTGTCATCACCCACTACCAGTAATACGCCATCCACTCCCTGCTCACACAGTGTATGCAAAGCGCTAATACTACGATCCAGGCCTTTGGTTTTATAACCGGAACCAAGGGCTAAAAAGCACTGTTGGTCGCCAGTTAAGCCCAGGTTCTCGCGAGTTGCGCGGCGAATCTCCCGCCAGTTTTCGGGAGCCACCCGATTAGTGGCAATCCCCGGCGGCAAGGTATGAAAGCGATTTTCTGCCGTGCCGTGGCACTGTACAAAGCGCTTTCGCTCGGGGCGAGAAACCTCAAGAATTTGTGTTTTCGAGTCGGCAGCAAACACCGCTTGCTCAAGTTTTAAATAGGCTTTTGTGCGAGGCGCAAGACGATAGAAAAAGCCTCGTTCGCAATGTGCTTTATAGGAAAAACAGGAATCGGCCGCGTAATACAAATCGAGTCCCGGCCACTTATTAAAACCAACCAGTAAATCGTGGCCCTTTAATTTCGGGCCTAGATCGGCGGCAAAATTTTCCATACGCGCCGCATTATCCCAGCCTCGTGCAGGGATCACTTGTAGATCAATATCTTCCGGACACTCGCCCTGCCAGGCACTGCAATAAATAGTGACGCCATGGCCACGTGTAATAGCCTCCAGGGCCATCGCCAGCATATTGCGCTGCAAGCCACCGAAGGGAAAATACTTGTAGAGTGCGAAGGCAAGCTTCAAGGGGGGTAGATCATTAGCACCGGCCATAAGTCAGGCTTGTTCGGGTACAGGGGTATCGACAAGCTTGTCCAGCGCCGCTACGACTCGATCTGGATCCAGCTCTACCAAACACTTTACATCCCCTCGCGGACACTCACGCTGAAAGCAGGGGCCGCAATCGACGGGTACCGACAACACTTCAACACAATCGCCCAACGGCGGCGTAAAGCCGGGGGAGGTGGAACCGTAAACCACCACCAGGGGTCGCGCCAATGCGGCGCTAATGTGCATTAAGCCCGAGTCGTTACTCACCACCGCAGCGGCCATGGAGAGTAAATCGATGGCTTCAGACAATTCGGTTTGCCCGGCGAGGTTGCGAATAAACGCAGCATTCGCGCCATCAATGGATGTCGCGATACTATCGCCAACGCCGGCATCGCTATCGGAACCCATCAGCCAGACCTGCCAACCGCGCTCGAGCATGGTCTGGGCGACATGTTGGTAGTGAACCTCGGGCCAGCGCTTGGCGGGACCAAATTCGGCGCCGGGGCACAACGCCAGTACGGGCCGAGACAGATCGATTTCAAACTTATCCCGCAAGGCCGCCAGGGCCGATTCATCCACTTGCAGATGGGGACGTGGCAGCTGAGTCGGTAGAGCTTTATCCTCGTCATAAGCCAGAGCGATGAAGCGCTCAATCATCAAGGGGTAGCGCTCTTTATCGAGCAGGCGAATATCGTTGAGCAGGCCAAAGCGCATTTCACCGCGCCAGCCGACGCGCAGAGGAATGCCGGCAAAAGCGGGAATTAAGGCGGATTTTAAAGAATTGGGCAGCACATACGCTTCATCGTAAGCCTGCTTACGCAGCTGCTGCGCCAGGGCCCAGCGTTTGGGCAGAGCCAGTTCGCCGTGACCCACCGGCATGGCAATGGCTCCGCTCACCTCGGGCATGCGTTCGAGTAGCGGGCGACTCCAGGCCGGGGCCAGCACGTCGATAATACAGTTGGGGGCTAGTTGTTTAAGGCTGGTAAATAACGTTTGCGCCATCACCATATCGCCGACCCAGGAAGGGCCGACGATCAGTATTTTTTTACTATTAATTAGTGTGTCTCAACTAATAGAAGATATTTAACCGTCAATCGGCGACAGCCACTCGGGGTGCTCTTCGTTGCGACCGTGCACCGCATCAAAATAAGCCGTTTGCAGCTCAGCGGTAATCGGCCCACGCGAGCCACAACCAATCTCGCGATTATCCAGTTCGCGAATCGGCAATACTTCGGCGGCGGTACCGGTGAAGAAGGCCTCGTCGGCGATATAGACTTCGTCGCGTGTAATACGTTTTTCGCGCACCTCGTAACCGCGCTCCTGGGCCATTTGAATCACACTACCGCGGGTGATGCCGTCAAGGCAGGAGGTCAGCTCCGGGGTGTAGAGAATACCGTCACGCACGATGAAAATATTCTCGCCACTACCCTCGGCGACGTAGCCATCGACATCCAGCAGCAGGGCCTCGTCGTAGCCGTTCTGCAGGGCCTCGCGCAGCGCCATCATCGAATTCATGTAGTTGCCGTTCGCCTTGGCCTTGCACATGGTGATATTGACGTGGTGGCGGGTATAGGAAGAGGTATGAATGCGTATGCCCTGCTCGAGGGATTCCGGACTCATATACGAGGGCCATTCCCAGGAGGCGATAATGACGTGGGTCGACAAACCATCGGCGCGCAGGCCCATGGCCTCGGAACCGAGGAAAGCCATGGGGCGCAGATAGGCCTCTTCGAGATTGTTGGCCTTCACCACATCGAGCTGGGCCTGATTCAGAGTATCCTGATCAAAGGGCATGTCCATGCCGACAATTTTTGCCGAGTTATGCAGGCGCTTGGTGTGCTCTTTCAGGCGAAAAATCGCCGTGCCCTTGTTCTCGGTATTGTAAGCGCGCACGCCTTCAAACACGCCCATGCCGTAGTGCAGGGTATGGGTCAGCACGTGCACCTTGGCATCGCGCCAGGGCACCATCTCACCATCAAACCAAATAAAACCATCGCGATCTGCAAACGACATCGAACTACTCCTCTACGCTAACTCATTCTTATCAAATAACCGCGCCCAAATAGCGGCGACGGCCTGACGGTGAGTATCAAATTCCCCCGTCCGTATCACACCCGACAACTGCTGTAGCTGCAGACCGTGGCCCGCAGAGCGATAGGCAATATAGGCCTGGATCAATCGCTCACCTTCCTCTGTCGAGAAAAAGCCAGCGGCCACCAGGTCACCCAGAATGCGGATGTTATCTTGCCAATGAGCAACAGCGAGTACGGAATTGGACTGGGCTAAAACCGCGAATTGAACCATAAATTCAATGTCGACGATACCTCCCCTATCCTGTTTAAGATTGAACTCACCCTCGGCTCGAGTACCGGCACCGGAGCCGAGGTGGTCAAACATTTTATTGCGCATGGCGCCAACCTCTTCACGTAAGGTCTTGAGGTCGCGATCCCGCTGCAGTAACTGCCTGCGCAGAGCCTCAAACTGCTCCGCCAGATGCCGGTCTCCGACAATGGCTCGAGCTCGCACCAGCGCTTGCTGTTCCCAGGTCCAGGCGCTTTCACGCTGATATTTTTCAAAGGCACTCAGAGAGCACACCAACAGTCCCGAGTTGCCCGAAGGGCGCAGGCGCATGTCTGTTTCGTAGAGCACACCAGAGGCCATGCGCGTACCGAGAATGTGCAATATGCGCTGCCCCAGACGGGCGAAAAAGGTTTCGTTATCGACGCTGCGTTGCCCGTCGGTATTTAAACCCTGGGTGGCGTTGTGGATAAACACCATATCCAGATCCGAACCGTGGCCCAGCTCAATGCCACCCAACTTGCCATAACCGACGATCAGCAGGCCGGGAGTTTGCCCATCGGCATTACAGGGCAGGCCGTAACGGCTGCTTATATCGCGCCAGGCGATGGCCAGCACCTGCTCCAGTATCACCTCGGCCAGCCAAGTCAAATAATCGCTGACACGCATCAACGGCAACAAGCCCATCACTTCACAGGCGGCGACGCGCAGGCCATGGGCGAGGCGAAAATAGCGCAGGGTTTCCATCTGCGCCTCCAGATCGTCATCGGGAATCCGCAGCAACAACTGCCGCAGCTCGTCGGCCAGCTGTCCTCGATCGGGGGGCGTATAAAGACTTCTGGCGTCGAGCAGCTCATCGAGCAGGGCCGGATTGCTGGCCAGGCTTTCGGCGATCCACGGGCTGGCGGCACAGAGTTTGACCAATTGCTCCAGCGCTGCCGGGCTCTCTATTAACAACACCAGGTAGGCGCTACGTCGAACGACCGCCTCTACCAATACCACCGTCCGCTGCAGGGTCTGGGTACTATTTTCCCGTTGCGCACAGCGCTTAATCAATAGAGGCAATAGCCCATCGAAACGGGCATATGTGTCCGCCGGCATGGCTTGTACGGCAGAACTTGCCACCAAATCCTGTAGGGTTTGCCCCGCCAGCTCGACTTCGTCATAGCCGAGTTCGGCCAGGCGCTCAAGCGTCTGCTCTGGCTCATCAAGCTGCCAGCCCTCTACCCCCTCACCATCACTGGCGTCGTCGGCATCTTCGGTAAAACCGTTAAACATACTGCTGACGAAGTCGCGATGCCCATCCAGTTCGCGCATAAAGAGGGGCCAATCAAGACACCCCATCATCGTCGCGATACGCAGCTGCCCCACCTCGTCATCGGGTAAGAGCTGACTTTGCTGATCTCGCCAGCCCTGAATCAGGTGCTCCACATCGCGCAGGAAGCAGTAGCCTTGCCACAGCTGGCCAGCACTGCCATCCGGCAACAACTTTTCTGCGTCGATCAAACTCAAGACCTGGCGCAGACTTTGGTTTTGAAAACGCAGGTCGCGACCGCCACGTATTAACTGGAAGGCCTGGGCGGTAAATTCAATCTCGCGAATACCACCGGGGCCGAGTTTAATATCGCTGCCCAGGCCACGGCGCAGCACCTCGCGTGTGATCATCGTCTTCATATCGCGCAGTGCCTGGATAGCACCAAAATCGATATAACGGCGATAGGTGAAGGGTCGTAGTATGGCCATTATCTCGGCCTGTGCTGCAGCATCGCCGGTAATGGCCCGGCACTTGATCATCGCGTAGCGCTCCCAATCCCGCCCCTGAGCCTGGTAGTAGTCTTCCATGGCCGTAAAATTCAACACCAACGTGCCGCTTTCGCCATAGGGTCGCAGGCGCATATCGACGCGAAATACAAAGCCATCGACGGTTTTATTATCCAGGGCCTGTATCAGCTTCTGGGCGAGGCGAATAAAAAACTCCTGATTGCTGCACTGGCTGCGACCACCCTCGGTATCACCGGCCTCGGGGTAGGTAAAAATCAGGTCAATGTCGGACGAGACATTCAGCTCGCCGGCACCCAACTTGCCCATGCCCAGCACAATCAGCTCCTGAGGCTGCCCACTCTCGGCACCCAACGGCGTACCCCAGCGCTCGGCCAGCAGCCCATAGAGAAAGTCCAGCGCCGACTTGATCGCGACATCGGCCAGCCAGGACATATCCCCGGTGGTTTCCATGGTGTCGGCCAAACGCGTCAGGTCGCGCCAAATAATGCGCAGCATCTGGCTGCGGCGAAAATTTCTCAGACCGCTGTGTAATAAGGCCTCGCTAGCAAACGCTTGTAACTCGGCGGGTACGCCCTCATCACTGCGCGAAGCCAGCAAGTCACCACTCTCAACCAGATTGCGCAATAGTTCGGGAAACTGGATACAGGTGAGCGCGACAAATTCACTGCCCGCCCACACCCAGCGCAACTGCCCGGCAAAGGTTTCATCTAGCAGCTGCCGATCCAGCCAGAGCCGATCTTCGGCCGAGGCCTGTTCGTGAAAGCGTTCGAGATGAGTATCGACACTCGCCTGCAGAGCATCCGGTAGCTGCAAATTTTTCATCGATCGCTCCATTCAACTATCCACTTAGCATCTTCAATGCGCTCTACGATGATGTAAGACCAAGGCAAGCTGTGCATTGCCCCAAGACAGGCAGATTGCATTTTTACCCCGTGGGCTTACACTTCTTCAAGCACTCTATTGTGCAAACCATGATTCCGTACTCGAGGTCGCCGAGCAAGCCATGAATTTTCTCTCCATGCTAGAGGCGCTGATTGCCAGCAACTCCATTAGCAGCGTCAATGCCGATGTTGACCAGGGCAACCGCGGGGTGATCGACATTCTCGCCACCTGGCTCGACGATCTCGGCTTTGCCACCGAGGTCATGCCCCTGGCAGATCCCCGCAAAGCCAATCTTATCGCCACCCTCGGCACTGGCCCCGGCGGGCTGGTGCTGGCCGGTCACACCGACACCGTACCCTGCGATGAAGGCCTTTGGCGGCAATCGCCCTTTAAACTGACCGAGCGCGACAATCGGCTCTACGGTCTTGGTGTTTGCGATATGAAGGGCTTCTTCCCCCTGGCGATTGAAGCGACAAAGTCCTTTCTCGACAAGCCGCTGCAACAACCCTTAATTATTCTCGCCACCGCCGATGAAGAGTCATCAATGGCGGGTGCGCGAGCACTGGTAGCCGCCGGCAAGCCCAGGGCCCGCGCCGCCTTAATCGGCGAGCCCACCGGCATGAGGCCCATCGCCATGCACAAGGGCATCATGATTGAACGGCTACTAATACAAGGCAAATCCGGCCACTCCAGCAACCCCGCTCTGGGCAACAACGCCCTGCACACCATGCACGATGCCCTCGGCGTATTGCGCGCCCTGCAGGGTGAGTTAAAAGCCAATTATCACAACCCCCTCTTCGCCATCGACCACCCCACTCTCAACCTCGGCTGTATTCACGGCGGCGACAACCCCAACCGCATTTGTGGCCACAGCGAGCTCGGCTTTGAAATACGCCCCCTGCCGGGCATGAACATTGGTGAATTGCAGGGCCTGCTCGAACAACGCCTACTCGGCCTCGGCGCAGCGGAGGGCACACAAGTCAGCCTGCAACACTTTGGCGTGCCCGCCTTTGCCGCCGACGAAGATTCCGAACTGGTCGCTCTCTGTGAAAAACTCACCGGCCACAGCAAGGAAAGCGTCGCCTTCGCCACTGAGGCGCCCTACTTACATCAATTGGGAATGGATGCCATGGTGCTCGGCCCCGGTGATATCGACCAGGCCCATCAGCCCGATGAATATCTCGCCACCGAGCGCATCGAGCCGATGCTTAAACTACTTGAAGAACTTATTGCCTATTACTGCCTATAGATGAGCCCCGTAAAATAACCGCACTCTAGCCCGCTGAAAAACAACATTTTACGACGGACAACAAAGCCAGGAGCTAGCTGCGACCCATAAAATAGCAAACGCCTACCGCCAACGCCCAGGTCCTGACTAACAACCCAAATCAGGAGGGTGAAACTTGCCAAATTAAAGGCTTTTTATGCGAGACCAAAAACTACGCTTTATAACGCTACTTACAGCCCTGTTAATATTCAGTTTTTTATTTATCAGCCTGGTCAGCTATTTCAATGCCCATAAATCCATTAGCACACAGATCAAAGAAAACACTCTTCCCCTCACCAGCGACAATATTTATTCAGAAATCCAACGCGACCTGTTAAAGCCAATATTAATCTCCTCCATGATGGCTAAAGATACCTTTGTTCGAGACTGGATTATCAACGGCGAAGATAGCCAGGAAGACATCATTCATTATTTACAAGAAATCAAAAAAAGTTACGGCGCCATAACCAGCTTCTTTATCTCTGAAAAAACGAGAATCTATTACCACCCCAGTGGAGTACTAAAGAAAGTCGACCAATCCGACGTACAAGACAAATGGTATTTCCTCTCCCGAGACCTACCTAGCAGTTATGAAATCAACGTTGACATCGATACCGCCGACAAATCTAGCCTCACTATTTTCATCAACCATAAGGTCTTTGATTATACGGGAGAATATATTGGCATAATCGGTGTTGGCCTATCTGTCGACAGTACTCAAACACTCATTGAAAGCTATAAACAGCGCTACGGCCGTCAGGTGTTTTTTGTCGACAGGGAGGGAGACGTGGTACTGCACGGATCTTCCTACAATGGCGTCAACAATATTAAGAAAGCTGAGGGGCTATCGACCTCGGCAAGAAAAATTCTTAGCTCTAGAAAAAGCACCGTAGCTTTCAAAACAAATAACAAAAACACCTATTTAGATAGTCGCTTCATACCAGAATTCAATTGGCACCTGATTGTAACTCAACAGGAAAATGAGGCCGAACTGAAAATTCAAAATATATTGATAAGCAATCTAACATTTAGCCTGATAGCATCTATTGTCATTATATTTTTAGTCAATATTATTATTTCTAGCTATCAAAAAAAGCTAGAGACCCTGGCGACGACCGACAAGCTAACGGGCACTTCCAATCGTCAGATATTCGACGCTCTCTTCAAGCAAGCCCACGGCCATTCCAAACGCAATAAGCTACAACTTTCCGCAATAATGATTGACGTGGATTATTTCAAAAAAATTAATGACAGTCACGGTCACCCAGCAGGTGACAAGGTGCTACAAGCCTTAGCTGAGGTCTTGAAAAACAGCATTAGAGAGTCCGACAGTCTATTTCGCTGGGGAGGCGAGGAGTTCCTTATTCTCTTACCGGATAGCAATGTAAAAACTGCCCGCAGGTTCGCCGAAAAAATTCGCTTAAAGGTGGCAGAAATGATTTTCACACTGCCCCCCCAATCCCTGCCTGTCACCGTCAGCGCCGGGGTGGCCAGCATAGGCGACACAGATACTGCCGACGACTTAATCTCTCGAGCTGACAAGGCCCTATATAGTGCAAAGGAAAACGGCCGCAATCGAGTAGAGCAAGCGTAAACCTGCTGCAGGAAGTCAAAATCAAACTCTATTCACCATGACCCCTGCATTAGAGTGAGCTATTGAAACAGGGCCGATCAACACACATCTGTGATCCGGCATATTGCGCCACCACAAACCCAGCACACGAGACAATCTAGCCCGGACGGAATCGCGATACTCTGAGGCAGGCTAGCTAAATTTTCCGCTCCTTTTTTCAAGGACTTCCAGCGTCAGCACCTACTGTTTCTAGTATCTACAGTCGCACTTGTTATACTCAAGCATAAGCTGCTGCTAGCGATGCGTAAAAACCCAGACCATGACCGACTACGTAAAATTTTTTCGTGAAACCTCGCCCTATATTAATCGACATAGAGGTAAGACCTTCGTTATCGCCCTGCCCGGCGAGGCCATTTGCCACTCGAACTTTACCCATATTATTCACGATATTGCCCTCCTCAACTCACTCGGCATGCGCATTGTTTTAGTACACGGCGCCCGCCCGCAACTTGAGCAGCGCCTCGCGCAGCAGCAGTTAACACTCAGCTATGAGGGCCACACTCCCATTACTGACAATCTGGCCATGGAGTGTGTCAAAGATGCCCTGGGCAGTGCGCGTATTTGCATCGAGTCACTACTGTCAATGGGGCTCGCCAACTCCCCCATGCACGGGGCGCGCATTCGCGTTGTCAGTGGTAATTTTATTACCGCCAAGCCCCTGGGTATTCGCGCTGGTGTCGACTTTCAACACAGCGGCGAGGTGCGCAAAATTGATCGACCTGGCATCCAAAGTCAGCTCGATGACAGCGCCATTGTACTGCTCTCCTCCATTGGTTATTCGTCAACCGGCGAAGCCTTTAATCTCAGCTTTGAAGATGTCGCCACCCAGGCCGCCATTAACCTGGGTGCCGAAAAACTAATTTTTCTCGGTGCCGATACAGGCCTGAAGGACTCCCAGGGCCATTTACTGAAAAGTATCAACCTTCGCCAGGCCCAACAGCGACTCGAACAGCCGCAAGAACAAGGCTTTTACGGCACGCTACAGGGGGCCTACCAGGCCTGCCTCAATGGTGTGCCGCGCAGCCATTTAATCAGCTATTGCACCGATGGCGCCCTGCTAGGCGAGCTATTTACCCGCGATGGTACCGGCACGCTGGTACTGCAACACAGCGAGGAAGTAATACGCCAGGCCAGCATCGACGACATCACCGGCATACTCGAGTTAATCAGCCCTATGGAGGAGCAAGGCGTACTGGTAAAGCGCTCTCGGGAATTACTCGAAACGGAAATCTCCCGCTTCTATGTGATCGCCCACCCCGAGGGCATGCTCATTGCCTGCGCAGCCGTCTACCCCTTTGATGACGGTAAAGCGGCCGAGCTGGCCTGCGTGGTCACTCACCCCGATTTTCACAACCGAGGTCTCGCCACGCGTTTGCTTGAACACTTGCAAGACAAAGCCAAAAATGAATTTCAGCTGGACGCATTATTTGTACTGACCACACAGGCCGCCCACTGGTTTCAGGAAAACGGTTTTGTCGCCACCAGCCTCGAACAATTACCACTTCAGAAAGCCAAACTCTATAACTACCAGCGCAAATCCAAGATTTTTTATAAGCACCTGACTTAGAAGCAATACACCTCACAGGGTGACTGTGATCAACTCGCCAGATTGACAAGCCTGGCAGGTCTTGATCTGTAAAAATCATGGCAATATTGCTACAAATAGGGATTGCCCAAATTACAGGGGCCAACTCTTTGTAAAGTATTGCAGGAAAGATCGATGTTAAAATTTTTGCGGCGCAAACAACCGGTACTGGCCCCTAGCCCCGCCCCAATTAAAACAAGAACAACACCCCGACATACGTCGCAAACCGACACGCCGCTAAAGGACCGTCTACAGAAGCTCGATGCCGATAGGGGCAACGAGATGATCACCTTGCTCAATATTGGCAGCACCCAAAAACTATCGCCAAATGAGCTTCTCTTCAAGGAAGGGACGCCCGCCGATAGAGGATATCTTGTACTCGACGGCCTCATAGAAGAATTCGCCCTGGTCGATGGTGAAAAAATTAAGGTTGCCAGCTATCCGGAGAAAGCCTGGATCAACTTCGCCAGTTTAGACGCTAGTGTCGAGCGAGAAAGTTCCGCCAGAGCCCAGGAGGCAAGCTCGGTGCTACTTATCGATCAACGCCTGCTCAATAGCGTCGATGATGATGTTCTATTATTTATCTATCGCGAATTACACCAGAGCCCCCTTGCCCTACGCGCCAACAAAGAAAAGGAAATTAACGCCTTCTCCACCTACACCCAGGATCTTATCGACACCTTATTCGATATACACACCAAGGCAAAAGATCGCTCTAAAAACTCGCAGCTTGCCCAGACCGTTATCCAGAGAATCCCCAAACTTCCCATCGCTACTCTCGGCCTGCTCAATAAACTGCAGGATGATGAGACGTCGACAGATGAGGTTGTCGAACTGGTAAAAAGTGACCCTTCACTTACTAGCCTGCTACTTAAAACCCTCAATTCGGCCGAATATCACTTTGAAGAAAAGATCTCAAACGTCAATCACGCCGTCTCCCTACTTGGCTTTATTGGTGTCTATCAAGTCGTAATGTCGCAAAGCCTGCGTAAAAGTCTGCCCCCAACAAAGGCCTTTCAAGAGGTCTATACACGCTCCCTGGAAATATCCCACATCACCTTTGCCATAGCTCAAAGCTCTGGAGTCGGCAGGCCGGCTGAGATGGCGACCATCGGCCTGGTTCACGACCTCGGCAGCGTTGTGATCGAGCTCTTACGCCAGCAAAACCCCAAGCTAGAAAACTTGATCGATTTTTTTGATGCCGCTGTTATCGGCGGCCAATTAATGCACGCCTGGAATCTTCCCGAGAATATCTGGAAGGCTATCGAATATCAGGATTTTCCCGAATTTGCCCCCGCCGATAACATTCCCGATGGCCCCGTCGCCGCCATTGCTTTGATCTATGTCGCTCGCCTCTGTCATGAGCGCTTACACAAAGTGCCGGAAGAGCAACTGCCAACGCTCTTCCTCGACGACCATCTGGGCCTTCTCAACTGGCGCGGCCTATCTCTTGATAACGTCCTCGACGAAAAGGTCATACCCACCTTGCTCAGAAGAGGCAACGCCCTACCGGCCTCCCTGGCCCACTTAATCAACTAAGGCCGCAAACTTACATCCTCCCACCTCTCCATAGCCTCTCGTTTAAAAAGAGCTTTCAGCATGGCTACTCAGGCCTTTATTAACGGGGTTACACTGGAGCCACGGTAAGAGGTGTATCGCGATAAAATCCTCGACACATAGAACCTCGCTCCACCTCGGCTGTCTTAACCCGCCACTGCCATCACCCCAAGCGCCCAAGATGAGACACAAAAAATGAAGAAAAGTCTGCTGATTGTATTGATCGCAGCCCTGGCCGGTGTGTTCTTCGCCTTCGACCTACAACAGATGCTAACTCTCGACGGGCTCAAGGCTGGCCTCGACCAGGCACAGGCCCGGCTCGCCAGCGAGCCACTACTGGTGGCCGGAACCTTCTTCATTGTCTACATCATCGTTACCGGTCTATCCCTGCCCGGCGCAGCGGTTATGTCATTGGGCGGCGGCGCGCTCTTCGGCTTGCTGTGGGGCACGGTTATCGTCTCCTTCGCCAGCTCTATCGGCGCCACCCTGGCCTTCCTGGCCTCACGTTTTGTGCTGCGCGATACGGTGCAAAATCGCTTTGCCGAGCGCCTGAAAACCATTAACGCGGGCATAGAAAAAAATGGCGCCTTTTATTTATTTACCTTGCGCCTGGTGCCGGTCTTCCCCTTCTTCCTGATTAATTTACTGATGGGCTTAACGCCGATTCGCAGCGCCACTTTTTACCTCATTAGTCAAATAGGCATGTTTCCCGCCACCCTGGTGTTTATTAATGCCGGTACCCAGCTGGCACAAATTGAAAGCTTATCCGACATTTTATCCCCCGCCCTACTCGCCTCCTTTGCCCTACTCGGCATTTTCCCTCTGCTCGCGAAAAAAGTAGTAACCGTCATCCAGGGCCGCCGCATCTACGCCAGGTGGCGGCGCCCGGCCACATTTGATCGCAATCTCGTGGTGATCGGTGCCGGGGCAGGGGGGCTGGTCTCCAGCTATATCGCCGCCGCCGTCAAGGCCAGGGTGAGCCTAATCGAGGCCGACAAAATGGGCGGCGACTGTCTCAACACCGGCTGTGTACCCAGCAAAGCCCTCATTAGAAGCGCCAAGCTGGCCCAGCAAATCCGCCAGGGCAGTCGTTACGGTCTCAATGATCGCGAACCCTCCCTCTCATTTGCCAGCGTGATGGCCCGCGTGCAGCGAATTATCGAGACCGTAGAGCCCCACGACAGTGCTGCGCGCTATAGCAAACTGGGCGTTGACGTGGTGCAGGGTCACGCCCGTATCGTCGACCCCTGGACCGTGGAAATCTCCCAGCCGAATGGCACCAGCCACCAGCTCACCACGCGCAGTATCATCATCGCCACCGGTGCTCGCCCCCTGGTACCAGCCCTGCCCGGTCTTGACGAAACGGGCTACGTCACCAGCGATACCCTGTGGCAAGCCTTCGCCAAACTCGACACCGCCCCCAGGCGGCTATTGATATTGGGTGGCGGGCCGATTGGCTGTGAGCTGGCCCAGAGCTTTGCCCGCCTAGGTTCCTCGGTAACACAAATTCAGCGCGGCCCACGCCTGATGCCCCGCGAAGATGAAGAGGTGTCCGCACTGGCGCAAAGCCGTTTGCAAGCCGACGGGGTGCAGGTAATGACCTCTTATCAAGTCCTGCGCTGCGAACGTGAGAACGATAATAAATACCTGGTCGTCAAGGGCACGGCGCCAGGAGGCAACAACAAAGAACAGCGCATCGCCTTCGATCAATTGCTTATCGCCGTTGGCCGCAAGGCGCGACTCGAGGGTTACGGACTCGAAGAACTCGGCATCGACACTGAGCGCAGTCTGCCGACCAACGACTATCTACAGACCCTCTACCCCAATATTTTTGCCGCCGGCGATGTCGCCGGCCCCTACCAGTTTACCCACACCGCCTCCCACCAGGCCTGGTATGCGGCAGTCAACGCCCTCTTTGGCCACCTCAGAAAATTCAAGGTCGACTACCGCGTCATACCCTGGACCACCTTTATCGACCCCGAAATTGCCCGCGTTGGCCTCAATGAACAGGAGGCTAAGGCACAGGGTATAGCCTACGAAATCACTCGCTTCGAGCTGAAGGAATTAGACCGAGCCATTACCGACAGCGCCACCGAGGGCTTTGTGAAGGTGCTCACTGTGCCGGGCAAGGACCGCATCCTCGGCGCAACCCTGGTCGGCGAGCACGCCGGAGAGCTACTGGCCGAATTCGTGCTGGCAATGAAACACGGCCTCGGGCTGAATAAAATACTCGGTACCATTCACACCTACCCCACCTGGGCCGAGGCCAATAAATACGCCGCCGGGGAGTGGAAGCGCGCCCACGCACCGCAAGGCCTATTGCGCTGGGTACAGCGCTATCACCAATGGCGCAGGGGCCGCTAGACACCTACCCCGTAGCGCCCTGTAAAATGGCGCACATCAAGTAATCAGCCATTAATTGGAATCACTGTTATGCGCGACATCGTTCAAGACTACTACGGCAAGCAACTGCAAAGCAGCGACGACCTGAAAACCACTGCCTGCTGCGATATCAGCGCGCTGCCGAGCTGGCTAAGGCCCCTCATTGACAATATTCACCCCGAGGTACTGGCGCGCTACTACGGCTGTGGCCTGGTCTGTCCCGATTTGCTGAAGGGTTGTAGTGTTTTAGATCTGGGTAGCGGCTCCGGACGCGATGTCTACGCTCTCTCCCAGCTCGTCGGTGCCGGCGGCGAAGTGGTCGGCGTCGATATGACAGACGAGCAACTGGCCGTGGCCGAACAACATCGGGATTGGCACAGCGAAAAGTTTGGTTTCGACAATGTGCGCTTTCTCAAGGGTGATATCGAACGCCTGCACGAACTCGGCCTCGAGGCCGGTAGCTTTGATGTCATTGTATCCAACTGCGTAATCAACCTCTGCACCGATAAGGACGCTGTGCTCGAGGGCATTCAGCGCCTGCTCAAACCCGGTGGTGAATTTTACTTCTCCGATGTCTACGCCGACCGTCGCGTACCCGAGGCCGTACACAACGACTCCGTGCTCTACGGCGAGTGCCTGGGCGGCGCCCTGTACTGGAATGACTTTCTGCGCATCGCCACCAGGGCCGGCTTTGCCGACCCCCGCCTGGTGGAAGATAGGCCCCTGGAAATCACCGATCCCGAGCTTGCCGCTCAAACTGGCGACCTGAATTTTTTCTCCGCCACCTACCGCCTGTTTAAAATTGACGCCCTGGAAAGTGCCTGCGAGGATTTTGGCCAAAGCGTGGTTTATCGCGGCAGCATCGCCAATTCACCCGAGGCATTCATCCTCGACAAGCACCACACCATTGCAAGCGGCCAGCCCTTCCCTGTATGCGGCAATACCTGGCGCATGTTGCACGACAGCCGTTTTGCCGAGCACTTTGAATTTAGCGGCGACTTCAGCCACCACCTCGGTCTGTTTGAAGGCTGTGGCAGCGACATACCTTTCGACACCCAGGCCGAATGCAACGACTCCGGGGCCTGCTGCTAAGACCGACAATTAGCAACCTTGCAGACTTGATGGTTACCACTTGATCTAGGTCATCTCCAACAGAACTAGCCGGGGCTATTGTGGGTATTTTCACGATTTGCCCTGGCGACCCATTGCAGACTCACCAAGCCCCCTCTAATCTCCGTAAACAAAATAATTAAGACCAACTGCTTTTGATATTTAAATTGTTCTTTCGTTATTCACCGCTGTTTAAGGAGAGCATAGACGGCGCCAGTGAAACCAATGGAGATTTATTGCGATGTCACTTTCTACAAGCACCAGCAGCCCCCTACCTACCAACAGTACCTTTGATGAACCTGAGCTGGCCATGCTTGAAAAACTGACGCGGGGTAACTTTAGCCCCCCACCTGTCCCTATTCAGTCCCGGGCCGGTGAGTGTATTGAGCTCATTCGCCAGCAACTCGGCGCTACCATTGGTAAATCCAGAAGTTTAATTGAAGAACTCAATGACCATGCCACAACCCTCAGTCAAAACTGTAATGACTCCGTGACCGCCGCAAGCAAAGACATCAGCCAGGATTTAGCAGGCGCTAGAGAAACCCGCGATCGCCTCACTGCCGTGGCCGCAGCCGCCAAAGAAATCACCGTTAATGTCAGCTCCATCGCCAGAAATGCCAGCGAGTCCCAATCGAGCCTCGACACTATTGCCGACACCACCATCGAGCTCACCTCTGCTGCCGAAGAGATTGCCAACAGTACTGAAAAGGCCCGCAGCATCACCGCGCAAGCCGTGGCAGATACCGAACGGGCCACCGGTGAGTTTCAGCACCTCGAAGCCGCCGCCGTAGAAATCAGTAAGGTCACCAACACCATTAGCGAGGTCTCCGACCAAACCAAGCTACTCGCACTCAACGCCACCATTGAAGCCGCTCGCGCCGGTGATGCAGGCCGTGGTTTTGCCGTGGTCGCCAGCGAGGTAAAGGAATTGGCATCACAGACCAATTTAGCCAATGCCGACATAAAACAAAAAATCGAGATCATTCAAGCGGCCATTGGTTCGACGCTCAAATCCATGAAAAGTGTTAGCAAGGTCATCATCGAGGTCAATGAAATTATTGCAACCATTGCCTCCGCCGCTGAAGAACAGTCTTTGGCCACGAATAGTATTTCCAGCATCCTGAGCACGGCTACCAAGGGTTTGGGCGACGTGAATACCAATGTCAACGAGGGCTCTCTGGCCATTAGTGAAATGAATGAGAACCTTTCAACATCCGTCACCATGACGACCGGCGTTATTGAATTTATGGAGACCATGGCCGTCGACAATGAAACCATGCTTGCCGATGCCACGAAAAATTTTGCCGACATCGTCACCTTACAATCGAGAGGTGACGATATTTCATTACTGTATAAAAACTATCAACTTGACCGCGCGCTAACGAAGGTCGACACCTCTGAGTTGGGACTATTTCGCTTCGGCCCTCAGTGGAGTGTTCTGGTAGACGACATGGATGCCGAGCACCGCAAGATATTTGCCTACTGTAACGACATTCACAACAAAATCGCCAGCGGTGCTAAACAAGAGCAAACCCTGGTGATTTTAAAAGACCTTGCCACCTTCACGACTCACCACTTTGCCGAGGAGGAAATGCTGATGCAGCGTCACGCCTACCCCAAACTCGCCAGTAAGCAAAGCGCCCATGCCGCCTTACTTAGCAAAGTCGCCAACGTCATTAACAGCATCGAAGCAGGTGAGCATGTCAATATGATCGAAGTCATCGTCTTTCTCACCGACTGGCTGAAGGGACACATCCTTGCCGAAGACCTGCAATACGGGGAGTATTTCCAGGAGCGAGGCATCAGCGTTTAAGGAAGGCCTCGACATTACCCAGTCTGCCTCAGCGCCTCAAACTGCGATAACGCCATACTAATGGCGCTGCCCACCTGGCACTATTGAATGCAGTAAAAGCTCTGCCATCAATAGCAACTAGCCCCACGAGTCAGTCTAAATTTTACCTTCAAGGCCAATAAAAAAACGGCCGCTACTGCGGCCGTTTTCTGAAGGTTGAGATTGGGCCAAAATAGAGACCCTTAAGTCAGCGCCTATGCCGCAAAATGCAGCCCATAGGTATTGCCCTGCTGCCAAACACAAGTCGCCAATGTTTTCGCGAAGCGGGCCGAACTAATGGCGATGGTATCGGCTTCATGTAAACCTTGATCGCAATTAATTTTGACACCACCCAGAGGTGAATAATCGAGTATTTCGCAACCAATAGCCTCTTTGTCTGTTTGCAAAAGACCCTGCAATTTCGCTGTTTTCAAACGGGTAAAATGACGGCGCTCGTCGGTGCGCGCAATGGCCAAGGTATTAATAAAATTAACAGGCTGATAACTCTCGACCTGATCCATGCGCTGGATGACCGACTCATGCATCGACATATTAATGGGTGGATTATCGATATCGCCCTGCAGTTGGCGAACACCCTGCTTAACACCGAGTTTTTCCAGGCCCTGGTAGAATAAATTATAGGGATCGTGAATATCATCGGCATGCATTTCCCCCCTGTAGGAAAGGTATTCATTGGAAAAATCCAGCCCCAGTGCTGCAGACTTATAGACCATCCAGCTCAGGGCCACATTCGACAAGGTCGACTGCGCGTAGCCACCGCCAACATCCCCATGACTGCCTGCAAACCAGCACTGCTCCACCGTTTGGTCGCTATTAATTTCGCCTGTCCACAGGGCGGGCTGGAAGACGGCGCGTTTTTCGTCGATGGCCAGGGCCTGATAGGCGTGTTTAATCTCGGGGCTCAGATGGGTATCGAAAAAACCGACCAGGGCTTGCGTGAAGCGACCTAATATTGGCGTCGGTGCGCCGAGAGCACCGACGGTATCCCAAACCGCCATCAACTTTATTTCTGGCTTATGATTGTCCTCATAAGCCATCATTTCTCTTTTTTGAGGGGGTGTTCGGTAATATTTATAAGCACTGGATAAATGGTGCAACTCGTCCTTGGGCAATAAACCAATGCTATGCAACATTCCACCCAGGGCTCTGGCCGTGTAGGCGCCCCGGCTAAAACCGTAGCAATAAATTTCATCCCCCTGCTGATAGTTGTTGGCAATAAAGCGATAGGCGTCGAGGACGTTTTGTTCCACCCCCTTGCCAAAAGCACCACCTATCAATTTATCGACAAGATTATAGGTACCCACGCCCTGATCGTAAAACACCACCTGGTGTTTACCATCCGCACTATAAGGCTTAATACTGCGCAGTAGTTTCACTACATTGGTGGCTTGTTCGGGGCTGTTCCAGGTGCCATCACAACAAATTACTAGACGTTTATTCTGCGCATCCATTTTGCTTCTCCGCGGTGTTAAAACGTTCGCGTAGTACGAACAGGAAGAGTAGGGCAATCCGTGTCGCCTTCATCTGACCCTAAAGTCTAGTTGATTACTAAATAAACACCGGCGGTAGAAGTCTTTATTAAAGACCAATAAATACTATGGAGAAGTAATGATAGGAGGGATATCGTCTAAAGGAACAGCTCATTGGGATGTTTCGGATAGGGCTAATAATCTTGCCCGAGCGGCAGTCCCGAGCCGATAGCAAAAAGGGCGGAATTTATCCGCCCTTTGGGAGATTCCCTGGCAAACCACTTGGCTGCCAATAGAAAGCTAAACCAACTAAGCTAGGCTTTCTTGTCAAAGTAACGAATCGAAGGCTCGGCCGTTACCCACTCGGCCAACTGACCGATGACACCGGTCTCGGTGCGCCAGGAAAAGTATTTTTCATAGGCTTCTCGGCTGTCCCACACTTCAATGGCAACGATGCTGCAGGGATCGTCCTGGTTTTGGTGGGCATAGACCTCGACACAGCCTTCAAAGGTTCGCGTGCTTGGCAGCAGTTCACCAAGACCGGCGATAGCGGCGTCAACACATTCGGGTTTTACATTTAATTCCAGCAAGACAGTACATGTCATGATTAAAGCTCCTATAGCTATTGTTATTGAAGCCGAAAATAATAGGCGATGGCCGTGCAAATTACCATGGACTTAAGCCCCTTACCCACTCATAACATTCGAAACTCATACCCCACAATTTACTAGTATCACGAAAAAGGAGGACTAAGCACCTCTTTAAAATTGCAGAATACTAATACGCTAAGCATTAGCCTTCACATAGCGCCTGCCTTAGGCATCCTATGATTTAGTCTGGACCAAGTAGATGGCGAGATAAAATTTTAGATTCACCAACAGTAGGCGCCTTAAGGCGACGAAGGAGCTGGGTATTTTAGCCACCAAATACGAACTTATGACTTGTTCAGATACTCCTTAGGCAGTGGTTTTACATTGTTTGATAAAACTAAGGCCCAGCAAACCCAAGACCACGAGCACAAGACTACCCGGCTCGGGTAGGCCACCGAAGTTCGTAGGACCGCTAGGTCTATGACTGTAGTTAACCTCCAGTGAAGCGCTCTGAAGATAAAAATCACTAAACTTTAAAAGGCTAATATCCAGAGCCTGAACAGACACCAGGTCAAGCACACCACCCACAAATTTATCTAAGCCGTCGGTTAGCAACTCGAAGCTGGCAACACCTGAATTAATCTCTAATGCCGTGGCAAGAACAATACCATCTAAAGTAATACTTGCTTGTTCTTTCACCCAATCTTCCTTATCTCTCTTACAACGAGAACCTCTACAGATATAGTCCTTATCATCCGTAAAGCTAAAACGTAGGGTCGCGGAATCAATCTCGTGCAGAGAGGGGTCAAAACCATAATCAGTGATGTCATAGCCCCATGTCACCTCATCAAAAAGGTCACTATCGAGGTGGAGTCCCTGCTTTGTCCGCAAGATAGAATCCGGGGCGGAAAAATCTGCCCCTTGCACTGCAGACTCCACGTTCTGGTGGGTTTTGCTACGAAAATTAATCTCATCTGTTATAAGGCCCGCCCTTACGGCAGATGCGCTAGCGAGTGACAGGGCAATGACTACCGTTGTTACAAATGTTAAGAATTTCATCCAATCTTGTCCATATCGATTTGCATGGGTTCCAAGACTAATATCCGGTCTCTTTAACACAGAAGCAGGCCTTGTGCCAGAAATATATCTATATAAAAATCAAAAACTTATAATTTTCTCCGTCTTCCCAAAAGTAAAACTGTAAAAATTACTGACAGGTAGAATGATGCCTGCCTACCGCCCGCGCACCGCCAACAACCGCTCATCCTGTGCAGCAATTTTTGAAGGGATATAACCAGGGTCAACAAACAGGGCTAGAAGAAAGGCCTCATAAAAAAACCCAACAACCCTCCATCCTTTGTTACCGACCGTCCATCACGTAGCAACAACGACAAACGCAGAACCAAGAGCTGTCGAGTAAAAGCCTTGACGAAAAAAAACCGGTAGTGGAATTAAGTGTAAAAAAAGCTGACAGTTAGCACGAGACGAACCCGCGCATCGCCTTGTGTTACAAGCCGCTTGGTCAATTTCAACAGAGCAGGTAAAAGACGGAGACTCGCTCTAATCTTAGGGAGCTTGAGGTTATTTCAGCGCTCAAAAGGCACATTTATCTTTTTTATAGCCCCTTCGTCATTGGCACAGGTAAGGCTCTTCCTAAGTGAAAGGAAATTAAAGCGCTCTTACCCAGCCAATGCGTATCGGACAAGGCCGCAACAATGGCTAAGCGATCTCTGCCACACCCCAATAGTTATAGGCAAACAACTTTGGCGTTGAGGGCAGATAACGGCTTTCAAGCTCGATCATTTTAAAGCCGGTCTGCGTAATAAGGTCGGGGATCGGCCGATTCAAATTACAGCCACCGGCAAACTTCTTCCACATCGGGTTAATGCGCTTTTGCCATTTCTCAACACTGGCATCCGGCGCGTTGCCGTGCTCGGTAAAAATTAACTTGCCGCCGGGCTTCAGTACGCGGCGCATTTGCTCCAGGGCCGACTGCCAGTCGGGGATGGTGCACAGGGTGTAGGTCAGCAAGATACTGTCGACACTATTGTCGTCGAGGGGAATCTCTTCTCCCGGCAGGTCGATCAGTTTAACCTCCAGCCCCGATTTATCGATGTTGGGCTGGGCCTTGGCACGCATCGCTTCGGAGGGCTCCAGGCCCCAGATAAACTCCACCTTGCTGCGGTCGTAGTAGGGCAGATTCAGGGCCGAGCCCATGCCGACCTCTAATACGCGACCACTGGCCAGGGGCACCACCTTTTTACGCTGATAATTAATCGGCTTGGTACCGCAGGCGCAATTGATGAAGGGGGCGAGAAAATATTTGTCGTACAATCCCATGGCGATCTCCGTATATTCATATAATCTTATATTGCCGCCATCCTACAGCAAGCACACCCCCTCTCGCAAAGTCCTTGTAGTGAGGCCCGGGCCATTTAAATACTGTCGAAACCCACGACAACCGGCGCGCGAATACCTCAGCCGGATAACATGCCAAGGACAATCGCTGCCACCCCTACGGCATCGCCCACAGGTCTGCTATTCTGTGCCTCTTATTGTTACGCCCCTATTTTTGCATCCTTAATTGCAGACACACCAACACCAAGCAGACAACAAAGGTTAGAGACATGCCGACTTACCGCTCACACACCACCACCAAAGGCCGCAACATGGCGGGCGCCCGTTCACTGTGGCGCGCCACCGGCATGAAAGACGACGATTTCGACAAACCCATTATCGCCGTCGCCAACTCCTTCACCCAGTTTGTACCCGGCCATGTCCACCTCAAAGATATGGGCCAGCTGGTGATTGGTGAGATCGAAAAATCCGGCGGTGTCGGTAAAGAGTTCAACACCATCGCCGTTGACGACGGTATCGCCATGGGCCACGACGGCATGCTCTACTCCCTGCCCTCGCGCGACATCATTGCCGACTCCGTCGAATACATGGTCAACGCCCACTGCGCCGACGCCCTGGTGTGCATATCGAACTGCGACAAAATCACCCCCGGTATGTTGATGGCCGCCTTGCGCCTCAACATTCCCACTGTGTTTGTCTCCGGCGGGCCGATGGAAGCCGGCAAGACCAAGCTCTCCGAGGCCAAGCTCGACCTGGTCGATGCGATGATTATCGCCGTCGACGAAACCGCCTCCGACGCCAAGGTCGAAGAGTACGAGCGCTCGGCCTGCCCCACCTGTGGCTCCTGCTCCGGCATGTTTACCGCCAATTCGATGAACTGCCTGACCGAAGCCCTGGGCCTGTCGCTGCCCGGCAATGGCTCGATGTTGGCCACCCACGCCGACCGCGAGCAACTGTTTTTACGCGCCGGACAAATGATCGTCGGCATCGCCAAACAGCATTACGAAGAGGACGACTACAGCGTACTACCGCGCTCGGTGGCCTGCTTTGAAGCCTTCGAAAACGCCATGAGCCTCGACATCGCCATGGGTGGCTCGACCAACACTATTCTGCACTTGCTCGCGGCGGCACTGGAGGCCGAGCTCGACTTCACCATGGCCGACATCGACCGCCTGTCCCACAAAGTACCCCAGCTCAGCAAGGTGGCACCCAGCACACCGCTCTACCATATGGAAGATGTGCATCGCGCCGGTGGCGTATTCGGCCTCTTGGGTGAACTCGACCGCGCCGGACTGCTGCACGCCGACATCCCCACTATTCATAGCCCGAGTATGAGCGCGGCACTGGATGAGTGGGATATCAAACGCAATCCCTCCGCCGAAGTACTGAAGTTCTTCCAGGCCGGCCCGGCGGGCATCCCCACCCAAACCGCCTTTAGCCAGGACACCCGCTGGCCCAGTGTCGATGACGACCGCGCCAACGGCTGTATTCGCAGCCTCGACCACGCCTACAGTACTGACGGCGGCCTGGCCGTGCTCTACGGCAACATCGCCCTCGACGGCTGCGTGGTAAAAACTGCCGGTGTCGATGAATCGGCACTGGTGTTCGAAGGCCCCGCCCACGTTTGCGAAAGCCAGGACACCGCAGTTGCCGACATTCTCGCCGACAAGGTCAAAGCCGGTGACGTGGTGGTGATTCGCTACGAGGGCCCCAAGGGCGGCCCCGGTATGCAGGAAATGCTCTACCCCACCAGCTACCTGAAATCGCGCGGTCTCGGCAAAGCCTGTGCGCTGGTCACCGACGGACGCTTCTCCGGTGGCACCTCCGGCCTGTCTATCGGCCATTGCTCACCCGAAGCGGCCGCAGGCGGCACCATCGGTCTGGTGAAAAATGGCGATTTAATACAAATCGACATCCCCCAGCGCACCATCAACGTCAAACTCAGTGACGAGGAACTCGCCCACCGCCGCGCCGCGCAAGACGCTGCAGGCTGGCTACCTGTTGAAGATCGCCCTCGCAAAGTCACGGCGGCACTGAAGGCCTACGCCCTGCTCGCCACCAGCGCCGACAAGGGTGCGGTGCGGGACCTCAATAAGCTCTAAAATCCAAAGGGATCATTATTTCTTTATCAAGTAATGATAGGTATTGCCTAATGATATAGAGGCACATTGTAGAGAGCCTCTTATTGAGCGTATAAAAAAGCCCCGCATCAAAAGATACGGGGCTTTTTTATCATTACCTGCTTTAAGTCACCTTCAACTTAATATTGGTACTCCAACTCAACGCCTATCACTCTACCCTTGGTAATGGGCGAAAAAGTTCCCAGGCTGCCTGGAAGATCGAAAGCAGTAACTACTTGAACTTGGTCAAGTAAATTTTTGCCATATAAGGTGCCCCTCCACTTACCATCATTAGTGGTAAACGACAGTCCTGCGGTTAACTCATCATGGGATGGCAAATCCTCGTTTTTAGCATTCGAGTCACTGAACCAGCCCGCTGTTCGATGACTGTAGTTAACTCGGGCCGACAGCAAACCAGCGTCAATAGGCATGTCATAACTACCACCCACACTACCTGTCCAACGCGCCAAGCGTGGTAGTTCAAGCGCTTTGTCGTCACCGTTGACTAAACCATCTTTACTCAAATCGGCGGTAACCTCATTATATTCACCATCCAGATAACCAACATTCATGTAGAGCAGTAGATTATCGGTAGCCAACCAGGTGACATCTAGCTCTACACCCGAAATATCGGCATCGGCCGTATTACTAATCTGCTGTATAGCACCGGCGGTCGGGTCACTGGTTATGACTTCACGAATCATGTCCTCAACTTCGTTGAGAAACATAGCAAAATTTACACGCAACCGGCCATCAGCCAACTCGGTCTTCAAACCCACTTCCCAGGTGTTTTGAGACTCTTCTTTCCAGGGCCCTGGCACTTGAATAGAGGCCGTATTTCTAATGTTGTAGCCACCACTACGAAATCCTTTCGACCAGCTAAAATAAACATGTGATGTGTCATTGTAATAGTACTGGAAAGCAACTCGTGGCGTGATATTACGCCAGTGATCACTGTCATCAAAGTCCGAAGCGCACTTTATGCTTGGCTCAAAGGTACACCCCCCCAAACTGACGCCCAGCCCCGGAAGGCTATTGGTCGGATCATTTGCAATCGCCGCCTCAATCTCTTTGGCCTCATAGGTATAGCGCGCGCCTAATGACATAGTCAGCTTATCGGTTAACTGGTAATCACCATTAACAAACACGCCCCATGTCTTATGGTCCATTTCACCACCATAGTTAAAACGGGGAACATCCAGTGTTGGCGAAAGAATAGTGAAATCTAATTCACGATACTCAGCATACGAAAGGTTTTGTGTGAAAAAATACCCCCCTACCGTCAGACCCAGCCTGTCATCCATAAAAGAGCCGGCGTAACGCAACTCCTCACTGAATTGCTCCTGTTCCATCTTGGCACCATTAAGAAACTGGTAACCAGGTAAGTCACTACCATCAAGATCAGCATCAAACTCTTCAGCCACCGTTCGGTAGCCGGTGATATTGGTGAGAGTGCCATTACCGAAGGCAACATCGTAAGTAGTTTCAGAGATCAGGTGCATCCAGCGCTGATTGTCAAACAGGCCCGGCGGGGTATCGGTGGGGCCAACCTGAGTTCTCACCTTATGATCTCCCGCTGAGTTGACAGTGGAATAAGGTACCGCAGCATCACCCCGGTCTTCACCCCGCTCAAAGATGAGGGTGGTCTCGAGAACGTCGCTAACGGTCCAGGTCACAGCAGGCCTGAAGATGTAAGACTCATGCTCGCCATAATCATCACTACCCGTCGAAACATTGTTGAAGTAGCCATCATCATCACGGGCATAAAGGGCCAGCTTACCCGCCAGCACATCAGGAATGAGTGAACCCGTCATACTCATGGCATAGGTCTGGTCATTATCATCGGTGACGCCAGCTTTTGTGCGGAATGTAAATTCATGACTCGGGCGACGTGTTCGCAAGACGACGGCGCCGCCAGTGACATTACGGCCAAACAGAACCCCCTGTGGACCGCGAAGAATTTCTATGGCCTCGAGGTCGAAGGAGTCAATGGTCGCTCCATGGCTGGTACCTAAATAGATGCCGTCATAGAACACACCTACAGTGGGGTCTACAGAAGGGATGGAGCTATTAATGCCCTGCCCACGAATAGAAAAATTTGCTGTACCTCGAGTTGTCCCCACGTTGTCCATTTGCACGTTAGGCATGGAAAAGGACAGCTCCTGGACATTATTAATTTGCAGAGCTTCCAACTGCTCACCACTGAATGCCGTCATGGCAATCGGCACGTCTTGCACCTGTTCCGCTGTACTCTTTTTACGTGACCGAGTAACTACCTCTTCCATCAAAATGGCTGAAGCGCCCTTAACTCGTGATTGTGTAATATCATTGCCCGTTGTATCAGAGGCAGGAGGGGGCGTTTGTAACGCCTCCGCACCTGAAGCGATACTCGTAAAGCCAGCACTTGAAGCCACAATAATGGCAGCTGTCAGTGGCTTGATTTTCCCAACATTCGACATGCGACACACCCCTAGCATTTTATTTTTTATTATCGAAAACTGAATTGCACAATACTGCAGAACTTCAATGCTTAATAAATAGCTCTCGTTTCTTTTTTCGCGATATACAAAAACCCCACTTGCAAGATTACCGCCCAGTCACGTAAAATAACTTATAATTATAGAGAAGATGATTGACGGTTATCTACTTGGGATAGTAAACCACATTTTAACGATTGCCAACTATATTGATTAAAGGCAACACAAGGACATTTACTTTGATCCACAATAGTGATTTATTGACTTGATAATAAAGGGAAAGCAATTAGAATGGCGCTGATTACTTATAATAAAGCCAACAAGCATTGATGATTTATGACTATCCGTAGGCAACGACGAGAAGAAGAATCGCAAATCGATTTAACACCGATGCTGGATGTGGTTTTTATTATGTTGATTTTTTTCATTGTTACCGCTAGTTTTATCAATGAAAAAACAATAGATGTGCAACGGCCCCCTATAACGGATCAACCGCCACCCGACAAGGAAAATAAAAATATTGTCTTTAACGTGGGCCCCAACGGCGATATTGTTTTAGGTGAGCGGCGTATTGACCTACGATCTGTACGCGCCAACGTCGAGCGGCTTCGAGCCGAAAACCCTGAAGCTAAAGTAATTGTTTCTGCCGACCCCAAAGCCAAGTCTGTAATCTATATTAAAATCGCCGATCAAGCCCGCGAAGCAGGGATTTATGATATTTCCCTAGCAACTAAACAATAAAAACTTATCATTAAAACTGCTAGGTAAATTTTTTATACAAACTGCTTTTTATCGAACCTAGATATAGTATATCCAGGGCTCAATTTTTTTATGCCTTCGAACACCCCACAATATCAGCGCCCATCTCGCGCAATTTATTGCGCCTCTTACCCTCATTACCCGCATAGGTGATCCATTTACTGGCATATTTTGCACTGCGTCTATCCATAGTCGCCTTTTCAAAAGCCTGAGCCGCATCTTTATAGCAATGCAAGTTCAATTGAGCATTACCCAGCACCATGTAAGTCAAATCTTTGCGCTTTAATCCGCCTTTATTAAGAGCATTTCGCGATGCCCTTACTGCTTTTTTATCTTCCCCAAGATCAAGATAAACTCCCGCCAAACGCGCCCATATCGTACCTTTGTCAGATAATTTAGCCGCTTCTTCGAGAACAGGTCTCGCCTTTTTTCCATCCTGTGCTTGCTGCCAGGCATGCCCAAGAAACTCCATATTTTTCTCTGTTTTCTCAATCAACTTATCTTTAAAGCCTTTTTCGACCACTCGGGCAGCTAAGAAAGGCGCGTCCGCACCGATAAATAAATAAGCCAGGCTCAATAGCTCACGTTCTTTATCCGTATTACCCGCTAGATAAATTAATTCCGTAGAGACCAGATGATTAATATCTTGTTTCAACTCCGCATACATACCGCCCATTTGACGCCAATAGTTGTACTTAGGGTAGTGCTTTACTAACTTTTTTAACACGCCAAGTGTTTGCCTGTAATTCTTGTTTTCATAATAAATAACCCGCTGTAACCCCCACCAATTTTCTTTAGGGGTTTTACCTTTATCAACCCACTCCTTGATGACACTACTGAGTAGACGAAGGGAGTCCTTTTTTCTGTTCAACTGATAATAAGCCTGCGCTAACAGAGCCTTACCGCTGACACCAACAACAGTGGCTTCCTTCATCCATATTTCAAGGTTTTTAGCCGCATTTTCGTAATCTTCACTAACAAAGTAAAGCTGGGCAATTGAATAATAAACACCAGCCCTCATTCGCTCATCGGTTTCAGGCTCAGCGAGTACTTTTTTATAGCTATTAATCGCCTGTTTAATATTATCGCGGGAATAATAGGTATAGGCCAAAAAATTCCAGACTTGTGACTTTTCATAGCCCGAAACACAGGCCGATGCCAAAGAATCTTTGAGTATGGTTTGCGCTTGCGACCATCGCTCTTCTTCAAGCTCTAGCTGTGCCTGTTCTAATTTTCCACCACATTTCTGACCAACAGAAGATCGTTTTTTTGTTTTAGCCTTGCCAAATTTTCGCTGTTCACTTTTCTCAGCGGCTTGTGCATCACTCCATAAAAAAATTCGAGCATCCTGAACTGCAACATAAAGGCCTGCCTGTAAAACAATCAGCCCAAAACACAATGTTAGTCCTCGGCGGATAAAAGTTCGTAGCGCTTTTATCGTGCCACCCCACATCGTAATAATGCACAAGCCCTTTACGCTCACCATTTCAACTCCCGGCTTTGGTCAGATTATTTTTCTAGTTCAAATGAAAATTTATAGAGGACACCATGGACTTCTTCCGCTTTGCCATCGATTACTCTTGGGTTGTATTTAAGCTTTAAAGCCGCCTTCAACGCCGCACGCCCAAAGCCATAACTTGCCGGGTATTCTTCCAAAAGAACCGGATCTCGAACCCCACCGGTTGTGGTAATAATTACCTGAATAACAGCATATCCCTCTTTACCACGAGAGAGTGCCCGACGGGGATACATTGGTTGAGGAACGTAGAGGGGGATATAATCTGTATCGCGTGAAAAACCACCACCCAGACCAATGTTAAGGTTTGTATTTAAGGTAGGTGCTGCAATGCTAACGGCATCTAGCTCCATTTCAATGTCAACATTTTGCTCAGGTAAATCGGGGGGCGGCTCATCAGGTATATCAGGCTTTTCAGGCTTTTCAGGCTTTATATTTTCACTGACCTTTCTATCGGGCTGCCATATATCAGAAATTTTTCGTGCCGACTGTTCGTCAAGGGCAGTGTCGTTGTTGGCAATTAACAAATACATCAAAACAAGTAGGAAAAAGGTAACGACGCCACCGAGTATAAACCCACCGATCACTCTTATTGATTTATTCACGTTCAGCGGGCTAGTCATTGAGTGTCGATACCGAAATTTTAGTGATACCTACTTCTCTTGCCGCATCAGCAACTAAGGCAATTTTTTCTATCGAAGCGTTGCCATCAACCTGTATCACCATTCCGCCTTTTGGGTTATCCGCAAATAAACGCACTAATTGCAACTTGACCAAATTATCTTTTATCAAATTCTTATCCATCCAAATCTGATCACTTTCAGAAATACCGACTAAAATACTGGGCTTGGTTTTTTCCGCCGTTACGGTGCGCACCTTTTGAACGTCTATGCCAGGTGATTTAATAAATGAAGCTGTGACAATAAAAAATATCAGCATAATAAACACCACATCAAGCATGGGTGTTAAATCTATCACCTGACCTTGATCTTCGTCCTTTCTACTAATATCTCGCATATCTGTGACTACCTGAGTTAATACCTAAACATGGACGATTGAAATATTGCTAGCGAATGGCCTTCTCTGTAACAGCTAAGTTTTTAGAAAGGAGCATTAGTCCATGGTTAATTTATCTTCCATTAACTGTTTTTCGTTTCTCGCCAAACGCTCCAGATAAGTAAAACCAAACACACCTGAAAGAGCAGCGACCATGCCAGCCATTGTTGGAATTGTCGCCATGGAAACGCCACTTGACATAGCCTTGGCATCACCTCCACCTGTCAGCGCCATAACCTCAAATACGGTAATCATTCCTGTGACTGTTCCGAGCAAACCAAATAACGGTGCCAAGGCTATCAACGCTTTAATTAATGCCAGGTACTGGTCAATTTTCATATTTATTTGAGAAAGGTATTTATTTCTTATCTGATGGGCACTCCTCGATTTACGTTCCCGTCTGGCAGCCCATGCATCTAAAATTAACGATTTATCCTTATTCAAGCCAGCCTTGAAATACCAAATTCGCTCGAAAATAAAGGTCCACATGACGGCCAATAAAACAACGAGAAACCAAAGGACAGTCCCCCCAAGATCCATAAAGTCCGAGACACCCTCAAGTAGCTCCAGTAAATAAAACAAGACTACGACCTCTCGACTTGCTCAGCCACGATACCCACACTCTGCTCTTCCATAATATGCAAGATTCGCTGTACATAACCATTGACCCAGGTGTGCATTAATACCGTTGGAATGGCAACAACCAAACCTAATACCGTGGTTACCAGGGCCTGGGAAATACCTCCTGCCATCATCTTAGGATCGCCCGCGCCGAAAATTGTAATCTGCTGAAAGACCACAATCATCCCCGTCACCGTACCCAACAAACCACCTAGCGGGGCGACCATGGCAATAATTTTTAACAAATTAACACCTGATTCAATCTTTGGCCGCTCTTTTAAGATAGCCTCATGAAGCTTAAGCTCCATCGACTCAGCATCAAGCCCCTTATTCTCTTCGGCTACTAATAAAACCCTGCCCAAAGGATTATTTCCATTAGCCTCAGAGGATCGAAGTTGCGCATTAATCTTACGTGACACCCCCGACAACACGATGAAACGCCACAAAGCTAATAGAATGGCGACAACACCGACAGCTGAAATAATATAGCCAATCTCCCGGCCCTGATGCCATTTTTCAAGGAGTGTTGGCGTATCAATTAAAGCACGCAACAAACCACCGCCACTCGGACCGGTCGGATCAATACCCGTGCGTACGAAGCCATCCGTTGAAGTCTGCAAGGCTTTTGCTGCTTTAGTCAGTGCGCTTGCGGGCTGGCGCGGCAACTCAGACAAGACACCTGTAGCAGGCGAGTACATTAAATAGCTGCCATCAGATAACAGATTAAAGCTACCCACTCTAACGATGTCCCGAGTAACCTTCTCACCACTGGCGCGAATATACTCCGCCGGAAACCGCACGGTTTTACTTGCTTCGATCATTTCCCTGTTCACTTCAAACCATAAACCCTCAATTTCTTCAAGGCTTGGCAGTCGTGTACTGCTGCTCATTTTTTCAATGAGCTCTCCTAGTTTTTCAGTACGACCCGGAAACTGCACGCTCACTATTGATTGCTCCATCGTGACCACTGCATCGCCAGCTGTGGAGGTGAGATGGCCAAATAGCTCTTTCAACGATCCCAGGCGTCGCTGTAACTGTTCATTTTGTGCTTCTAACTTGATTTCATTTTCAGCAAATAACTTTTCCAGCCTTTCACTTTTGACCTCTTCAGATTTTTTTTCAGTCTTGGCTTTTTTCAATAAACTTTTCTGTTCACTTTTAGCATTTAAAAATGCTTGCTCACGATTTTTATGCGCTTTAGATTCGTTAATTTTTGCGCTTTTTACCATCTCTAATAATTCATCGAGAGATGCCGCCTGCTGAGCCGCAAAAGCTCCCCCAGAGATAAACAAGCCACCAATAATAAATACGCCGAGACTACGTTTTATAACGCCTTTCATTGCGCCACCTCCGGTGAAGAAATTGGTAGATTAAGGACGCCTATTGCCGCTTGTTTTTTGGCTATTCGAATACCCTTAGCTGTTGCAGTGCGATATTCACCGGAGGGTAGTGGCTGCCACTCTTTGGTACGCGCATCCCACACGCCACTTTGACTTTGGTCTGAACTTTGGTAGAGAAGTGCTATTCGCCCCACCCTAAAAAAGGTAACTTGACGCTCTTGCCCATCAATAGGCAACAAGCCACTGAATTCTGAAATAGTATTACCGTATTCAAGCTCTATATCGTAAAGCTCCAACACTTGGCGAAATTTTTCGGCAGAACTAAACCGGCTAGCTTCAAGGTTTGATCGCACCTGAGCAATACTCCCGAGCCTTAAGTCGTGCTGAAAAGGGAGATCTAAATTGACAAACTGCTCCAGAGCATCAAGCATTTTGATCGACAACGGCGTTATCTGTCGTTCAATAACCGTTGCATTTTCAATAGAATCTGCAATGTCATTCATGGTCTGCTGCTGGTTTTCCAGCTGTTTTTCTAGTTGTGCGTTATAAACTTGAAGGCCTTCAATCTCCTTATTGACGATACGAAAGTCCTGCAAGATATCGTAAGTTTGATCCGCTAATTTATCGATACGCTTTTGTGAACTCTGCGCAGAGGCGGTTTTACTCGCACCAACCTTAAGAACCCTATCGACTTCTGCCGCCCCAACACTAACTGCCAGCAATTGCGTAGCAACAAACACTCCAGCTATTGCTGCTTTTGGTAAAATAATTCTCATGTCCTTCCTCATTATTAGAAACGAGCGTACGGAAAACCAATTTCCAGAGCGCCTTTAAGCAACGCATTCGAAGTTACTTTTTAGTCATTTCGCAACTTCTGACAACCACATCTTATTATTTTAATAATTATATATCTTTTCGGGTTCTACACATTTTAAAATTTATTTTTATTATAACTTCGCAACTCTATCGTTCAGTGACTGGACGTCCAACTGAGCTATTCACAGACGATCATAGTAAACTACGGAGGCACCACACCCTTAAGAAGACAACGACAATCATCGCCAAAAGCTACCCCAATGCCAACTAATAATCAAGACCAAAATCGAATATTTCTTGCACAGTCTCAGACCGCCACCTACGCACCAGGACTACCGTCTATCCCCCATAGGTGAACCACGGCAACTTTTTGATCAGGCATACAAATGAATTTTCTTAATCCCTATCCAGTTGCACAAAGCTACAGGGCGGTGTTTGCCCCTCACCAGCCAGCTCCTCGACAAGCGTTTCCCGCCACTCGCTCAAATCCAGCTCGGGGAAAAAAGCATCCCCCTCGACCCGCGTGTGCACGCGCGTCAAATAGAGCCTGTCGGCCCGGGGTAGGGCCTCGCGGTAAATCGTGGCACCGCCGATAATCATCACTTCTTCAAGCCCGGACTCATCGGCAATTTTATTGGCAAGGGCCAGTGCCTCGGTTAAATCCCCAGCCCGCTCAACGCCCTCGGCCCGCCAGGCACTATCGCGAGTCATGACAATATTGCTGCGCCCCGGCAGTGGCCTGCCAATAGATTCGTAGGTGAGGCGACCCATAATAATCGGCTTGCCCAGGGTGACGCGCTTGAAGTATTTGAGGTCCGCAGAAATGTGCCAGGGCAGTTGGTTATTGCTGCCGATAACGCCGTTATCGGCCACCGCAACGATCAATGAAATTCTTGCCAAGGCTCTCTTCCCGCTGTTTGTAAATAATAATGGATCTTATTTGGCTACTGCCGCCACCATTATCTATGAATCCGCTTTTCACGCAAACACTGATTAGAAAATAATGCCCCTGGACAATGAATCGACGAGAAACCCGTCATCAAACCCTGGTGCGGGGCTTAAACGACACCCAAACACCCAGTAAACACAACGCGGTGAGTGCCAGGGTGGTGACAATCAATAAAATATCACGCAGGGTTTTACTGACTGGGTCAAAAAAGTGCCACTTGTGCAGGTAGCTAAAGGACCAGCCCTCCCACTTGCTAGCGGGGCTGGTGCGGGCCGCCAGTGCTCCGGTCGCGGTTTCGACAAACAGGCTGTGTGGCTCGACACCCCTTACCCCATCGCCACCGTAGCGCACCGCGTATACCGGCATGCGCTTATTAATAAAGCCGTAGTCGCTGCTGAAACGAGTGATTTTTTCAAGCTGCCCAGCAGAGGCGCTATAGCCTGACCCGCCATAGTGCGCGGCGAGGTTTAGCACATGCCGGTGCTCGCAATCGGCACAGAGCTCAGAGGTCCGGGCATTGATATACAGCGGGCCGTCACGCGGTGTCATGGGCTTACTGGAGTGATGCTCCATTACCGCTTTTTTAGGCTTAGCGGCGGCCTGGGGTGCCGCCAGGGCCAGGCGCAAATAGGCCTCACCATCGACCTCAACCAAACTACCCCGACTAAAAGACTCGCCACCGTTGATCTGAGCCACGGCCTGCCAATCCAACGTTAAGTCCTCGGCATTAAAGACAGTCAAGGGCACGGACAGGGCCGGCGGCGCAACTATCGGCTTGTTAAGCAGGTGGTAGAGGCCGGAAAAACAGAAGCTCACCATTAACACACCAAAACCGATACCCAGGCGTCGGTGCCAGACGCTGCCACGACCCGGCCCCTGTGACGGCTCACCAACATTTTCCGCCGCGGTATCTTTTGAGCGGCCCCGCCAGGCCATCAGCAAACCGGCAAGACTTAAGCCCATGCCGGCCAACAACATCACACTCATGGCGATGGTGCGCAGCCAGGGGTTGGCAATGAAGACCCAGGAGTGGAGCTGACGAAACACCCAGCCCACGAAGGCCTTGCGGTCATCGATCAGGGTCGCCAGGCGACCGGTGCTAAGCTCGACATAGGCGCGCATATTATCGGGCCGAGCAAAGGTCACTTTATAGACCGGCAAAAAGCGATTGACGTACAGATAGTCTTCGTTAAAAGCGGTGATTAATTCAATGGCGGCGATGTTACTGCTCGCGTCGCCTAAATAATGGCGCGCCAGTTGTTCGGCGTAGGCAGGGTCATCAATAGCCGCTCGCTGGCCGCTGCGGGCATTGATATAGCTTACCTTAGCGCCGTGTTCGACCCGATAAAAACTGGCCTCATCAATATTCAGTAGCTGGGCCCGACGAAACTCCGTAATGCCATTGCCCGACAGGGCCGTCGACAGTGGCGCGAGCTCGGCAATGGCCGCACTCGACAGTGGCGGCTGCATGGCCACCGGCCGAGGGTTGAGGCGCGACATAATGGGGTGGCTCAAGCCACTCAGCGCCCAGGCAATAATGGCGGCAAATACCGCCAGGCCTATGCGTCGATGCCAGCGGTACAGGGTGGTACTAGCCATAGAGGTTCTCATTGTGGGCCTGCTCAACGGCGCTCATATAAACACAACATACGAGCGCTTGGCAGGCTTGTTTTACACGCCTGCCAATCATAACCATGACGCTCGCCCAAGGGCCTGTTACACAATCTCATGTCAACAGGCCCTTGGGCGCATTAATAAGCCGCCGGTGTCTGGCGGACTAAATATTAGAAGGTATATTTGGCACCGACAAAGGCGCTGCGTGGCCGCCCCGGGGTATAGGTCGGCCCCCACTTGCTGGTGGTTTCGGCGTAGAGTTCATCGGTGACGTTCAAGACCCGCAGCGAGAGTTCAAGCTGGGGGCTGAGTCGGTAGTTAGCTCTGATATTCATCAGGTCGTGCCCCTCATAGGTATCCCTGTCTGTGGCACGATCATCGTCGTCATTCTGCTCGTCGATCCAGTGCTCGCCCTGGTGTATCCACTCCATCTCCATGCGACCGCCATTTAACCAGGCAGGGCCATATCGCAGGCGTACATTGGCAAAGTTTTCCGGGGCGTTGGGCATATCATTGCCCGAGTAGTCGCCGCTGCGGTCCTGCCAGTCTTTGTATCTATGCTCGGACTGGGTGTAGGCGATATAGAGATCTACCGTCTCGCTGAGGATGATGTCCAGGCCCAACTCGATGCCGTAGTGCTCGGTCTCACCGGCATTGGTGTTGCGGCGCGCGCCGGTATTGCCATCGAGGACACTGAGAACATCGTCCTCTTTCAGCATGTAGTAAATACTGCTGTCGAAGGCGATGCGCTCGGTCAAATTGCCGCGCAGGCCAATATCAAAGCTGTCGACCTTGACCGGCTCGAGATCGGTGGAGTCGGCGGTGCTGCCGGAGCGAAACAATTGGTCACTGGAGGGCACACGAAAGGCGTGGCGATAGGAGGCGTAACCGTTAATGTCCGCGCTAAACTGATAGGTCAATCCGAGCTTGGGGCTGAGGTGCTCGAAGTCCACCGCCTGATCTTCCGGGCGCAGGTGCAGGGGGTCGACGACACCAGCGGCCATGTTGTCCTCGTAGTCGTAACGAGAATAGTCATAGCGCAGCCCGGCACTGATGCGCAGTGCCGTACTGAGCTGATTTTCGTAGTGCACGAAGGGCGACAGCGACAGCACATCGACATCGTAGTCGTAGAGTAAACCCGCCGGCGTATACGCCAGCCAGTAGTCACCAGTATCCGTGTCGCTGCGCTCAATATAGGTCTGCTTTTGATAGCCCGCGCTGTAGTCGATATCCAGGCCGGTGACCACAAAGCTGTCAGCGCCCAGGTCGTAATCCCACTTAATTAAGGTGCCAATCGAATCGTGGCCACTTTCATTAATGTGGGCGTCCTGAGAGTCGAGAGAGGCGGAGCAACTGGGGCACCAGGGCGGAGGCGGACTGACCCGACCGGTGTTGAGGGTCCAGGTGGCCACGTACTCTAGGTCGTTGCTGCGTAAAAACGGGGTAATACTCAAGCTGCTGTTGGAGAAGTCTCGTTCAAAGGCCGACGAAATACGGAAGGCCCGCACGTCGCGGTAGCCGATCAAATTGCCAAATTGCTCGGATTCATCCTTGTAGTCCTCATAGCGCAGACCACTGCCGCCCGTTTCGTAATCGAGAATAGTGCCGGTAAACACCGTATTGACGCGCCAATCGTCGCCGATGAGGGTATTCCACGAACCGGTAAATGAAGCGCGCTCGCTGGCCGTCTGTTCGCGCCAACCATCGTTATCGGCGATGTCGAGCTTGCCGGTGAAGCCCTGATTGCCGATAAGCTTGGCGCCCTTCAGCTGCACGCGCCCATAGCCGTCTTCGCCGCCCTCGACATTGAGGCTAAATGCGTCCTCCCGAGGGGGTCGACCACTGAGGATATTCACCACCGCACCGATGGCGTCGCTGCCATAGAGCGCGGAACCCGGTCCCTTAATCACCTCGACGCCGTTGGCACCGCTGACATTCACCTCGTACAGGGCATTGTGGTTGAAAAAGCCCGCTGCCCGCGTCGGCACGCCATTCTCCAAATACAAATACACCGGACTGGTCGACACCGGCTGGCGAATGGCCGCCATCACCCCCTCGCCACTGGAGCCAACTTGCACGATATTAACCCCCGGGATGCGATTCATTAACTCGGCGGGGTGAGTCGGGTTTAACTCCTCGATCTCATGTTCGGCGATCACGCCGATACTCGCCGCCGTGTCGGCCAGGGTATTGGCACTACCACTGGCGGTAATGACGATGGTCTCCAACAGGGGAGGCTCACCTGTTGGCAAGTCTATAAGCGACCCAGCAATGGTGAACGGCGACAATAAAAAGCTCAGCGCCGTGGCTGCCAATGGACTAACGTCCCTGCTTAAGACTCGGACCTGACGAACGACTTTGTTGGTAGACACAGAGGTACCCCTCAAAAACTTTCCAGCGGGTATTTTAAATGCCTGGGGCCCACCTGCTATGTGGCTAATTGTCGCACCTCGCTGTGGTGAATTGTCGCATCTGGATAACACCGAGGGTTTAGGAGCTAACGAGGCTTGTTAGCCATGCTTAAAAAGAGCATTGCCTAAGAACCTGACGGACGATGTCGCTGTGGCCAATTAGCGCCATAAGGGGTGGCGGCAGTGGTGGCCCAATTTCCCGCAGGCTTACCAGCGCTTTGGGTCAACGAGCGCGCAGCAAAGCTATTTACCCCTCCCGACGACCACCCATCGCAAGCTGTTCACTCAATGCCCTGCCAAGCCCCATGAATTGACCCCCCACCGACTAAAGCCTTACTATCCAGCCCGGCATTTCGCTTTTTAATCGAGAATTATTCCTATGCAGCCCCTATTCGAGCCCTTGACCTTCCTGCGCGGCCCCGCCCTGAAAAACCGCTTTGCACTGGCACCGCTAACCAACTTGCAAAGCCATCCCGACGGCACCCTGTCGGACGATGAGTATAAGTGGCTGACCATGCGCGCCGAGGGTGGCTTTAGCATGACCATGACCTGCGCCGCCCACGTGCAGGCCATTGGCCAGGGCTTTCCTGGGCAGCTGGGTATTTTTTCTGACGATCACCTCGAGGGGCTGACACGCTTGGCCGCCGGTATTAACAAAAACGATAGTTTGTCGATTGTTCAGTTGCACCACGCCGGCCACCGTTCGCCCGAAGAGTTGATTGGCACCAAGCCCGTTGCCCCATCAGCCCATGAAGAGTCCGGTGCCCGCGCACTGTCAACGGCTGAAGTTGAGCAAGTGATTGAAGACTTTATCGCCGCTGCCGAGCGCGCCGAAAAAGCCGGTTTTGACGGCGTGGAAATTCACGGTGCCCACGGTTACATCCTCTGCCAGTTCCTCAGTAGCGACACCAATCGCCGCGACGACCAGTACGGCGGCTCGCTGGAAAACCGCGCCCGCCCTCTGTTTGATATCATCGCCGGCATTCGCCAACGCTGCGGCAAAGACTTTAATGTCGGTGTGCGCTTAACCCCCGAGCGCTTTGGTATTGTGCTCGACGAGGCTCTCGCGGTCGCGCAGCGCCTGTTCGACGAAGCACAAATTGATTATCTGGATATGTCCCTGTGGGATGCCTTTAAAGAACCCACAGAGGAAGCCCACAAAGGCCGTACATTGATGGATTGCTTTACTGCGCTTAAGCGAGGCGATGTGCGCCTCGGTATCGCCGGTAAAATCCGCACCCCAGAGGAAGCAAAACAATGTATGGAAAGTGGTATCGACTTTATTTTACTCGGTCGTGCCGCCATCATTCATCATGACTTCCCCAACCTGCTAGCAAACGATAAGGGCTTTACCCCCTTGAGTAATCCCGTTTCGGCCGATCATTTACGCGCCGAGGGACTTAGCGATACCTTTGTTGAGTATATGGGCGTCTGGAAGGGCTTTGTTGCAAATACAGAGGGGGTTATCACCCCAGAAATGCTGACCTAGCTTGTCCTAGTACGGCTTTAAAAAACCCAGAGTCTAGGTTCTATTTATAGACTGGGCTCTGGCAAGCGCCAAATATACCTTGAAACCAGCAGCGCGATGCACAGCAATAATATTCTGACCTGCCAAATAGGAACGATGAGGGCTGAAATCGCCATCGTTACCCACATGGTCAGCAGGGTGTAGTACTTGGCCTTGCGGGGAATACCACTGCCATCCAGATAGGCGAGAATATATTTGCTTAACACCGGGTGGGAAACCAGCCAGGCATAAAAACGTTGTGAGCTGCGTACATAACAGGCTGCCGCAAGAAGTAGGAAGGGCGTGGTAGGTAATATGGGTAGAAAAATCCCGACAACCCCTAAAACAACAGAAAGACTGCCGATGCCAAGTAACAGTACACGAACCAGGCCGCTGGACATTGTCCTTTTATTTAATGTAGTTGCACGCACTTCGTTGCTTATTGCCATGCCTTAACTTCCTTATTATTTATTCAATAGGGGTGTGGGACAAACAAAATGATCCGATATCCCTGCCCTTAGTTATTGGCAATTCACCTACCTTTCCCTCCACTAGCCAGGCAGCCTTCTACCCCATCTTAGACCGCTTTCGTCGTTAATACATAGCTATGTTATTGTTCCCCGCCGCTGCCAGGGCGAAGCCTCCATGCTAGCCGGTGGGTGTCTGGACAATTATGTGCGGAATAATCGTGGCCAGGCCACTACACCAGGCATCATCAACAACGAATGCTAAAAGTTAGTACTACAGCAGGGTGCGCGCTGGTCGGAAGCCATAGAATGGCCGTCCTGCCCACATCAGCACCTTGTGCTATTTCAACCTCAACAGGAATCCATCGATGAAAATACTCAGCACCCTCCTTATTAGCGGGGCATTAGCACTCAGTGCCAATACGGCACTGGCCGGCGACGCAGCAGCGGGAAAAACCACATTTGCCACCAGGGGTTGTGTTGGTTGCCATGGCGCCAGCGGCGCCGCACCCACTGCTGGCACGCCCAAGTTGGCCGGCAAAGATGCGGCAACCATCAAACAAGCCCTGAGTGATTTCAAAAGTGGTACGCGCTCTAGCCCGGTGATGAATGGCATGGCGGGCATGCTCAGCGATGCCGATATCGACAATGTCGCCGCTTATATTGGCGGCTAGTAAAGCCTTGCCCTGAGCGTTTTTGCAGCGCAAACGCCCAGGGCAATTAAGCCCCGCCTCTCGACAGTCACGCACTAGCCAACACCCTGCACAGCCACGAACCGACAAACACCTCCATCTAGTGCTTTACGCCGGCCATAGCGCCGCTCTCAACCTTTAATCAAGATCAATTAAGACTGACGGCTCCCCGCTCCTGTAGATGGCCGAGTTAGTAGAATTTCAAGGGCCTGTTAAATCGCAATCGGCGCCGCTATGCCCGGATGGGGCTCGTAGCCCTGTAGAGTGAAGTCTTCATACGAAAAGTTAAAAATATCGCTAACATTCTTATTCAAGGTCATCGTAGGCAGCGCTTTTAAGTCGCGGCCGAGCTGCTTATCGGCCTGCTCTAGATGGTTCAAATAGAGGTGGGCATCTCCCAGGGTGTGGATAAACTCACCGGGCTGCAGGCCTGTAACCTGGGCCACCATCAGGGTCAATAATGCATACGAGGCAATATTAAAGGGCACGCCGAGAAAAACATCGGCACTGCGCTGGTAGAGCTGACAGCTGAGCTTGCCGTCGGCCACGTAGAACTGAAAAAAGGCGTGGCAGGGGGCGAGGGCCATGCGACCCTGCTCGACATTGGCCTGGGGGGAAACGCTTTCATCGGGCAATTGCGCCGGATTCCAGGCGGAAACAATTAAACGCCGCGAATCGGGCCGGGTGCGCAACTGCTCGATAACTTCAGTGATTTGATCGATAGCACCACCACTGGGTTGAGGCCAGGTACGCCATTGATAACCGTACACCGGGCCGAGGTCGCCACTATCCGTGGCCCACTCATCCCAGATCGATACGCCGTTGTCACGCAGGTATTGGGTATTGGTATCGCCCTTCAAAAACCACAGCAATTCGTAAATGATGGATTTCAGGTGTACTTTTTTGGTGGTGACAAGGGGAAAGCCCTCGGCGAGATCAAAGCGCATCTGATGACCAAAGACACTGCGCGTACCGGTGCCGGTTCGGTCGCCTTTTTCGACACCGCTATCACGCACATGGCGCATCAAATCCAGATATTGCTGCATAACTACCTCTTAAAATTCATCCCATCGAGCCGGGTCCATCACTCAAGCTCTTACCGCCCTGACCTCTCGCTTGCGCCAATAGCTGTAAATCAATAGCAGTATACCGCCAGCCACCATCGGCAGGCTCAGCAACTGCCCGCGAGTCACCCAGTCGAATAGATCAAAGCCGATATGGCCGTCGGGCTCACGGGCAAATTCGACGCCAAAGCGAAACAGGCCGTAGAGCAATAAGAACAGGCCACTCACTGCGCCCTCTGGCCGCGGGCGGCGAGAGTACATAAAGAGAATGATGAAGAGCAGCAGACCCTCGAGGCTGGCCTGGTAGAGCTGGGAGGGGTGGCGGGCCAGCTGCTCGGGATCGCGGGGAAAAATCATGGCTACCGGCCAATCACTGGCGCGCCCCCAAAGCTCCTGGCCAATAAAATTGCCGATTCGGCCCAGACCCAGGCCTAAGGGCACCAATGGCGCGACAAAGTCAGCCACCGCCAACCAGGGTTGTTGCAATTTACGCGCATAGAGCAGCAGGGCGACGATCACCCCTAGCAGGCCGCCATGGAAGGCCATACCGCCCTCCCAAATGCGCAACAACCACAGTGGGTCGGCCAGCCACTTATCAAAGTTGTAGAACAGCACATAGCCACAGCGGCCACCGAGTATCACCCCGAAGGCCGCGTAGACAATTAAATCCTCAACCTGGTCACGCCGCAACGGCGACCAGGCGCGCTGGCTGCGCGACCTCGCCAATAGCCAGGCGGCACTCAAACCCAGGAGATACATCACCCCGTACCAGTGCACTTGAAAGGGCCCGAGGCTGGCGAGTACGGGGTCAATTTCAGGATATGTCAGCATCAAGAGGCCTTTATCAATTATCGTATAATTTTAGATACGGCCGCATATTAGCACTGGCACGGCCGAGCGCAGTGCCTGGCCCTGGATGCCACCAGATAAACCTAAAGGATGGGAAGCATTGCACCACGTGCGCTAAGCACCGCGCAGATCCAGGATCGGCCAACCGCGCTTGCTCGCCTCGGCTGACAATAAATCATCGGGGTTCACCGCCACCGCCTTATCAACCTCGGCCAACAACGGCAAGTCATTGATTGAGTCGCTGTAAAAACTACTGCCCTCCAGTGTTTCGCCGTTGGCTTCGAGCCAGCCCTGTAAGCGCGTTACCTTGCCTTGCTGATAGCTTGGCACGCCGGCGACATTGCCGGTATAGCGACCGTCTTTTTGTTCAAGCTCGGTGGCAATCACCTCACCAATACCGAAGCGCTGGCAAATGGGCTCGACGATAAAACGATTGGTGGCACTAATCACCACCAGTCTATCCCCAGCGCGACGATGATTTTCAACCAGGGCCTCGGCTGCCGGCAGCCACATTTGGCTCACCACCTCAGCCATAAACTTGTCATGCAACTCCAGTAACTCCTGTGGCTCAAGGGCCGCCAGGGGCGCCAGGGCAAAGCGCAAGTACTCAAAAATATCGAGCTTACCCAGTTGATAATCCTCATAAAACTGCGTATTCATACGCGCATAGTGATCGGCATCGACCTTTTTCTCACGCACCAGGAATTCGCCCCAGGCGTAATCACTGTCGCCGGCTAGCAGGGTATTGTCCAAATCAAACAGCGCCAGGGGCATTCTTTACTCTTTTGTGGTGGCCATAAAAGCAGGCAGAATACCGGCTATCCACAGCGCACTCAATGTACAATTTTGACACTATTTGCCGCACCCCGAGCAACTGTGGAACAATGGCCGACAACAAGAGACGCTGGCGGCCACAATGAACACAATCGATGAAGATGGGTTTCGCCCCAACGTAGGCATTATTGTCGCCGATGGCAAGGGCCGGCTGCTGTGGACCAAACGCGTCCGGCAAAACGCATGGCAGTTCCCCCAGGGCGGTATCGACCCCGGGGAGAGCCCCCGCGATGCTATGTACCGAGAGTTACACGAGGAGATCGGTCTCGAGAAAAGCGACGTCAGCATCCTCGCCCACACCCGTGGCTGGTTGCGCTACCGCCTTCCCAAGCGCTATATCCGTCAGGGCGAGACCACCACCTGCATCGGCCAAAAGCAAAAGTGGTTTTTGCTACGACTCAACTCCACCCCCGAGCGCATTCGCTTTGACTGCGGTAAAAAACCCGAGTTTGACGGCTGGCGCTGGGTCAACTATTGGTATCCCATCAGCCAGGTTGTTGACTTCAAGCGCGATGTCTACCGCCGGGCCCTGAAGGAGCTGTCCCAGATCCACAGCGATTTAGAACAAAAACTGAAACCCCAATAGTGAGCCATCCATGCTGAACTCACTGCGCAATATCCTCCAGGAGGTCAACGCCGCCAGCGATTTTGACGCCCTGCTGGAAATCATCGTGCACCGCGTGAAAGCGGTGATGGGTACCGGTATTTGCTCGGTCTATCTACTCGATGTAAAAAACGACGCCTATGTACTCGCCGCCACCGACGGCCTACTGCCTGCCGCGGTGGGCAAGGTGTCGATGAGCCGAGACCAGGGCCTGGTGGGCCTGGTCGCCCATAAGGCCGAGCCCCTCAACCTCGAGCACGCCGAGACTCACCCCCGCTTCGCCTATTTCCCTGAAACCGGCGAAGAAAAGTTCAGCGCCTTTCTCGGCTCACCCATCATCCACCACCGCACCGTGCTCGGTGTACTGGTAGTACAGCAACAACAGCGCCGCCGTTTCGATGAGAGTGAAGAAGCCTTTCTGATCACCATCGCCGCCCAACTGGCCGGCATTATTGCCCATGCCGAGGCAACCGGCGAGCTCGCCCGCGCCCTATCTCCCGGACTGGAGCCGGATAACGCCTCTGGCGAGGTTCACTATTCCGGTCTCGCCAGCGCCCCCGGCATTGGCATTGGCGTCGGCGTTGTGGTCGCACCGGCGGCCGATCTACACGCCGTGCCGAAACGTCGCACTCAAGATATTGACGGTGAACTGGCGCAATTTCGAGATGCCCTGGACAGTACGATTCGAGATTTAAAAACGGTTCACCAGGATCTGTCGGACAAATTGAACCCCGAAGAAATAGCCCTCTTCGATGTTTACGTCAGCATGCTCAACGACAATTCTCTGGGTGGTGAAGTCAGCGAGCGCATCAAGACGGGGCTGTCGGCGCAATACGCCTGGAGCCGGGTCATCATCGAGCATATCCGCACCTTCAGCGCCATGGAAAACCCCTACCTGCGCGAGCGCGCCACCGATGTTCGCGACCTCGGTCGCCGGGTGCTGGGCTATTTGCAACAACAGCAGCACGAAGAAAAACACTATCCCAAAAACACCATTTTAATCGGCGAAGAACTGGCCGCACCCAATCTCGCCGACGTACCCTTTGAAAATATCCGCGCCATGGTCTCCGCCAAGGGCTCCTACAACTCCCACATGGCCATTCTCGGCAGAGCAATGGGCATACCCACCATCATGGGCGCCATTGATCTACCCTGGGCGGAGCTGGATGGCTGCGAGCTAATTATTGATGCCCACCAGGGCTTGATTATTAATTCACCCACCGGCCAGCACCTCGAGGCTTACGAAAAGGTCTACAAAGAAGAGAGCGACTTCGCCGCCGATTTGGAGGCCACCAAGGACGAAGCCAGCATCACCCTCGACGGCCAACACATCTCCCTGTGGGTCAATACCGGGCTGCGCATCGACTCCATGCTCTCCCTTGACAGGGGGGCCGAGGGCGTCGGTCTGTACCGTACCGAGATACCCTTTTTGATGCGCGAGCGCTTCCCCTCCGAGGAGGAGCAACGCCAGCTCTATCGCGAGCAATTGGACATGTTCAGCCCCCACCCGGTGACCATGCGCACCCTCGATATTGGCGGCGACAAGGCCCTGCCCTACTTTCCCATCGAGGAGGAAAACCCCTTTCTCGGCTGGCGCGGCATCCGCGTCACCCTCGACCACCCGGAAATATTCCTGGTACAGCTGCGGGCCATGATGCGCGCCAGTATCGACCTCAATAATCTGCGCATTTTATTGCCGATGATTTCCAATACCGAGGAACTGGACAGCGCCCTGGTACTCATCAAACGGGTCTACCGCGAGTTGACTCTCGAGGAGGGCTACCGCTTCGACATGCCCGCCATTGGCGCCATGATCGAGGTGCCCGCAGCGGTGTATCAAATTGGTGAAATCGCCAAGCGAGTCGATTTTATTTCCGTTGGCACCAACGATCTAACCCAATACCTGCTCGCCGTCGACCGCAACAACCCCCGGGTCGCCGAGCTCTATCACAGCTTCCACCCCAGCCTGCTCAAGGCCCTGCGCATCATTCTCGACGACGCCAAAAAATATCGCTGCCCGGTCAGCGTCTGCGGCGAACTCGCCGGCGACCCTCTCGGCGCCATTTTACTAGTGGGTATGGGCTATGAATTTTTGTCGATGAGCTCTGCTAACTTGCTACGCGTGAAAGCCATCTTGCGGCAGTTAACACTCAGTGAGATGAGTCACTTCGCCGAACAGGCCTGCCTGTTGACCGACAGCTTTGCCATTGAGAGCTATTTAAAAGACGTCCTTGATCGACCCGAAATTGCCAGGCTGATACGGCCGACGACTAGTCCCAGTCTGAATTAAAAAAATTTATCGCGAAGTCAGGGCTCGCCTCAATCGACGCAGAAGCGATACTGGCGCAACTTGCCCAACGGCTTACCCTTAACAAAATTTTGCTCGGCAAACTCAACCTTACCTTGATTATCGATCAGCAGTACCGTGGTGCAGCGTGTGCCATAACTGGGGCCGACAATAAATGGCGACGACAAACTGCGCTCCATATCGATACCCAGGCCGGTATCGGGTAGCAGGTGATCGGCAAAGGTTTGCCGCGAACCCAGCACCGCAAGTAAGCCCTCACTATCAAGCACATCATCTTCTATAGAGGCACCCAGCCTGGCTCGCGCCAGTTCGGACTTGGGCCAGGGCGTATCGAGGGCGTCATTGCTGAGGGTATAAATACCCGGATTTAAATGCTGGGTGCCACCTCGGGCGTTGGTGCAATACAGCAATTCATGGGCCGAGCCCGCAAGCAGATTGAAGCCACTGTAGAGCCCACCCTCCTCCAGTACCTCGTCGAAATAGTTCTGGCTGTCAGCCTCGCTGAGTAGAAAGCCGGTGGGCAGCCCGCCCCGGGATTTATCGGCGTAGTAGCCGCCACCACGGGTATTGGTCACGGTGGCCCAGTTGCCTCTGCGGTCGACACCAAACCAGGTGCCACCGGCGTCGAGATCCCGGCCGGCGAGAATGCTTGGGCTATCGGCCCAAAATTCGGCGGGCTGGGTGGGACGATCATAAAATTCGTCCCGATTGGCCACCACAATTAGCGGGTAGCGGGGGTGGTGCTGAAAAGCGAGGGTAACGAGGCACATAGCAATCAGTAGTCGCTCGGTTTATTGGATCACGAGCTAATCAGCCCAGATCGCGCGCAAAAATCGCTTTCAAATAAGAGGTTTCAGCGATGGAGGGATGAACCGGGTGATCCGGCCCCTGGCCCAGCGTAGCCAGCAGCTGCATGCGACGACTGCGCGTGCCACCGGCACTGCGAACAATATTCTGCAAGCGATCGGCCGGCAAGTGCATGGAGCAAGAAGCCGATACCAACAGGCCGCCGGGCTGCAGTAGCTTGATCGCCAGCTCATTAATTTGGTGGTAGGCCTTTTCGCCCTGTTTCTGATCTTTCTTGCGCTTAATAAAGGCCGGCGGATCGAGCACAATAATGTCAAAGCGGCGCTGCTCTTTCTGCAAGGCCTTCATCACCTCCGCCGCCTTGCCCTGCAAGCTCGCAACTCGCTCGCCCAGGCCATTGAGCTCAGCATTATGTTGCACCAGGTCGAGGGCCCTTGCCGAGGAGTCGACACAAACCACAGACGAGGCCCCTGCCGCCGCGGCCTGCACACCCCAGCCACCGGCATAACTAAACACGTCGAGTACGCTTTTATCCGCGCAAAAGCGCTGCAAAAAGGCACGGTTTTCCCGGTGGTCATAAAACCAGCCGGTCTTTTGACCATCGACCAGCGGCGCTAAAAAGCGGCAGCCATTTTCAACCAGCTCGACCTGTTCGGGTACTTCGCCAAAAAGGACACTCTGCTCTTCGGGCAGTTGCTCGGCGAGGCGAAAGGCGCCGTTATTTTTACTGATAATGCCCTTTGGCTTGAGTACTTCAACCAGGGCTTCAAGCACCAGGGGCATTCGACGATCCATGCCCGCCGTGGTGGTTTGCAGGGCCAGATAATCGCCATAGCGATCGACAATCAGTCCCGGCAGTAAATCCGCTTCGCCATAGGCCAGGCGGTAACAATGCTCGGGGTAGAGCTGCTCGCGCTGACTCAGGGCGGTTTTAAGGCGATCGACCAGTAGACTGGTATCGAGCTCCCTATTGGACTGACGACTGTAGAGCCGGGCACAAATCAGGCTGGCCGGATTTACCGTTGCCGCACCGAGGGGCTTGCCCCGGGCATCTTCAACCACCACCGAGCTGCCGGGCACCATGCCCTTAAGTGGAGTCGCGGCAATATCGACCTCGTTGCTGTAGATCCACAAATGGCCACCACGCAGGCGGCGGTCGGTCCCTTTTTTCAGGCGTAATACGGCATCGGGCATGTAGGTATAACTCTTTGAGTGTGAATCTGTTAGGACAGCGCCCTGTAGGAAAGGCGCGGCGGCGGTGGACCAGGGCTATTCTTCTTCGGTGCTTTCGATGTATTCGTCGGCACTGAGCAGATGCTTTAGCTCGGAGGAATCGGACATTTTCAATTTGAAAAACCAGCCATCGCCATAGGGGGAATCGTTGATGGTTTCTGGAGAGTCTTCCAGGTCTTCATTGATGGCAATCACCTCGCCCGATACCGGGGCGAAGATATCGGAAGCTGCCTTCACCGACTCAACCGCACCCGCTTCGTCGGCGGCAGATAGCTTATCGCCCACTTCCGGCAATTCGACATAAACCACGTCGCCAAGGCTCTCCTGGGCGAAGTCGGTAATGCCGACACTGACCACACCGTCGCCCTCATCGAGTAGCCACTCATGGGTGAGGGCGTACTTTAGTTCTTTGGGTGTGTCACTCATGACCTTGCTCCACTAACACTGTTATTCATTGATTCGACTCTCTTTACGCCGCCTAGCTCACGCGAGCTAGGCCTTAAATATTGGCTGCCCCCGGCGCACAAAAGCGGGCGCTATCAGCCTGACGATCTCGCGCTTTTTACGCATTGCGACCTCGGCCCTCTCGCCGGCTTGTACCGGTACCCGAGCTAGCGCGATAGAATACCCCAGTGTCGGAGAAAAGCTACCACTGGTAATCACCCCCGGCTGCTCGCAGCCCTCAATATAAATGGCCTGCCCATCGCGCAGCACGCCCCGTGCGGTCAATAACACGCCAAGCAATTTGTCTTGCGGGCCCGCAGCGCGCTCGGTCAGCAGGGCACTGCGGCCGATGAAATTGCGCGTGCTGTCTTGCAGGGCAATCGTCCACGCCATGTTGGCCCGTAGAGGTGAAATACTCTCATCCATTTCATGACCGTAGAGATTGAGGCCCGCCTCTAAGCGCAGGGTGTCGCGGGCCGCCAGTCCCGCTGGTGATACACCGGCAGCGTGCAACTGCCACCAAAGGCCCTCGACCTGGCTACTAGGTAGAATAATTTCCAGGCCGTCCTCGCCGGTGTAACCGGTACGGGCGTATTGCCAGCCATCCTCTGCTGGCGATGCCGGGACAAACACACCGGCAAAGGGTTTTAGTGCCCTTATTTTTTCGCCAATCTCGTGCCCAACGGCCGAACTCACCCGGGCTATGGCCTGAGGGCCCTGTACGGCAATCATCGCCAGGTCATCCCGCTGTTGAAGAGTCACCCGAAAATCCGCGGCGCACGCTCTCATCCAGGCCAGATCTTTGACGCCTGTTGCACAGTTGAGTACCAGGCGAAAACCGCTGGGCAAGGCATAGGCAATTAAATCATCGACCACGCCGCCGCCATCATTGAGCATGGCGCTGTACAGGCCCTGGCCAAGCTGCGCAATCTTTGCCACATCGTTGGCAAGTAAATAACGTAAATAAGCCCGCGCCTCACGGCCGTCGACATCGACCACCGTCATATGGCTAACATCAAACATGGCGCTGTCGCGACGCACACAGTGGTGCTCTTTAAGTTGCGAGCCGTAGTGCAGGGGCATATCCCAGCCAGCGAAGTCGATAAATTTAGCGCCCATTTTTTTGTGGGCCGTATATAAACTGGTGCTAGAGTTCATCGCTACTCACCGGTGATTATCACGGAAAACCCTCATTAAACTTACGCCAGCCCTAGCCGACCGTTTCGCTTAATATTGACTCAGGTATAACAATATAACCCAGCAAGGACAGATGATGACAAGCCCAGCCGACAAAACGCCGCCACCTGCCAGCACCCAGTGCAATCCGATACCTCCACCCGCGGTCAAAAATAGTCGCACTTTCAACGTCCACACCAAGGGTTTGAGCAGCTCATTGATGAGTGATTTTTACTACCGGGTGATGCTCGCCAGCTGGCCACAGTTTTTTATCGGCGCAACCCTGGTCTACCTCTGTATCAACGCCGGCTTTGCCCTGGTTTACTTTCTCGGCGGCGACATGATCCTCAACGCCCGACCCAGCTCCTTTATCGACGCCTATATTTTCAGCTTTCAAACCAGTACCACCATTGGCTACGGCTACCTTTTGCCCAAAAACGGCATCACTCACGCCATCGTCATGGTCGACGTGTTCTCCGGCTTGCTCTACGTCGCGGTGTTAACCGGACTGGTGTTCGCACGCCTGGCCAAGCCCCAAGCGCGGGTATTATTTAGCCGACAAGTGGTAATCACCCAACACCGCGGGCAAACAAGTCTACTGGTGCGCCTCGCCAATGGCCGCAAACGCTCCTCCATTATCAATTGCCATGTCAGCGCCGTGTTGATGATGGAAGACCGCGACCCCTGTAGTCTGTTCGAGCGGCACTTTGTCGACCTGAACCTGCAGCGCGATAACGTGCCGATCTTTTCCCTGACATGGACCCTGGTGCACACCATCGACGAACAGAGCCCTCTCTACGGTCTCGACAAGGCCGCCATTGAAGGCTATGGCACGATTTTAATTATCACCCTCGATGGCATCGAAGATGTTTTTGCCCAGACCGTACACACCAATTATATTTATGAAGCTCAGCATTTTATTTTTAATAAGCGCTTTGCCAATATTCTCGGCCAGCATAAGGGTGGCAGACGCATGATTGATTACACGCGTTTTAATGAGGTCGAAGACAGCCATTAAATAACCTTTATGGCTGTTTTGTACGTAAAAAGAACCCCCATCGAGGCCCCCGGCGCACGTAAGCCACATGGAAAACCTGCTACAGCTCTACTATTCGCACAATAAAAAAATTTAAACCATCTGTAACTTTTCGCCAGCGGGCTGCGTATTAGTCAGCACACCAAGCAAGTAGCAATCA
>MAAU01000020.1 GCA_002162825.1 Gammaproteobacteria bacterium 54_18_T64
CGATGCTACGCCAAAATGCCATGCTTTCAAGACCCAGCGTGGCGATCAGTGGCTCGGCACTTTCCCCCTCACAACCGGGCGCCAGCATACCGCCGGCCCACCACGAGCAACAGCTGCTATCGAGGGCCTCGCTGGTGGCAATAATACTCACCTCGCAGCCGCGCTCGGCAAAGGCGTGGGCGCAGCACAGACCGCTGACGCCGCTACCCAAGACCTCAATTTTCATCTTTGCTGCCGCTGTTAGCTAAGATTCTCAATATAAATTTCGCTGCCCTGGTCTTTAAACTCGCCGGACTTTTTATCCATGCCCTTGGCGACGTAGTCGCGCACATCCTGGGTAATTTTCATCGAGCAAAACTTGGGGCCGCACATCGAACAGAAGTGGGCGACTTTGGCGGAATCCTTGGGCAGGGTCTCATCGTGGTAGGCACGGGCGGTGTCGGGGTCTAGTCCCAAGTTAAATTGGTCATCCCAGCGGAAATCAAAGCGCGCCTTGGACAAGAGGTCGTCGCGGTGGCGGGCGTGGGGGTGACCCTTGGCGACATCGGCGGCGTGGGCGGCAATTTTATAGGCGATGAGCCCTTGTTTAACATCGTCGCGATTGGGCAGGCCGAGGTGTTCCTTGGGGGTGACATAGCAGAGCATGGCACAGCCGAACCAGCCTATCATCGCCGCGCCAATGCCACTGGTAATGTGGTCGTGGCCGGGGGCGATATCGGTGGTCAGGGGGCCGAGGGTGTAGAAGGGGGCCTCGTCACAGTGCTCTAGTTGCAGATCCATATTTTCCTGAATCATATGCATCGGCACGTGGCCGGGGCCCTCGATCATGGTTTGAATATCGTGACGCCAGGCAATTTTGGTGAGTTCGCCGAGGGTCTTTAATTCGGCAAACTGCGCCTCGTCATTGGCATCGGCGAGGGAGCCGGGGCGCAGGCCGTCACCCAGGGAGAAGCTGACGTCGTAGGCCTTCATGATTTCGCAAATGTCTTCGAAGTGGGTATAGAGAAAGTTCTCCTGGTGATGGGCGATACACCACTTGGCCATGATGGAGCCACCGCGCGAGACGATGCCGGTGAGGCGATCGACCGTCATTGGCACATAACGCAGTAGTACACCGGCGTGGATGGTGAAGTAGTCGACGCCCTGTTCGGCCTGCTCAATCAACGTATCGCGAAACACCTCCCAGTTGAGGTCTTCGGCGACGCCGCCGACCTTTTCCAGGGCCTGGTAAATCGGCACCGTGCCAATGGGCACGGGTGAGTTGCGCAGGATGTGGTCGCGGGTGGAGTGGATGTGCTTGCCGGTCGACAGGTCCATCACCGTGTCGCCGCCCCAGCGAATCGACCACACCAGTTTTTCCACCTCTTCATCGATGCCGGAACTGAGCGCCGAGTTGCCGATATTGGCGTTCACCTTGACCAGGAAATTGCGGCCGATAATCACCGGCTCCAACTCTGGGTGGTTGATGTTGGCGGGGATAATGGCCCGCCCGGCGGCCACCTCACTGCGCACAAATTCCGCCGTCACCACGTCGATAAAACCGGCGCCCATGCTATTGCCCTTGAGACGGGCGACCCGTTCGGGGGTATTGAATTCATTGGCCAGGGAGCCGCGCAATTCGTTTTCGCGAATCGCAATGTACTCCATTTCCCGGGTGATGATGCCCTGGCGCGCGTAGTGCAGCTGGGTGACATTGGCGCCACTGACGGCGCGGCGCGGCGTGCGTTGCAGCTCGGGGTTGTAGTAGCGCGTCGCCTGGTCGGCATCGTTGACGCCGTTATCGGCGGGTTTGGTTTCGCGGCCGGTGTAGGTTTCGGTGTCACCTCGCCCCTCTATCCAGCGTGAGCGCACGTCGGGTAGACCGTGGTGAATATTGATGTCGACGTCGACGTCGGTATAGGGGCCGGAGGTGTCATAGAGGTGAACCTCTTCGCCGGTGGTCAGTGTCACCTGGCGCATGGGGACGCGCACATCGGCGAATTCAGGCGAATCGATATAGACCTTTTTACTGGCGGGTAGGGGCGTTTGAGTGATGGTTTGGCGCTGGCTTGCACCAGTCTGAGTGGTGACTTTGCTGTGCTGTAATGGCGTTGACATATTGCCTCCGTGGCTGAGATGGGAATAGCCGGGCGGAGAGCTGCAGTGAGAACTGCATTTGAATTTTTAAGGCTGCTAAAAGTGGCACTAAAAACATTGCTCTTTCCTACGCCGGTACTAGACGGTTCAGGTTCAACGGGTTCGCTAGTTTATTTAACTAGCATCTCAGCCTTATTTTTAAGGCTCCCCGAGAGTTGTTGCGGAATATAACAGTGTTGAGCCTGGGGTGGAATGCTTTTGCCATTTATTTAACGGCGGGTCAGGCATGTGGCCAGCCCTTGGTGGGGAGAGGATTTAAGTTTTTTGCCCGGCATAGTAGGAAGTCGTTTTTAAAAGCTTCGGGGCTCAGGGCTTTTGAAAAGAAGTAGCCCTGCATGCGGTTGAATTGCAGCTGCTGGCAGAAATCCTTTTGGGCACTGGTTTCCACGCCCTCGGCAACCACCTGTAAGCCGAGAACTTTGGCGAAGGCATTGATGGCCCGTAGGTAGGTGGTGCCGCCCTCGTTTCCACAGGCAGCGTGAATAAAGGATTTATCGATCTTTAAGACCTTAAAGGGATAGGTTTTTAATTGCACCAGCGAGGAGTGGGCGGTGCCAAAATCATCCATGGCCAGGTTGATGCCCCGCGCCGCTAAGTCCTTGAGCAGCTGGATGCTTTGCTCGGTGCTTTTGCTCACCGTGTGTTCGGTCAGTTCGAGCTCAAGCCGCTGGTGGGGAATGTGGTGTTTCTTCATTGTGTCTTCAATGGTTGCAATCAGGCCGGGCTGACTGAGTTGCAGGGCGGAGAGGTTGATCGACAGAGAGAGGTTTAAATCATTCGCCTGATATTTTTCACGCCACTGACGGAACTGTTGGCAGGCACTGTCGAGTACCCAGGCACCAATGTCCGTTATCAGGCCCAGTTCCTCGGCAATGGGCATAAACTGAGCGGGGGCCAAGAGTCCCTTAGTGGGGTGCTGCCAGCGGATAAGGGCCTCGGCACCGGTAATGGTTGTGCCGTCTATTGCAACCTGGGGCTGGTAGTGGAGCACGAATTCCCCGCGTTGCAGGGCGCCGCGCAAGTCATTTTCCAGCTCCAGGCGCTTTTGGATTTTTTCGTGCAGGGCTTTGGAGTAGAAATGTGCCCGATTGCGGCCGCCGTCTTTGGAGCGATAAAGGGCAATGTCGGCGCACTTCATCAGGTCGACGGCGTTGTTGGCACAGTCGGGGTAGGTGGCGATACCGAGGCTGGCAGAGAGGGCAATGGGGTGACCCTCAATACTCAGAGCTTGTTGTAAGGTGAGGAGAATGCGTTGGGTGAGTCGTTCGGCCAGTTCAATATTCTCCAGGTTGTGAACCAGTATGGCGAACTCATCGCCGCCGAGACGACAGAGTAAATCACCCTCCCGCGTTGCAGCCTGCAGGCGTCTGGCCACTTCCTTCAAGAGTTCGTCGCCAATGACGTGCCCCAGTGTGTCGTTGACGTCCTTGAATCGATCGAGGTCGAGCATGATGAGTGCCAGCCCGGTGTTCTGCCGCTCGGCGAGGGGCAGGGCGTATTTCAAACCGCGCTCAAACATGTAACGGTTGGCGAGGCCGGTGAGGGCATCGACCTCGGCCAAGCTGCGCAATTGCTCGCGGCTGTCGCGTAATTCGGTTTCTATTTTATAGCGTTCCCTGGCGTGGAGAATGGCGCGCATCAATCGCGAGGCGGTAACCTCGCTCTTGGAAATAAAGTCTTGGGCGCCTTTTTCGATGCATTTGAGCGCCAGTTCGTCATCATTGCTGTGACTGAGCATCACCACCGGTGTGTGGTGGGAGGCGGCATTGCGCAGGGAGATGAGGAACTCGAGCCCGTTCATGGTGGGTAGTTGATAATCGAGGAGGATGAGGTCGAAGTCTTCTTGCAAAGCCAGTTCCAGCCCCTCTTCTGCGGAGGCCGTCTCGGTGACCTCGATGTTCAGCTCGGGTTGTTGCAGACTGCGCTTGGCGTTCATGCGGTCGATGGTGTCATCGTCGATTAACAACAGCTTCAAATGTCGGGACTCCTTACGTCAGTGGTATGTTGAGCTCAATTGCTTGGTAGCTCAACCAGGCGCCAATAGTGGTCGAGTAATTGCAGTAGTCCGTCAAAACCGGTGTCGAGCTTGGTCTTAACAATGTAGCCGGCGATGTGCTCGTTGTAAGCGGCCACCTTGTCCTGGTCTTCATCGGAGGTGGTCAGTACAAAGACCACCGTGCCGCGCAAGTCAGGATCGCTGCGCAGTTCTTTGAGCATTTCAATACCCGTCATCCGCGGCATATTGAGATCGAGCAGGAGCATATAGGGTTGATCAATGCTTTTGTTGCGCAGCATTTCCAGGCCCTCGATACCATCGCGGGCGCGAAAAAAAGGGTTGGCCAGCTTGAGTTTGTTGAGTGCCCTCTCAATGCCCATGGCATCGACATCGTCATCGTCGACGAGAAGGATGGAGGCCGCCTTGCAGTCGTCATTATTCATGAATAGAGCTCCTCAATACAGATTCTAAAGGCCAGTTAAAGTGCATAGTGGTGCCTCGTAGACCATCGGATTCAACGCGAATATGGCAGTGGTAGTTATCGAGCAGTTTTTTGACAATGGCCAGGCCCATACCGCTACCCTCGACTTCATCCCGTGGTTTGAGGGTTTGAAAAATACCAAAAATTCTCTCTTGCTGTTGCGGAGCGATACCGGGTCCATCGTCGGCAATAGAGAAGTCAAAGCCGTCGGTTGTGGCTTTGACACTCACGTGGATAGTGCCCTCAGCCTGGTCGTGGTGCTTGATGGCGTTATTGATGAGGTTGCGCAGTATCTGTTCGAGGGGCACGGCCAGGGTGTTAAGGCTGGGCAACTTGTCATCACAGATCAGGGTGAAGCCGGGCGGTGGGTTGAGTAGGCGGAACAGCTCTTGGCTCAATTCGGCGATGTCGATGGTTTTGATATCACCGTGTTTGCGTCCCACCCGAGAATAGGCAAGCAGGTCATTGAGCAGTTGCTCCAGGCGCTGGGTGCGGTTGTGAAGCAGGTGTAAGTACTCTCGGGTCTGCTCCTCTAAATTGTCTTTGATATCCTCCTCAATCCAGGAGGCCAGCTGCATAATACCGCGCAGGGGGGCCTTTAAATCGTGGGAGGCAACATAGGCAAATTCATTCAGCTCCTTATTGCTGCGCTCTAACTCGCGGGTGTATTTCTGCAGGGACTTCTCGGTCAGGGCACGGGCTCTCGCCTCTTCCTCTTTGTGTTCGTAGGTGTGGATGTAATCCATTAACAGGCCGAAGAAGGGCACGGCGTAGGCAAAAATTTTCAGGAAGTGAGCAATATTAAAATGTGCATCGAACAGCGCGGTGGAGCCAAAGGCCATGTGTAATTCGACCAGCACCTCGGGAATCATGGCAATGACCAGGGCGTGGGCGAAAACACTGGGTTGTTTGCGGTAGAAATAGGGAAATAGAAAGAGGCCGGCAAAAATATAGAGTACCAGGGGAATGACGTCGTAGGGGCGGGTAATAATGTTGTCGGGAAACTGGGTTTGCGGCAGTGAGCTACTGACGGCGCTGTAGTGAATGATGGCGTAAGCGACTGTGACAGAGGCCATAAAGGAAACCGCCAGTAATTTAAGGTTGGTTGTTTCCGTGGCCTTGGCCCGGTGTGTGAGCAGCAGGGAGACACCGCCGATGAGGATTAAGGCGTTAAAGACCCGGCAAATGGCCCAGGTAAAGGGTATCAGGTCGCGATTGTCCGCCACCGCGTGAATTAAACGGTCGGCGGCAAGAGTGTGGAAAGCATCCATGCAGCCGGCTAAAAACAGCGCCGCGCCGATTACTAGCGTAGTGAGGTTGCGAGAGATGAAATAGTGGCTGGCGGCGAGAAAGACCGTGAGTATGGCCACGCAAAAGGCTGACCACTCCAAAATCGTATGGGTAAAGGCGCCGGATAGGTGGCTAAAAAACACCTCCACCTGTTGGTGCGCAGGGAGGTTGGCGACCCCGTGTAAATCGACATTGCTAGTGTCTGAAGCAAAGTTAACGCCGAGTAGGGAGAGACAATAGGGTGCCAGGCAAATAGCTACGACGAGGTAGAAAAATGAGGGCGGCATTTTTAGGGGTGCCGGTACCATGCCGGGAATGTCCTGGCTGGCGTTGCTATTCAATGTTCAGACCTGCGAATCATGGTTTCTCCTTTGGTGGTACAGCTTGCACCGTGGCGCTTTCCATAGACTGTAGTTGTTGGTACGCCTCTAATTATAGTCATATTTCGCCGCTGATGGCCTGTCCCTGCCAGCAACAAAAATCAACCGGATGATCTATGCCTCGGATATTGGCTATTTGGGGTTTATCGGTTTTATTTTCAGACGTTGTAGCAAACGGTAAAAATTACTGCGGTTGAGGCCGAGGTCGCGGGCGGTGGCGGCGAGATTACCGTGGCGCAGGGTTAGTCTGTCATTGATCAGCTGGCGCTGATAATTGTCGACGGCTTGCTTCAGGTTTATCTGCTCCGGCAGGCTGGCCAGATCTGCTTGAATGGCGCGGGGCAATGCCTCCAGACTAATGCCCAGCTGTGAGATGTTGATACTTAGGTCTTTCGAGCGGGGTTTAGCGGTCATTGCTTTGAGTGTCGCGCGACGCAGCACCTGGTCGAGTTCACGCACATTGCCGGGCCAGGTGTAGTGCTGCAGCAGTTGCCGAGCGTCGGTATCGACTTGCAGCGCCGGCAGGGCGAGACGGCGTCGTTGTTGCTCAAGAAAGTGCTGAGTCAACAGGGGGATATCTTCGCGCCTGTCGCGCAGTGGCGGCACGGGCATGGGGTAGAGCATTAGTAATCGGTAGAGCTCGGGGCGAAACTGTCCGTGACTCACCGCCTGTTGCAAATTGCAGCGGGTGGCGGCGATTAATCGCACATTGATGGGCTCAGCCGTTGCACTGCCCAGAGCTTGAATACTCGCGGTTTTTAAGAACTGTTCGAGCTGGCTTTGGACCTGGGCCGACAGGGTTGACACTTCATTGATAAAAACAGTGCCTCGGTCGGCGAGTTGAAAAAGCCCGCTTGTTGCTGGCTTTTCACTACCTTGAATGCACCCAAACAGCTCGGCATAGGCTGTTTCGTCATCCAGCTCGGCGCCGTTGACGCGAATAAAGGGCTGCTTGCTACGGCTGGACGCCCGGTGGATATCGCGGGCCACTAAGGTTTTGCCGACCCCATCTTCGCCCTGTAAGAGGATGGTTAGTTCGGAGGTGGCAATGATGGCTATTTCGTCCCTGACGCGCTGTAGTCCGGGGCTAGAGCCGAGCAGGGGTGGGCCCTGCACCTGGCTGAGTATTCTTTTATTGAATAGTCGCTGTTTGTCCAGCTCACTGCGTAGCTGTTTGCCGTGCTGTAGCACGGCGATGGCCGACTCGATGAAGTGGATGAAGCTCATCAGTTCGCGGTGCTCAATGGTATTCAGGGTTCCGGTCTGGCGGGTGTTAAGACACAGCAGCCCCCAGGGTTTAGCGCCCAGGTGCAGGGCAATGCCGAGGCTATCCCGAGGTCCGGTGCGGCGGTCGCCCTCCTTGAGAAAACTCTGAAAGGGGTTGGGGAGTTGGTTGTCGACGGGAAAAAATATTGGCTCCTTCGATTGCAGCCAAAGCGCCAGGCGGGGGTGCTGGTCGACCACAAAGGGCTGTTGCAGCAGCTTGTCGTCAAGACCATCAATGGCCAGCGGTTGTAAAATTGGGTTTTGAGCATTGTCGGTCTGCAATACCATCAGTACCGCGATATCGGCGGGCAGCGTGGTCAAAATGGCATCGAGCAGGCGCCAGTAGCGCAGTTGGTCGGGCAGCTCGCGAGACAAATCGGCAACGATGGAAATGAGATGTTGTGAGACGCCGAACTTGGCCATTGACACCCTTAGCGGTACTGGTCTTATTAAAGCGTTATTACTTGTGTCCAATTAACATCATTGCGTGAAATTAGTCAAAACAATTAGCAGTATTGCACTGTTATTAGAGCTTAAGGGCTTAGGGTATCAATTCAACACGGTCGCCGGCTTTAACCATGCCCTCAACCACGACGGCGGCGTAGATGCCGGCGTTGCGCTGGTGGTGGAGGCTGACGTGGCGCAATATTTCCGGTGTCGCCTCGCCGGTATCGGGGTCGTAGGTGATCATCGCGCAGCGCGGATCGCGTTCGACTATGGTGAGCACTACCTTGTCGCCGAGCTTCAGGCTGCGACCGACGAGCTCGTCTTCCGCGAAACCTTGCCCGCTCAGTAAGTCGAGGTGGATGTTGGCCCTAAAACGGCGCTTATCAATGTTTAGCCCCGTTTCTTCGGCGAGCTGTAGACCGGTCTGCAGGGAAATTAAGGACAGGGGGCGGCAGTCGGTCATGGCGCGCTGGGAATGCCTCAGCGCCACCTCGTGGCCCCCACCGGCACTGGCGGCCAGTCGGCGGGCCAGCGCTGGGTCGTCGAGGGCATAAATGGTACCGTCGGGCGCCTCGACATCCATGGCCAGTTCGTCGGCACTGCTGAAAACCGGGGTAATGCCGACGCTGGTGGCCTCGGCCTCTGTCCAGTTAATGGGTTGCAGGGCCTTGTCGGGTTGGCGAAAACGCGGCGTATAGAGCAGCATGTCCTGAGTTTCACGTCCGGTTAGGTAGGGGAAAAAGCCGGGCCCGGCACTGCTTGTAAAGGCGTAAAGTCTATCGCCATAAATACCCGAGTAAGCCACGAAGGCTTGTTCTATCGCTTGCCCGCGCATACTTTTTACCGGATAGCGCCACAGGGCGGCAATGCTGCCGATGTCTTTTTCCTTTGCACTCATGGCTGGAAACCCTTCCTTACCTGAAAAGAAATTATTATTTATTGAGGTTTCTTAGTGGGCAGGACATCGCTGATGACGTCCCAGGACTTCCACTCCGGCTCTGGGGTTTCCTTGCCCTGCGTGGGCACATAAATAGATTGTTCCTCACTGGTGGTGGGGTGAATATAGCGCGGGCAATTGATGAAGATATTGTCCACAGCAACCCTGACGATCATCTGGGCTTCGTGGTAGCTGTCCATCAACTCGTCATCGGCGCTGACCGAGGCCCTACCGTGCAGGCGCAGGCGGTGGGGGTTTTCAAAATCGATAAACAATAGACCGACATTGGGGCTGGCCTTGATATTGCCGGCGCTGAGAAACATGCCGTTGCCGTCGTAGAGGGGAAAGGCAATGGTGTTAGGGTCGAGCACGCGCACAAAGCCGACCTCTCCGCCCTTGTAAGACACCGTTGGTTGGCCGTCGGGGTCAACGCTGCTGATAAATAGCATATTGAGGGAGTGAATAAATTCGCGCTCCTCGTCACCAATTTGTGGCTGAATAATCAGTTCCTTGACGCGGTCCGCCAGGGGGCGGGTACCAAAGTCATCCTGCAGTTCGCGATTACCGGGGTGATAGATATCGGCCATGGTTTTCTCTTATTGTGGTGTTGGTGTGTCTCTTTGGCTAGTGGCGGCTTAGAACTATGGTCAGGCCGTTGTCGTCCCACGCAGCATCTCGGGCAAAATTATAGTCGGCATTCAACTCAGCGTAAATCGTCTACAGAGCCTGAGCCTGTTGTAGCGGCGTGGCAATTTTCAATGCAGGTCGAGCCCCGCAGCCCAAGCATGGAGCTCGAGCTGGCCGGGCGGGGTGAGGCACTGACCGTTCTTCTCGCAATGGAATCCAGGCTTACTCAGAGCTCTTGCCGGTGAGTAGAGGATAAAGCTTGTTCTGTGCCCAATAGGCCATAAAATACTGCCATCGTTCGATGCGACAGCATGGCGACCGAAGGACTGGGGCCAGAGCCAGCTATTTTGTCGGCAATTCATTTAATGGCAGGTGGGTGAAAAATTTAGTGCAAACTTCAATAACAACTTACGACGTCATCATTTTAGGTGGCGGTGCCGCCGGTTTGATGTGTGCCGCGACGGCCGCAGCACGAGGGCGTCGTGTCCTGGTGATGGAGAAAGCCAATAAGGTCGGAAAAAAAATATTGATGTCCGGTGGTGGGCGCTGCAACTTTACCAATTACACCGTAGAGCCCGAAAATTACCTTTCCAACAATCCGCACTTTTGTAAATCGGCCTTAAGTCGTTATACCCAATGGGACTTCATCGCCCTGGTGGAGCGCCATGGCATTGCCTATGAAGAGCGCAAACACGGGCAATTATTTTGTCTGGCTTCGGCAAAAGAAATTTTGCAGATGTTACTAAGTGAATGTGCAGAGGCCGGTGTCGAGATTAAAACCCACTGTGAAATCAGCGCTATTAGGGCTGTGCATACAGAGGCCTCCACTTTGTCGGGCAATCAAGCGGCGGGTTATCGGCTCGATATCGACGGTCAAGGCGGGAGTTTGCACTGCACATCCCTGGTGGTTGCCACTGGCGCGCTGTCTATACCGACACTGGGCGGCAGTGGTATTGGCTACGACATCGCTCGGCAATTCAACCTCGCTCTTAGGGATTGCCGGGCGGGTTTAGTGCCCTTTATGTTCAGTGATTTTATGAAACCGATCTGCGAACGTCTCTCGGGCCTGGCACTGGAGGTTGAGGTGAGCAGTGCCGGGCAGAGCTTTACCGAGAACCTGTTGTTCACGCATCGCGGGCTCAGTGGCCCGGTGATATTGCAAATATCCAGTTACTGGCAGCCCGGCGATGAAATTGACATCGATCTCTTACCCGAGCTCGATGCGTCCCAGTGGCTACTGACTGCGAAACAGCAACAGGGCAAGCAGCGCTTAAATACACTGCTCAATAAGCACCTGGCCAAGGCCCTGGTGAATGAATTACAGGGGCTCTGGTGGCCGCAGCTGGCGACCAGTCCGCTGGCGGAGTTCAGCGATAAGCTCTTGAAAACCATTGGCGGGCAGTTGAATCGTTGGCGCTTGAAACCTTCGGCAAACGAGGGCTATCGCACCGCGGAGGTGACCCTGGGCGGGGTAGACACCGATGGTATCAGTTCCAAAACCATGGAAGCGAAGCGGCAAAAGGGACTTTATTTTGTCGGCGAGGTGCTCGATGTCAGTGGCCATTTGGGGGGCTTTAATTTCCAGTGGGCCTGGGCCTCGGGTTATAGCGCGGGACAATTTGTCTAGGCAGCCGCGTTGAGCTGAGCGACGGCATGCTAAAATATCGACCTGATATGGCTGGGCTATCAATGCTTACGCCTTCGTTTTTCCGACAACTTAGTACTGCCATTTATGCTGCGACTCTCTGAAATCAAACTTCCCCTCGACCATGACGAGGCGGCACTTTCATCGGCCGTTGCCGCTAAGTTGGCTGTAGTCGGGGAGGATATCCTCGAGTTAACTGTCGTTAAACGCAGTTACGATGCCCGTAAAAAACACAATATTTTGCTGATTTATCAGGTTGACGTGGCACTCAGTGAGGCCCATGAACAAGCCTTGTTGGAGAAGTTTGCCGGACAATCCTCGCTGCGCATCGCACCGGATACGCGCTATCAATTTGTCACCGAGACACAGCCTGGTTTTCCTTCGGGTGAGCAACAGCGGCCAATTATTATCGGTTTTGGCCCCTGTGGCCTGTTGGCGGCCTTGCTACTGGCGCAGATGGGTTTAAAGCCGATTGTGATCGAGCGCGGTGAAGAGGTGCGCCAGCGCACCAAAGATACCTGGGAGCTGTGGCGCAAGGGCAAGTTAAATACCGAATCCAACGTGCAGTTTGGCGAGGGTGGGGCGGGCACTTTTTCCGACGGCAAGCTCTACAGCCAGGTCAAGGACAAGCGTCACCTTGGTCGTAAAGTATTGGACGAGTTTGTTAAGGCCGGTGCCCCGGAGGAAATACTCTTCCTCAGTAAGCCCCATATCGGCACCTTTAAACTGGTAAAAATGGTTGAAACCATGCGTGGCGAAATTATTCGTCTCGGTGGAGAAATTCGCTTTGGTGTGAAAGTTGCCAAACTGCACCGTGAGGCTGTTGATGTTGATGTTGATGTTGATGTTGATGTTGATGGCGTGCAGGCTAGCGCCGCCGCCGGGCAAGTTACGGCGGTGACCTTGAGCAATGGCGAAACCCTGCACAGTCGCCATATCGTGCTTGCTGTCGGCCACAGTGCGCGGGACAGTTTTGAAATGTTGCTGGCCCAGGGAGTCTTTATAGAGGCCAAGCCCTTCTCCATTGGCTTTCGCATCGAGCACCCGCAGTCGGTGATAGATAAGGCGCGCTTTGGCGAGCAAGCGGGCCACCCCATTCTCGGTGCCGCGGATTACAAGCTGGTACACCACTGTGCCGATGGCCGCAGTGTCTATAGTTTTTGCATGTGCCCCGGCGGCACCGTGGTGGCTGCGACTTCGGAGGAGGGGCGCGTGGTGACCAACGGCATGTCCCAGTATTCGCGCAACGAGCGCAATGCCAATGCCGCGATAGTGGTGGGTATTACCCCGCAGCAGGACTACCCCGGGGACGTGCTGGCGGGCATAGATCTACAGCGCGAGCTCGAGAGTTTGGCCTATCAATTGGGAGGGGGCGACTACCGTGCCCCGGCCCAGCTGGTGGGCGACTTTTTGCAAAATGTGCCCTCCAGCGAATTGGGTCAGGTGAAGCCCTCCTACCAACCGGGGGTGAGCCTCGGTGATTTGTCAAAGGCCTTGCCAGACTTTGCCATTGCCGCCATTCGTGAGGCGATCCCTGCCTTTGATAAAAAGATAAAAGGTTTTGCCATGGCGGATGCCCTGTTGACGGGTGTGGAAACGCGCACCTCATCGCCGATTTGTATTCGTCGCGCTAAGGATTTTCAAAGTATTAATACCAGGGGTTTATACCCGGCGGGCGAGGGCGCGGGTTACGCCGGGGGCATACTGTCGGCGGCCATCGATGGCATTAAAGTGGCCGAGGCCCTGGCGCTGGACATTCTAAAACTTGAATCCGCCAACTAAGGGCGGGTGTTGTTGCAAGGTTAGAGGCCTAGCCATCGTGACCGCTACGCTCGATTGACCAGATGTTTTTATTATTCCAGTCGGTTTCTATATAGAGGCTCTCTACCTTTTTCCTGGCCCAGGGCGTTTTGCGCAGGAATTTCAGGCTGGAGTTAATACTCGGGTCATTGCTAAAGCAGTTTATGGTGATGCGTTGCGCCAATTCTTGCCAGCCGTATTTATCGACCAGTTGATTCAATATTTCTTTTAAGGTGACGCCGTGAAGGGGGTCATTGCTAGGTGATTTGCCCATTGAAAACCTCAACTATCCAATAATTCGCGTATTTTAGTGAGTAATGCCTGGGCGCGATAGGGCTTGGTGAGCAAGTTTTGTTGCAGCGTGTCGTCAGTCAGAGCGGGCTGTTTATCGCCGGTAAAACCACTGGTCATCTGGATTTTAACAGTGGGGTATTTGGCGCTGACAATATCGGCCAGCTCATAACCGTTCATATCGGGCATTACGACATCGCTGAACATCAGGTCGACCTTATTATTATCGAGTATGGCCAGGGCTTCAGTGCAATTGGCGGCAGTTAGTACCGTGTAATTTTGTCGGCCGAGTATTTCAGCGCACAGTGCGAGGAGTGTCGTTTCATCGTCAACCACGAGAATGCTTTCACAACCGCTCGACGCCGTCTCGCTGCCAGCGATGTTAGTGTCTTCACTTTTGACTTGCGTCATATCTCGGGGGAAGTACAGGCGTAGCTCTGTGCCGCGACCGATTACGGAACTCACCTCGATGGCGCCCTTACTGCGCTCGATAAAACCGTAGACCTGGCTCAAGCCAAGACCGGTGCCTTGCTCCCCCTTGGTGGTATAAAAGGGGTCAAATATTTGTTGTTTGGTTGCTTCATTCATACCCTCACCGGTGTCGCTAATACTGAGTTGTACGTAATCTCCACGGGCGACATTTTTTTGTTGGGCCTGGGCTGCTGAGAGATGTAGGTTGTCGGTGCGAATGGTGACCTGGCCATTGGCCTCGATGGCGTGCATGGCATTTATACACATATTAATAATGGCATCTTCAAGGTCGTCACTATCCAGGCGGGTGGGCCAGATAGCACTGCATAGTTCATACACCAGTTTAATACGCGGTGTCAGGGAGGTTTCGAGCATATGCTGCTGACTGCCTACCAGGGCATTGATATCAACCGAGTCGGTGCTTACCGCCTTTTGTTGTGAAAATGCCAGTAACTTACGCGTCAAATTGGCACCCCGCTCGCCAGCCCGGTGAATTTCATGGGCGTATTGGGCCAACTTGTCCTCGTTGGAGAGGGCGACTGCCAGCAGGTCGGCATAGCCGGTGACAATACCCAGCATATTGTTAAAGTCGTGGGCGATACCACCGGTAAGCTTGCCGAGGGCATCCATTTTCTGGCTGCGCCGCAGTTGTTCTTCCTGTTGTTTAGTGTCACTCAAATCACGAAAGCTATTGATAAAGCGTCGCTTGCCATCGGCTGTTGGACTCAGCTCTGCCACCGCTAATACCGTTGGAAAGGTGGCTCCATCTTTACAGACGGCGGTCATTTCAAGGCCCATACCAATCTGCGTAATATCACCACTTTGGAAATAGCTTTGCATATTTTTCAGGATGATGGCCTCATCTTGTTCCAGAATTAAGCGCGCGACATGTTGGCCAATCAGTTCGTCGGCGCGATAGTTGAGCAATTTTTCAGCGGCGACATTAATGGACAGTATGCTGCCCAATTCGTCGGTGACGACAATACCCTCAACCATGGAGTCGAGAATTTCTCGCTGGGTTTTTTCACTATTGGCCAGGGCTATCTGTGCCGAGCGTGTGGCAGTAATATCGTGACCTTCACCGAGAATTTGCACGACATAGCCATTGTCGTCAAACACGGGATGAAAGCTTAAGGCGATCCATATCTTGTCGCCCTGGCGAGTTATCACCTCCCTGTCTGCCAGGGTGATCTTGCCCATGGCGGCCTTGTGTAAATCTCCACGCACTTGCGCGACGGCTTCTTTCGAATAATTTAAAAATGGGGTTTCCCACAGTTTTTTACCGATGATTTCTTCCTCCTTAAAGCCGGTGGCCAATAGGGGCGTATTGTTGATGAAGGTGGTGGTGCCATCGAGGTCGTAGAGGCCAACCATGGTTTGCATATCGTCAAACAGGCCCTGTAGACGTTGTTGTGAAACCTTAGCGCGCTCGCGCAAACGATATTGTTCGCTGACGTCACTGAACACCAAAATGGCGCCAATGATGTGATTGTTCTTGTCGCGTATGGGTGCCGCCGAATCGGCAATTTGGTAGACGTGACCCTCCCGCGTACGTAGGGTGGCGTGATTGCTCAAGTGGACGATTTCCCCTGTCGCCATCAGTTTATCGACAGGGCTGGCCAGGCGCTCGCCGCTGCTGGCATCATAAATGGGAAAGACGGCTGCCAGTGGTTGCTGCAGGGCCTCTGCAAGGGACCAGCCGGTTAATTGTTCGGCAATGGGGTTCATGCGGGTAATTAGAGCATTGGCGTCGGTGGTGATCACCGCATCGCCAATACTATCGAGGGTAATGGCGAGGTTTTGTTCTCTTGCCTCGAGCTCGAGTAGTACCTGTTCACGCTCTAGTTCAACCTCTCGGCGGGCGCGGGGGTCGCTACCTTCGGCGACTAACTGGCAGACTTTGCCGGCGTCATCAAATACCGGGTGGACGTTAAACTCTAGCCAAATAACACCCGCAGAGGTATTCAGTTGTACATCGCAGCGGACGGCATTACCGGTGGCGGCAGATTCAATGCTGTCTCGCACCCGTTGCTGGGTACTGGCGCTGTGCTGAAACCAGGGTGAGTCCCACAGTAATTTGCCGAGTACATCGCTTTGTTCAAGGTCGGCGACTTGCAAAGGTGTGTTGTTGATGAGGTCAACGCGACCCTCGGTGTCGAGTATGGCGACCATGCTTTGCATGTCATTAAACAGGCCCTGTAAGCGTTGTTGTGCCAGACGGTCTTGTTCGCGCAGTAGTTTCTGCTCGGAGATATCACTACCTTCGGCGACCAATTTGATGGCTTTACCCGCTTCAAAAACGGCTTGAATTTTAAAGTCAATCCACAGCAGGCCGGTGGCTATTCGCCCCTGGATCTCCTCATGCACGAGCTCACCGGCGGCGGCGCGGCGCACAAAGTCTCGTATATTGGTTTGTACTGTCGGGTCGTAGTTAAACCAAAAGCAGTCCCAGAATTTTTTGCCAATTACATCGTTGAGCTCTATACCGGCAATTTTCAGGGGTGTTTTGTTGGCAAAACCCAGCGTGCCAACAGTTTCGAGGATGGCGACGAAGGTCTGCATGGCCTCGAGTAGTGCCTGGTAACTGGTGTCATCGGGGATTGGGGTCTTAGGCATGGCTCGACGCTTGTTATTTTCTGGGGGCGAGTCTTAACTATCGAGCAATGCGCGTATTCTACCCAGTAGGGCTTGGGCGCGATAGGGTTTGGGCAGTAGATTTTTATGTAGGCTGGCATCGCTCGCGGAGCTTTGTCTATTGTCACTGAAACCACTGGTCATCTGGATTTTGATATCGGGGAATTTCACCGCGACGATGCTTGCCAGCTCGTAACCATTCATATCGGGCATCACCACATCGCTGAACATCAGGTCGACTTTATTGCCCTCCAGTAGTTGCAGGGCTTCGCTACAGTTACAGGCGGGCAGCACTTTGTAGCCTTGCTGGCTGAGTATTTCACTACACAGTTCCAGAAGTTTTTTCTCGTCGTCGACCAATAAGATGGTTTCATGGCCACCAAGTTTCTTCTCCGCTGTTTTGGCGGGCAGCTGTTGCAGGTCGGAATTAGAGATTTCTCTGGGAAAATAAAGGCGAAACTGAGTGCCGCGCCCCGGCACAGAGGTAACGTCGATACCACCGCGACTGCGCTCGACAAAACCATAGACCTGACTGAGACCAAGGCCGGTACCATTCTCACCCTTAGTGGTATAAAAGGGGTCAAAAATTTGCTCCCGAGTGGCCTCATCCATGCCCTTGCCGTTATCGATAATACACAGTTGTACATAATCGCCACTGCGTAAGTTTTTCAGCCGCGCGTTGACGGAGCGCAGGCTGATGTTTTCGGTGCGTATGGTGACCTGGCCATTGCCCTCAATGGCGTGCATGGCGTTAATACAAATATTGATAATGGCATCTTCCAGATCGTCGCCATCGAGATAGATGGGCCAAATGTCGCGACCTAACTCATAGACCATGTTGATGCGTGGGGTCAGAGAGGTGGCCAACATATGCTGCTGGTTGTGAATCAGAGTATTGATATTGAGACTGCTGGAGCTGACGGCGGTCTGTTGAGAAAAGGCCAGTAATTTACGGGTTAATTTCGCACCGCGGTCGCCGGCTCGGTGTATTTCGTGAGCGAAGCCGGCAAGCTTTTCCTCGCTGGCGAGGGCGCCCTCTAGCAGGTCGGCGTAGCCGGTGACGATGCCCAACATATTGTTAAAATCGTGGGCGATACCTCCGGTGAGCTTGCCGAGGGCATCCATTTTTTGGCTGCGTCGCAGTTGTTTTTCCTGTTGTTTGAGCTCGCTCAAGTCCCGGAAACTACTGATAAAGCGTCGATGGCTATCGCCCTTCTGACTGAGTTCCGCGACCGCTAATACCGTGGGGAAGGTGTCATTATTTTTACAGGTAATGTCAACCTCTAAACCCATGCCAATGTACCTGAGTTTACCGGTCTCGAGATAACGTTGCATGTTTTGCTTAAAATCGTCGGCACTCTGTCCCTGGATTAAAAGATTCACCGGGTGGCCGATGAGCTCGCTTGAGCCGTACCCCGTCATTTTTTTGGCTGCTTGATTGACCGAGTGGATGACCCCGTATTGGTCGGTGACAACAATCCCTTCGACCATGGAATCGAGGGTGTTTCTGAGCGTCTTTTCACTATCGAGTAGGGCTTTTTGGGCGGCGCGCTCGTTGGTCAGGTCGAGAACGATGGAGGCGGCTCCGCTGAGTTTACCCTCCTTATCAAACAATGGTGCATTGTGCCAGCGGGTGTAAATGAGCTTTCCCCTCTTGTTGATGACTTTGCTAATGAGGCTGTCACCACCGGTCTTTCCGACTAAGTTCTTCCATATTACTTGAGTGTCGAAAGGTGTATCGGAAGGCAATAACTTGGTGAAGGCCTGGCCCTTAAGTTCGGCAAGGGTATAGCCAAAAAGCTTTTCCGCGGCGTCATTGACGTCGACAATCAGATGATCCGTCGTCCACTCGATCGTGGCCAGGGGTGCCTGGTCACGGTAGCGCCTAAGTAGTCCCTCGGAGATGCGCAGTTCCATTTCTATGGCTTTTCTGTTGGTGATATCGCGAGCTTCGGCGAGGATTTCTATGATTTGGCCATTGTCATCAATCACAGGGTGGGTGCCAAAAGCGACCCACATCTCACCCCGCAGAGTGTCTATCTGTATGTCTGAACTGCTACTTTTGCCCGTGTTAGCGAGCTTAATAAGCCGTTTGACTGTGGCGGCACTGTGCTCTTTTTCGACCAGCCAGGGGGCCTCCCAGAGTTTGTGGCCAATCACCTCCTGGCGGGTAATGCCGGTGATCATGAGGGGAGTATTATTGATAAAGGTGACGGTGCCGTGAATATCGAGGATGCCGACCATGGTTTGCATGCCGTCAAACAGGCTCTGTAAACGTTCCTGGGTGGCCTTGGCCCGTTCACGTAAACGGTACTGTTCGCTGACATCGCTGAATACCAGAATGGCCCCCAGTATAGAGCCCTCACTATCGCGAATGGGGGCCGCCGAATCGGCTATCTGGTATTCGCGACCATCTCGTGCACGCAGAGTGGTGTGATTACTGAGGTGGACAATCTCGCCGCTGCGCATCAGCTTCTCGACGGGGCTGGGCAGGCGCTGTCCCGTACTGGCATTAAAAATGGGGAAAATGGTCCCCAGGGGCTGGTGTTGGGCCTCATTAAAGCTCCAGCCGGTGAGTCGCTCGGCGATGGCATTCATACGCGTGATACGGCCCCCGGCGTCGGTGGTGATTACGGCATCGCCGATGCTGTCGAGAGTGACCGCTAGCTTTTGTTCTCTGTCCTGGAGATCTTGCAGGGCCTGCTCGCGCTCCTCCTCCACTTGCCGGCGGACACTCGGGTCGTGACCCTCAGCCATCAACTGAATAATCTTACCGTCCGCATCACATACCGGGTGGACGCTGAATTCCACCCATATTCGGCCCTCGTCGGTGAGCATTTGAACATCGCCTAGGGTGGGTGTGCCACGCAATGCCAGGGCAATATCCTTTTTAATCAGTTCTTGGCTGCTCTGCACATTACTAAACCAGGGACAGGCCCATAGGTGCAGGCCGATGACATCTTCCGACTTGAGGCCGGCGATTAACAGGGGGGTGTTGTTGACCAGGGTGACCCGACCCTCCAGGTCGAGGAGGGTGACCATGGTTTGCATATCATCAAACAGGTTTTGCAAACCCTGCTGTGTCCTGCGGGCCTCCTCCGCGAGGCGGTGCTTTTCGGTAATATCGTAGCCCTCGGCGATTAACTGAATGACCTGTCCGCTGTGGAATACGGGGCGCATGGTAAAGCTCGTCCACATCAGACCGTGGACGGTGGTGGTTTGAACTTCGTCTGAAATGTTCTCGCCCGCTGCGGCGCATACAGTGGCGCTGTGGATCAGCTCTCGTGCTCCTGGGTCGTGGGTAAACCAGGGGCAGTCCCAGAACTTTTTACCGCGCACCTCTTCGAGGCCTATGCCGGCGGCCTTGAGGGGTTTGGGGTTGGCGAAGGACACTGTGCCATCGACCTCGAGTACGGCGATGAAGGTCTGCATGGCCTCGAAAAGGGCAGGGTTTAGGTAGTGGCTAGCTTGTTGGTTGTCGGGCATGGGCAAAGGGTTCTTGATGGTTTTACGAGGGGAGCTGGGGGCTATCGACACTCCCCGGTCTACTTCCTGGGCCCCAATGACCTTTGATACTTATTGCATTATGGTCGAAAAACTAAGAATTACCCCACAAACAGCATTGTTACCCTGGCGCTGGGAATTGAGACTGAGCTATGGCGTGAACAAGCCTCTGGCAGCGTCGACGAGTAGCTTGATACTTATCACCAGCAGAAAAATAACAACAAATGCGCTAGCCCCGTACTTCAACGACCTTGTGTAGCAAGAAGTAGCCGAGACGCGCGCCGCTGGTGTGAGGGGAATTAGTACCGCAGAGCTCAGTAGCTTGGTGGTGTCGAATCGGTCGAGTCAGGCATAGGGCAGGAGTTTAACCAGGCTGACGGTGGCAAAGAAAATCGCGAAGGTGCCCGTTAATAGGGTTTTATCCATGGGTAGGGATAATAAATAAATACTCATTGGCGGCCCGCTGGCGTGAATGTCAACACTGCTAAAGCCTGCAACGGCACTCTAGAGCTACCGGCGCCAGGCGTGTCTGGGGTCTGTGAAATGGCTCGATGCTTCTTATCTACCGGGCAATAAATCTTAACGATCAAGCAGCTTGCGTATTTTATTGAGTAAGGCCTGTGAACGATAGGGTTTGACGAGCAGATTCTGGTGCAGGCTGTCATCGACCATGGCGCTTTGTCTATCGTCGGTGAAGCCGCTGGTCATCTGAATTTTTATGGCGGGATATTTTTTGGCGACGATCAGTGCTAGCTCGTAACCGTCCATATCGGGCATTACCACATCGCTGAACAGAACATCTACCCTGTTGCTGTCGAGCAGTTGTAGGGCCTCGGCACAATTGCTGGCGGAGAGTACTCGGTAGCCCTGTTGGCCGAGTATTTCTGTGCATAGCTCGAGGAGTTGATTCTCATCGTCGACGACGAGAATAGTCTCGTTGCCAGCGAGTCTGGCGGCTGAGGTGGCAGTGCTTGTGGCCGCGACGTCTTCGTCACATTGCTCCCTGGGGAAGCACAGCTGTAGGCGGGTGCCGCGCCCCAGCACCGAGGTGACATCGATTGAGCCATGGCTGCGCTCGACAAAACCGTAGACCTGGCTTAAACCCAGACCCGTACCCTCTTCCCCCTTGGTGGTATAAAAGGGGTCGAAGATACGCTCTTTAGTGGCATCATCCATGCCTGTACCATTGTCCGAAATACTCAGTAGCACATAATCGCCGCTGGGCAGATTGCGCAACCGTGCATTGACCGGGCGCAGCCGAATATTTTTGGTCTCAAGGGTGACCTGGCCATTGGCATCAATGGCGTGCATGGCATTAATGCAAATATTAATAATGGCATCTTCCAGGTCGTCGCTATCGACCCTGATGGGCCAAATACGATCCTCCAGGTCGTAGACCAATGTTATACGCGGCGTCAGCGAGGTGGCCAGCATATGTTGCTGACTCAGAATCAGCTTATTGAGGTCAACGGAGTGGGCCTTGAGCGTGGTTTGTTGTGAGAAGGAGAGCAGTTTTCGCGTTAAATTGGCACCGCGTTCGCCGGCGCGATGAATTTCATGGGCGTACTGAGCGAGCTTTTTCTCGCCGGCCAAGGCGCCCTCTAGCAGGTCGGCATAGCCGGTGACAATGCCCAGCATATTATTAAAATCGTGGGCGATGCCCCCGGTCAACTTGCCCAGGGCATCCATTTTCTGACTGCGGCGCAGTTCTTCCTCCTGTTGCTTTATGTCACTCAAATCGCGAAAGCTGCTGATAAAGCGCTGCTGTTGATCGTCTTTTTGACTCAGTTCGGCAACCGCCAATACGGTGGGAAAGGTGTCGCCATTTTTACAAGCCAGTTCCAGCTCAAGTCCCATGCCAATATGCTGTAGATTCCCGGTGTCGAGATAACGCTGCATATTGGCCTGGAACATGGCCTCGCTTTGGCCGAGTATCAGCAGAGTGACCGGCTGGCCAACAAGCTCTACGGTGCTGTAGCCGGTCATTTTTTCAACGGCCTGATTTGCCGAGTGGATGATGCCACTTTGGTCGGTCACCACAATGCCCTCGACCATGGAGTCGAGGGTACTTCTGAGGGTTTTTTCACTACGTTTCAAGGCCAGTTGCGCGGCGCGTTCGTTGGTGAGGTCGAGAATCACCGAGGCGGCGCCGATGAGTTGGCCATCGTCATCGAAAAAGGGTGCGTTGTGCCAGCGGGTGTATATCGTTTCACCAGCCTGGGTGAGAATCTTGGAGGTGAGGGTGTCGCCGCCACTTTGTACGACTAAATCCCTCCAGATCCTGTCCAGGTCGATGTGCAGGTCGGGGGGTAGCAGGCTGGAAAATGTCTGTCTCTTAACTTCTTCTAAGGTATAGCCAAAGAGCTTTTCGGCGGCGGCGTTCCAGCCGACAACGCGATGTTGGGTATCCCACTCAATGGTGGCCAGTGGTGCCTGGTCGCGGTAGCGCAGTAGGCGGCGCTCGGTATTGCGCAGCTCCATCTCGGTGCTTTTACTGGCGCTAATGTCGCGAGCCTCGGCGACCACCTCAACGACATGCCCGGCATCGTCGAAGATGGGGTGGGTGCCAAAGGCGAGCCACAGCTCACCTTCCAGTGTGTCAATCTTGATGTCCGAGAGTGTGCTTTTGCCAGCGGCGGCCCGGGCTATATCACTCTCAATAATGGCAGAGCTTTCCGGTTGATTGTCATACCAGGGGGCCTCCCAGAGTTTTTTGTTGAGCACTTGCTCGCGGGTGAAACCGGTTGCCAGCAGCGGGGTATTATTGACGAAGGAGAGGATACCATCCGGGTTGAGGATGCCGACCATGGTTTGCATATTATCAAAGAGCTTTTCCAGGCGCGCCTGTATCGACCTGGCTTGTTCGCGTAGCCGGTACTGTTCGCTGATATCGCTAAATACCAGGATACCACCCAGTATTTCCCCCTCACTATCGCGAATGGGTGCGGCGGAGTCGGCGATTTGGTACCTGCTACCACCACGGGCATGTAAAGTGGTGTGATTACTGAGGTGGACGATGTTGCCCGTTGCCATCAGTTTATCAATCGGACTGGCCAGGGCCTCACCAGTACTGGCATTGAAAATAGAGAATACGCTCGCCAAGGCTTGCTGCTGGGCCTCGGCAAAAGGCCAGCCGGTGAGTTGTTCGGCGATGGGGTTCATGCGGGTAATCAGGCCATTGGCATCGGTGGTGATCACTGCATCGCCAATACTATCGAGGGTGATGGCGAGGTTTTGCTCTCTCTCCTGGAGCTCGAGCAGTACCGCTTCACGCTCCTCTTCGACCTGGCGCCGAGTGCTGGGGTCACTGCCCTCTGCCACCAGTTGTATTACCTTGCCGGCGCCATCCAATACCGGGTGCAGGCAAAATTCGACCCAAATTCTCCCTTCGGGGGTGGCTATCTGAATATCGCCGGTGCTTGTCTCACCGGCAAGACCATTGGCAATGTGCTGGCGGATAATATCTTGCGAGCGAAGGTCATCGGTGAACCAGGGGCAATCCCAGAGTGGTTGCTCGAGGATGTCTTTGGCCTCGAGGCCGGAGGTTAGCAGGGGGGTGTTATTCACCAGGGTCACGTGGCCCTCGACATCGAGGATGGCAACCATGGTTTTCATGTCGTCAAACAGGCCCTGCAGGCGTTGCTGGGCTTCATTTGCCTCCTCTCGTAGCCGCCATTGTTCGCTGAAATCACGGGCTTCGGCCACCAGTTGTATGACTTTGCCATTGCCATCCCAGACCGGGTGGATGTTAAATTCGACCCATATACGCCCCTCGTTGGTATTTACCTGAATCTCCCGTTGGCTTGTTATACCTCGCAGGCCATCGTGCAGGGCTTGTTTTAAGATGGCCTGGGTTTTAAGGTCATCTGTATACCAGGGGCAGGTCCAGAATTGCCGACCAATAATATCTTCCTGTTTGAGGCCGGAAATCAGTAGGGGCGTATTGTTAATCAGGGTGATGCGGCCCTCGATATCGAGAATGGCGATCATGGTTTGCAAACCGTCAAACAGGTCTTGCAAGCGCTGTTGAGACAAGAGAGCATTTTCGCGGAGCTGCTTCTGCTCACTGATGTCGTGGGCCTCGACCACTAGAGCGGTGGTTTTCCCATTTTCAATAAGGGGTTCGATGTGCAGGTCGACCCACATCGTGCTAGCCACGGTGCGGCCGAGTACCTCTTCCGCTATTGCTTCGCCCCTTGCCGCACGGTGGATGGCATTGCGTATTAGGGTCTGCACCTGAATATCGTAGTTAAACCAGAAGCAATCCCAGAGTTTTTTGCCGAGGATGTCGTCGCTATTGAGCCTGCCAATCTTGAGGGGGGTTTGGTTAATAAAATTCACCGTGCCATCGGTATCGACTATGCAGACAAAGGTCTGCATAGCGTCGAACACGGTGCGCAGGGTTTGCTGTGAACTTGTCTCTGTCATAGGCAGCTTTGGCTTATTATCTGTGGCCCGAAAGTGCCTGGTAGCACAATCGATGGTCGTGCCTTCAAGCCCCCTACTGTAGTTTGACCTTAGTAGCATAGTGGCCAGAATGCTAAAATTACTTCACAAAAACACCGAGTCTAGTCCGGCTTGCCGACTAGGGTATCAGTAGGTCATGGCCACCGTCGTAGAGTAATTTCAGGCCAATGATTATCAGAAAAAAATAACAAATGCGGTAGACCAGTACTTCGCTGACCTTGTGCAGCAAGTAGTAGCCCAGGCGTACGCCGATGGGTGCCAGGGGGATGAGCACCGCAGAGGTCAGTAGGTTGGTGGTGTCGAATTGGCCGAGCCAGGTGTAGGGCACGAGTTTGACCAGGTTGACCGCGGCAAAGAAAACCGCAAAGGTGCCCATCAAGAGGGTTTTATCCATGCGCTGGGGCAATAAATAAATACTCATCGGCGGCCCGCCGGCGTGAATACCAAAGCTGGTAAAGCCGGCAATGGCGCCCCAAAAGCTACCGGCGACAGGAGTGGCCTCGGTCTTTACTTTGAGCCCCGGCCGCAGCCAGTAGTTGAGGCAAAAAGCAACGCACATAAAGCCAATTAACAGGCGTATTGCCGCCTCCGATAAATAGCTAAAGGTAAGGGCGCCGACGATGACTCCAAGCACAGCACCGGGCAGGGTGTACTCGATATTTTTCTTGCTCCACTGGCCGCGAAAGCTCCAGACGGCGACACCATCCATGACAATTAACAGTGGCAATAAAATTGCGGCGGCCTGCACGGGGGGCACGGCCAGGGACATTAGCGGCACGGCAATAATGGCGATGCCACCGCCAAAGCCGCCCTTGACCATGGCGAAAATGAGCACGGAGGGAATAGCGCAGAGATAAAAGAAGGGATCGCTAATCATGCCGGTACGGGAGCAATAGTCTTAGAAAGAGGCGCTATTCTAGCGGGCTAGCCGGTAAATATCGATGGCATCACGCGCGGTGTTTTGTACTTAAGTTGGGCCGGTGTAGGGCTTGTGGCGGCTTAACGGGGCAGCATATTTTAGCTTCGGTGTTGTCAGTGCAGCCCCTTAGTCGCTGGATGCGTGTAAACGGCGTTAATCAACCGGTAAATTGAACAGGGCTTTGACATTGTCGTGTACCACGGCGTCTTTCTGTGCCGCAGTGAGATTGGCCATTTGGCTGCCGATAATTTCCTGTGAATGGGGGTAGGTGGAGTCGGTGTGGGGGTAATCTGTCGCCCACAGTAATTTATTATTGTCGGTGAGTTTACTGGACTCGAAGGCGGTCTCATCGTCCTGAAAGGTAAACCATATATTGTCGCGAATGTATTCGCTGGGCTTGCGCGAAATAGTGCGCTCCAGCCCGGTGCCCATGCGTGCGGCGGCATGGTCGGCGCGATACATATAGTGGGGTACCCACCCGGCGTCGCCCTCGGCCACCACCATTTTCAGTTTTGGAAAGCGCTCGAAGACACCGCCGAAAAGAAACAGCCCGACAATGTTTTGCACACCGCGAATCATGTTCATAAAGCCATTGGCGGCATGACCGCGCTCCGCTTTAAAGGCGGTGGAGACGTCGTGATCTTTCATGGTGAGAATATGAAAGCAGATTGGTAGGTCGAGGTCGACAGCACACTGCCACAGGGCGTCGTAGTCGGGGTGGTCGTAATCTTCGTATTGGGGGTTGCCGGCCATCATCATGCCGTACATGCCCATTGCTTTGGCGGTGTGGAAGTCCTCAATGGTGTCGTCAATCGAGGCAAGGGCGGTTTGGGCGAGGCCAAAAAGTCGCTTTGGTTGTGCGGCACAAAAGCCTTGAAGCCAGCGGTTGTAGGCGGCAAAACAGGCTGTTTTGTAGTCGTAGTCGGGGTGGCCACAGAGCACCATGCCGACGGAGGCGTAGATCATTTCACCACAGAGACCGTCCTGATCCTGAACGGCCATGCGGGCGTTGGGCTCCCAACTGGCGGTGGCGATGTCGTCGAAGTTGGCCCTGCGCTGTTGGCGCAGTTGGTCGGGGGGTATGCCGGCGCCAGCTAGCAGGCCCAGTGGTAGGCGATGTTTCATGCCGTGAATTATAAAGGTGTCGACGCCGTGCTCGTTCTTCTCCAGTCGCGGTGCAATTTTGCGGTATTTTGGCGCGATAAAGTCAATATAACAGTGGGGTGGCTCGACGATGTGTGAGTCAGCGGAAATGCCGGATTTCATTGTTTTTTCCTTAGTATTGTCACCTCTGGGTGGTGACGGGCCGTCATTAGAAAATGTGAATAATTAATGGCCAACGCTAGCATGCCGAGATGCCAGGGAGGAATAGATGGAGATCAATTGCCGGCCTGTTGCATGGGCGAGGTGGCCGGGCTTGTGGGCATGTGCGAAAATTACGGACACAATGAATTATCGCTAAGGAGCCTTTGAACAAGTCCGGACGAAGTAAATGGCGAGATAAAATCTTTAGATTCAAGGCGTAAAGTGCACGTAATAGCGAGCTATTGCGAAGCTTTACAACGAAGAACTTGGATATTTTAGCCGCCAAATACGAGTTCATGACTTGTTTAGAGGCTCCCTGAATCCCCGAGGGGTAAGTGCCACCCATGTCAGAACCCGAAGCCACGCTGCGCCACAAAACCATCGCCATTCCCGAATCCCGACAGCAAGATGTACTGGCCGATTTACTGCTGCGTCGCGGTGCCACCGTACTGCGCTGCCCCTTGATTGCCATCAAGGACAGCCCCGATGTCGATGCCGTGCAGCGCTGGATGACGGCGATGATCGGGGGCAGCTTCGATGATTTTATTATTCTTACCGGTGAGGGTATGCGCCGTCTCGAGGCTTTTGCCGAAGGCTTCGAGTGCCGGCAGGACTGGCATCGTGCGCTGGCGACAGTGCGCAAAATTGTCCGTGGCCCCAAGCCGGTGCGCGAGCTGCGCAAACTGCAATTACACGCCGACCTGGCGGGAGCGGCCCCCACCACCGATGGCATTATTGAATCTTTACAAGAGGCTGATTTATCGGGGCGGCACATTGCGGTGCAGCTCTACGGCTCCAACCCCAATCACAAGCTGATTGATTTTTTGCGGGATAAGGGCGCACAGGTGAGTACGGTGGCACCCTATATTTACGCCTCCGAGTCGGAGCAACAGCAGGTGGTGGCCTTAATACACCAGCTCGCCGAGGGGGCGATAGACGCACTGCTTTTTACCAGTCAGCCGCAATATAAACGCCTCGCCAGCGTGGCCAAAAAAACCGGACTCGAGGCTTTGCTCACAGCGGGCCTGGAGGTGACCGTTGTCGGCGCCATTGGCCCGGTGATGGCGGATTATTTAAAAGCGCAGGGCGTGCGAGTCGACTTTATGCCCGAGGGCAGTTTTTTTATGAAACCCTTTGTAACGGCTTTGGGTGTTTTACTGGCCGAGCAATAGAGTGGTTTTAAGTTTGTTCGCGACAGCTTTTTACAGCGGGAAGGCGCTTAAGAAGACGATATAATGCGCTCTTATTATTAGACGGCTTTTTTTTAGTGGCAGAGCCCGGCATCAAAATACTAGTTTAGCGATGAAAAGAGGATATACAGTGACTTTGGACGACCTTATTCAACAGATAAAAAACAGGCCCAATACGGTCGAATTTGACCAGGTGATGGCGCTGATAGACAGCTGCTACGACTATACAGAAAGCGCATTTAGCAATGGCGTCGGTGATGACAGGGTTGAAAATGGGGTAGCTGAAAATGCCGGTTCCTGTCGGGTTTTTGCCTTTGCGCAGATTAATGGCTTGAATCAATCGGAAACTCTGGTCTGCTTCGGCAAGTATTTTCGCGAGGATGTGATCGCCCACCGCGATGGCACGGATCACGCTAATATTCGTACTTTTATGCGTCATGGTTGGCAGGGTATACGCTTTGCTCAGACCGTCCTGGTGGCGAAGTAGCCTCGTCGGTAAGGGCGCTTAAAGGATTGTCCAGTTCGCTGGGCTTTATATGGCGTATGGCGAGCACCTAGAATAAAAGTCTATAGGTTCAGTCGTGTCCATGACAATTTCTTTCGCGGGTATTAAAGACACTCTGCTTATCAAGCTGGCACCCTCGACAAGCGCGCCGATGTGTTTGTCGGTGCCGGCAGCACGCGCAGTTGAAACAAGGTATTAGTCGACTCGCACGGCGACTAGGGGGATGGATGCGCTTGAGGCCTGCTTAAGAAATTAGCCGATATTAGCGCGATTGCAAGTCGCGCCGTGAAGGAGGGGCGGGGTATCTGGTGCTAAAACTAATGAATCAGAGCGAGTGCGAGGCGATGAATCGCGCCCTGTGTGTAGCGCTTGTTTATAAGTTTGGCCACAAGCAGGCGTATTTTCAGTCACCCTCTTGGCGCCGTGCCACTCTCAGGATGACTGAAGAGGCCTTGATAGGGCAGCCTTACAACTCTCCCGTCATACGCTGCAGACGTATCCACGCCAGTGCGGAGTCGTAGCTGGCACTGGCGTGATTACCGAGGCTTTGCTGGCGTAGGTTCTGCGCCTCGAGGACTTCACTGCTACTGACCAGGCCCTCACGATAGCGGTTTTGGGTCATTTTCAAATTTTCCGCCGACTGTTCCAATACCTGTCCCAGCGCCCTGATACGTTGCTGTGTCTCGTCCAGGTTTAACCAGGCCTGGGTGACTTGCAGTTCGATAAGTTGTTGGTAGTCATCGAGCTGAGCCTGCAGGGCGGCCGCCTGGCGCTGTAACTCGCCGCCCCGGTGGTGAGTAATACCGCCATCGTAGATGGGCCACACCAGATTGACACCGTAGGTGAGCACCTCGTCGTCGAGCAGTAGGTCGTTGTCGAGATTGTGATAAGTACCGCTCAGGTAAACCTGGGGGCGGGTCACTGCCTTAATGGTCTTGGCGGTAAAGCCAAGGGCCTTGATTTTATGGGCCAGGGCCGAAAGCTCGGGGCGTGCCTGCAGGGCTCTGGCAGTTAGGGTTTGTATGTCGTCCAGGCTCATGGCGTGCACTGGCATGGGCTCGAGAGTGAAGGTTGTATCCAGGGGGCGATTGAGTAATTGGTTGTAGCGGGCACTGGCGACGGCGAGTTGGTTTTTGGCGCTAATGCCCCCCTGTACGGCATTACTCAGGGCGACGCTGGCCATTAATTCGTCATTGCGTGACACCAGGCCCTGTAAGTGTAGATTGCCGACATCATTTTTGTAGCCACTTAGAGCCGCAATATGGGCGCGGGCAATGGTATTGAGTTCGGTGATCTTTAGTACTTGAATATAGGCTTCGGCGACGGCTAACTTAATATCGAGGGTGGCTTGCTGATGGTCGTCCAGACTGGCCGCAGCCTGGGCCCTGGCGGCCTTGATACCGGCACTGATGCGGCCACTGGTATAGAGCGGCAGCGTGGCGACGGCACTGTAGAGCATGGCCTTGTCTTCGGCGATCTGCATTTCAAAGGGCACGCTGACCATGTCCTGTCCGGGGGGCGCATTGGGCAGGGCCGCCAGGGAATTGCCACTCAGGGTGGGGGCGCTATCGAGCTTGATATATTCGGCGCTTAGGGCGAAATTGGGCAGGCGAGCGGCCCTGGCGATATCGACCTGTTTTAGGGCAGCGAGCTGGTTTTGTCGGGCCGCTTCGACTTGCTTGTTTTGGCTCAGGGCCATTTGCCAGGCGCCAGTGAGATTTTCGGCCGTGGCGCTAAGGCCAGTGCCGAGGCCCGTGGCGGAGAGAATAACAGCGCCTAGCAGGTGTTTACCCGGTATTTTACTGGCTGTAAAAAAGCTCATGGAGATGTCCATAAAATTCGAAAATAATGCTGGGCCCGGCTTCACCAGGGGTTTACGCGGTGGCACTAGCGGCCCTGCGCTTGTCTTCGTTGAGCAAAAATTGATAAAACAGCAGGGGTACCACCACCACGGTCAACACGGTCGAGACAATGGTGCCGAAAATCAGTGAAATTGCCAGGCCGCCAAAAATAGGGTCGCTGATCATGATGCCGCTGCCGAGGATGGTCGACAGGGCAGTGAGCAAAATGGGCCGTAGCCGCAGCAGTGTGGCGGAGAGAATGGCCTCGCGCAGTGACTTGCCCCCGGCACGTAAATCGAGGACGAAGTCGATAATCAACAAAGAGTTTCTCACCACAATACCCGCCAGGGCGATAATGCCGATAATGGAGGTGGCGGTGAAGGATTGCCCCATCAGCCAGTGGCCAGGGAAAACACCAATCAGACCGAGGGGAATCGCGGACATGGCGATCAGTGGTATTTTAAAGGACTGGTAGTAGGCCACCAGTAAAATATAAATAAACAATACCGCCAGACCAAAGGCCTTCATCATGTCGTTGTAGGTGTCGAGGGTGAGACGAATTTCACCGTCCCAGAGGATGCGATAGCCCTCGAGGGTATTGGGGCTGACGCGACTAAAATTCAAACCGCTGGTGATGGTCTGATTATCACTGGCCGAGAGATTTTCCAGCTGCTTGTTGATATGCAGGATGGCGTAGAGGGGGGCCGACTCGGTGAGCTCACCGGCGACAAAGACGACGCGCTCATAGTCCTTGCGGAAGATGGGTTTTTCGGCGATGACCTTTTCCACGCGGGTTAATTCCGAGAGGGGAATACTCTTACCCTGGGCATTGCCAACCTCGTACATGGACAGACCCTCGGGTTCGATATTGAAGCGCCTGGGGACCAGCAACTTGATGGCGACGGGCTGTAGTTCATCGTCGAGATGGATGCGTCCGATCTCTTCTCCGAGGGTAATTCTGCGCAGCAGGGTGGCAATCTGCAGGGGATTGACCCCGGCCAGTGCGGCCTTTTCGCGATCGACGCTAACGTGATATTGGGGAATGCTATCGGGCAGTGAATCGTGGACTTCAACCACGTCGTAGGTGTTGTTGAAGGCCTCACTGACCTGGCTGGCAATATCTTCCATCACCGCAAGATCTCGACCGTAGATCTCGGCCAGTACCGTGGCCTGCATGGGGGGGCCGGGTGGATCTTCGACCAGCTGGATGAGGCTACCGGGAAAGCTCGCCTGAATGGGTGCCAGGAGGACGCGCAGTTCGCGGACGATGGTGATGGAAGTGGTACTACGCTGATGTTTGTCACTGAGATTGACGCGGATTTCCGCCACGTGGGAGCCCTTTTTATTGGCCGCCCCGCGTAGTAGGCCATTAAAGTCGATGACACCCGACTGGCCTATCCAGGTTTGGTAGTTTGTGATGTAGAGCTGATCGCGCAGCACCGTGCCAATTTCTCGGGCGATGTGGTCTGTCACCTCAACGGCGGTGTTTTCGGGCATATCAATGGTGATATTGAAGGTGTTCTTACTGTCCTTGGGCAGCATGGCCAACTCCACACCGAGTAGTGATTGCGGGCCGGTGATGCCTGCGGGGCGTAAGAATTGCCAGGCCGGCTGTAGCAGGGCGAGGGCGATGGCGATAATAATTAGAGCAAATACTTGCAGGCGCAAGGGGCGCTTGTCGATCAAGGGCTTGAGAATACGTTCGAAAATTCGCGTCAGTCGCGAGTCGTCGCTGGAATCGTTAAGCCCGGTGCTGGGCTCGCCATGGCCGGTTTTGAGCCAGCGGAAGCAGGCCCAGGGTGTCACCACATAGGCGATAATGACCGAGGCGAGCATGGCAATGGGCACATTGAAGGCCAGGGGGTAGAAATACTGACCGACCATGCCGCTGAGAATAAATTGCGAGGCGAAGACCAGCATCACCGCAAAGGTGGCGAGGTTGGTGGGGTTGCCGATTTCGTTGGTGGCGAGAATAGTGGCCTGGGCCTTGTCACCGTCCTTGAGGGAGGCGTAGTGGCGGTGAATGTTTTCGACCACCACAATGGCGCCGTCGACCAGCATGCCGAGGGCGAGGATCAGGGCAAACAAGGTGACGCGGTTGATGGTGGGGCCAAACAGGTAATCGGCGCCGAGGGTCAATGCCAGAATGAGGGGCACGGCGAGGCCGACGATGGAGGCCTCCTTCCAGCCCAGGAAAAACACCGTGATCACGAATACGGAAACTAGGGCGATGCCGAGGTTTTCGATCAGCAGGTTGACGGCGTCGTTGGCCTTTTTACCATCGTTGCGTGTCACTACCACTTCAATGTCGGCGGGGATAATGGTGCGCTGCATGGTCTCTATGCGTGCCAGTACCTCGTCCGCCATAAACACGGCGTTGCTACCGGTGATTTTGGCGACCGCGATGGTCACTGCGGGTAGCTCGGGGTCGGCATAGCGATCGAAGCGCGGGTCGGCCTGGCCAAAGGCGAAGCGGCTCAGGGTGTCGCGCTCGGTGGTGGGGCCGTCGACGATGGTGGCGATATCGGCTAAATACACCGGCCGCTGACGGTGGGTGCCGATGATGAGTCTTTCCAGCTCGATGGCGCTGGAAAGTTCGCCCTTGAACATGACTTGCGACAGGGTGTTGTGATTGGCCGTGGGGCCGAGGGGGCTCGAGAGGTTTGCGGCGACGAGGGCCTGGCGCACCTGGTCGAGAGAGACGCTAAAGGCCTTTAACTTGCCGGGGTCGATTTCGATGGCAATTTCTCGGTCGCGGCCACCGCGCACTGTGGTGGCGGAAACGGTTTTCAGGCTGCGCAGGCCCTCCAGCACCCGGTCGGCAACGCGTTTGAGCTGGTAGTCATCGTAGCTCTGTGAGGCCAGGGTCACGGTGACAATGGGCACGGTATCGACGTCAATACTTTGAATCAGTGGCAGGGAGGTACCGGCGGGCAGACTGTCGCGCTGACCGAGCACCTGGTCGTAGAGTTTGACCAGGGATAGCTGCTTGTCCTCACCGACTTCGAATTGCACCATTAAGATGCCGACCGAATTCATCGAAGTGGAATAGACGTGGTCGACCCCGGTGATCTGTTTGACGATGTTTTCCAGGGGCTGTACTAACAGGTGTTCGATTTCTCGGGGCGAGGCGCCTGGTAGGCTGATAATGACGTGGGCGCCGGGCACCACAATTTGTGGGTTTTCCTCCCGGGGGGTGTAGGCAATGGCGACAATGCCCAGCAGCAGGCAACCGAGGACAAAGAGTGGGGTGATTTTGGATTGTACAAAGAAACTGGCCAGTAGCCCGGCTGGATTGAGGCGAGGCTTACTCACTCTGGGCAACCCCGGCGGTGATGGTGTCATCTTCGCTGAGACCGGCAGAGGCGGTGGCGACAATCCGCTCCCCGCCCTTTAGTCCCGCAGCCACTTCTATCATCTCGGGCCACTGGCGCCTGGTTCTGATCCAACGAAAATGGATGCGCTGCTGCGGGTCGACAACATAGACCCCTTCGAGACCACCCTTAACAATGATGGCGCTGGGGGGTACCACCAAATTAGCGGCCTCGCCGACCTTGAAATGGGCGCGACCAAACATACCCGAGTGCAGGTTAACGATATTGGGCAGTTTGACTTTGACCTTGTAGGTGCGTGACACGGGATCGCCGGCGTGGACAATTTGCGCCACGGTGCCGGTGAGAGCGTCGGCCACATTGTCGATAGCCAGCCGCACGGGATCGCCAACTTCAATATGGGACAGTTGGGATTCGGCGACATAGGTTTCAAACAACAGCTGGTCGCGAGATTCCACCGTCAGCAGGGGGACACCGGGGGAGGCCAGATCGCCGGCCTGCTTATAGCGGGCCGAGATAATACCGTCGGCCGGGCTGGCAATATGGCTGTACTGGCGCTGGGAGCGAGCGGTGGCAAGGGCGGCCCTGGCGCTGGCCAGGCCCTCTTGTGCGGTGTTGGACTGGAGGCGGGTTTTGCGCAACTTAACCTCTGAAATACTGCCCTCTTTGAACAGCTTATTAAAACGCTGGACGTCGGAGGAAAGGTCTTTGGCGAGGGCACTCGCCGAGTCGACACCGGCCTGAGCCTGCAGAATGGCATTTTCAATGCCGACATCGTCGAGGTTGAGTAGCAGTTGGCCGCGTTTTACCAGGTCGCCCTCACGCACCTCCAGGGTCTTGATATAGCCAATGATCTTCGAGCTAATGTCGATGCGTTGATCGGAAATCACCGAGCCGATCACCGTATACTCACTGCTTAACTGCGTTTTCTCGAGGGTGATAAGGGGCAAGGTCCACTCTTTACTGGTGCGCGTTAGCTGTTCTGGTTTTTCAGTGCAGGCCAGTAGCGCGCAGGAGCTTAGAATGATGCCGATAAGTGCCGAGCGGGGTGTAAACATAAGATCCCGTTGTCCTAAAATTTGTCACGAAAGGTGATTGTTGAGCTTAATCATAGATCGATTCAATAACTTGAGACTAGCTTAGCAACTTGAGGGCAGGCCGTTTTTCAAGAGGTTGATGATATGGGCGCTAATGACCCGGGGCTGATCGTGCACCGCTTTGTTGCCAGGCAGATATTGCCGACCCTGCTGACTCTGAAAGTGGCAGAGTACGAGGCCGATAATCGAAATCGATAGCATATGGGGGTCGTAGGAGGGACTGAAACTTTCGGCCAGTTTACGAGTGGTGATAAACAGGTCGGCAAAAACATCTTTGACCAGGCTCTGCATGCGCTTGGTGTTGCTGTCGAGTAATACCCACTGCAATAATTTTTGAAAGTCGTTTTCTTTATTGAGTGTGGCGACAAACCAGATAATGAATTTTTCCAGGTTGGCGATGGCCTCGTCCTTGTTTTCAATCAGCTCCTTGGCGGCAGTGGTTTTGGTTTCAAAGGCATGTTTTACCGTCTCAAAGTACAGGGCTTCCTTGTCTTTAAAGTGGTAGTACAGGGCCGCGGGGGTGAGTTCGCTCTGACTGGCGACATTGCGTATCGACACGCCATCGAAACCCGATTTGGCAAATAGGGGTACGGCGAGATTGAGGATATCTTCGCGAGACTTACGAGGGGTTTTTGACATTTTCTGGGCTCTAATTTAGCCGAATCTTGACTGAACGAACGTTTAATTAATTTTAATCTTTGTGTCCAGTGAAATCAAGATATCGCTGGCGCTTTTGTTGGGCCTAGCACCTGCCAGTGATAACCTAGAGCCAGCGCCTTACCCTTGCCCGGTAATCTCCATAGGCAGGTTGGAAGTACTGCGCGAGGTATTGCTCCTCGGGCAAGATCACATAGTATTGTAACAAGCCAATATTAAGGGGTAGCAGCAGTGCCAGCCAAAGATTGAGTGTTGAAAAAAACATGGCAAGTAAAAGTAAGCTGAAACCGAGATACATCGGATTGCGAGAGTATTGAAAGGGTCCAGAGCTCACCAGGTTGGCGACGGCACGGTGGGGCAGCAGGGTTGTTTTGTGTGTTCTTAGGGTGAGAATGGCCCAGATAATAAGAAGTAGTGCGCCGATGAGGGTAGCGACGGCAAGCTGCCCATGTAATGCGGATTCGACATTTAAAAACTGTGGTGGCTCGAGGGGCAGGTATTTATCCAGAAAATAGGCGCCGCCAACACAGATCAGAGGGTAGATGGCCGGAGGTAGGGGCATTTCAGCACCGTCGATGGGGTCTGGTTGAGGGGCTGTCATGGGCTGTCCTGAGCATCGGCCCGCTGTCGGGCTAGGGGTCGCAAGTATGCGTGTTCTGGCTGCTGGATTCCAGATTGCTTGCGAGCCGACTGATGAGGCTGCTGACGGCGACTTCAACGGTGAGGATGCGCGGTCCCAGGGAAGCGGCGGCGAAACCCAATTCGGCTAACTTTTCGATTTCATAGGGAATAAAACCACCCTCTGGGCCAATGGCCAGGGTGAGGCCAGTCAGTGGCGTTGCAGGCAGCGAATGTGCTGCGACAGGGTGGGCGACGAGTCGAGTGGTGTCGCCGGCGATGGCATCGAGCCTGTCTTCGACAAAGGGCTTGAAATAGGGATGCAAATGTACCTCGGGGAGCTGGGTGTCAATGGCTTGTTCTAGCCCGAGGATTAATTGCTCGTGGATTTTATCCGGCTCTAGAAAGGGGCTCTGCCAATAGCTTTTTTCCACCCGCCAGCTGCCGATTAAATGTATTTGTTTGATACCCAAACTGGTACTCGCCTGCAGAATGCGCCTCAGCATTTTGGGCCGGGGCAGGGCGAGGATGAGCTTGAGGGCCAGTGGCGGTGGTGGTGGTTCGGTGAGCTCAATACGCAGGTCGGCGACTTCCCGGTTCAGGCTGAGAACTTCTGCACGGCCTATTTTGCCATCGAGCAGACCGGCCTTTAAAAAGTCGCCGGTTTTGGCCTTGAGGACACTGTTGATATGGCGCAGGCGACGGCCGCGAATTTGCACCTGATCGCGGTTAATAAAATCGTCGGGGTGAAGGAGTAATAGGTTCATGTTGATGCGCGATGACGGGAGTCGCGCTGATGGCACCGTGTTCATAAATAATGATTGGTGCCCCGGAGAGGATTCGAACCTCTGACCTGCCCCTTAGGAGGGGGCCGCGCTATCCAGCTGTGCCACCGGGGCCGTTGATACAGACAGAGTCTGTGCGGCGCACATCTTAACGGTAGGGGGCGTGCTACTCAATAGCGGGCATGCCTGACTTTTATCTATCCATGCACCGATTGGCATTAGAGACTGATATTTATGGGTAAAAAGGATAGACCATGGGGATGACGATGAGGGCAATACCGGTATAGAGCAAGGAGGTGGGTAGGCCGATTTTTAAATAATCGCGCCATCGATAATTGCCGGCACTGTAGACCATGAGGTTGGTCTGGTAACCGTGGGGGGTGATAAAACTGGCGCTGGCACCAAAGGCGACAGCCATAATAAAGGGCATGGGCTCACTCTGATATTGGCTGGCCATACTGAGGGCGATGGGGAAGGTGAGTGCGGCGGCGGCGTTATTGGTGACGAGTTCGGTGAGCAGCAGGGTGAGTAAAAAGCAGGCAATTAATGCGGGATAGACACCCTGTGTCCCCGGTGCACTAAGGATCAGGTCGGCTAGTAAATTGGCGACGCCGGAATCCTGCATTGCCTGGGCAAAACCCAGGGCGGCACCGATAACCACGATGAGCTCGAAGGGAAAGTGGCGGCGTATTTCATTAATGCTAAGTAGTTTGCTGGCAATCAGTGCGCCGAGCATGAGCAGTAAACCCTTAAACAAGGGCAGGATGGCCATGGCCGAGAGGGCGATGACGGCAATAAAGCCGGCAATGATGGCGAGTTCGGCGGATACAGGTAGGTGTTCTCGGGTGTTGACGCCGCCGAGTACGATGAAGTTGCGGGGCAGGTTGTGTCGGGAGTGGAAATCGTGGCCGGTGGCTAGCACCAGGCTGTCACCGGACTGTAGCTTTATTTGCCCGAGCCCGCCGCCGAGGCGCTGATCACCGCGGCGTACGGCGACGACGGCGGCGTCAAACATGGCGCGAAAATTCACTTCGCGCAGGGGGCGGCCGGTGATGGTGGCATTGTGACTAACGACGACTTCACTGAGGTTTTTGCGCAGGTTATTTTGGTCGTCGTCAAAGATGCTTAAGCCTTTAAACTGGCTGAGAGTTTGAATGTTGGCAATGTCGCCCGCGAAAATTAGGGTGTCGTCCGCCTCTATGATTTCCTCCGGCGAAACCGGGCTAATGATGTGATGATCGCGGATGATCTCGACCAGAAAGAGATCGACCAAATGACGGAAGCCATTATCGAGCAGAGATTTGCCGATCAGTGGTGAGTCGTTCTGTACCTTTGCCTCGAGAAAGTAGGTTTTACTCTCTACGCTATCCACTGCTCGGCAGGGCAGTACTCGCGGAGCAATGAGTAGCAATAAAAGCATACAGCCAATAAAAACTGGCGCACCGATGGCGGTGAAATCAAACATGGAGAGAGGGGGGAGGCCGTTTTCTATCACCAGGCCGTTGAGCACCAGGTTGGTCGAGGTGCCTACCAGGGTCAGTGTGCCACCCAGGATTGAGGCGTAGGAGAGGGGGATGAGTAGCCGTGAGGGTGCCAGTTTTTTTTGGTTTGTCACCACACCCATAAAGGAGGCAACCACGGCGGTGTTATTGCTAACCGAGGAAACGAGGCCGGCAGTGAGTCCGAGTTTGAGTAGGGCTTGCGAGTAGGTACCGCTGAGAATACGCTGGCCCAGGCGGGAAAAAAGCTGGGTTTTTTCAATGGCGAGCACCAGCATGACCAATAAAACCAGTGTGGCGAGGGCTTCATTGGTGTAGTGCTTCAGGGCGTCGCCTAGGCTGATCATGTCGAACAGATAGAGGCAGGAGATGGCGCTGCTAAATAGGAAAACGGGACGAATGCGTGTTGCGGCCAGGCCGAAGAGAATGCCGATCAGGCAGAGCGTGACAATGATTTGTTCCTGGTTCATGTCTGTCGCCGGCTAAAAACAACACCGTCAACGTGACATTGTTTTTGTCTCGGGTTTTGCCAGTTGATTGCTCCGAACAGGGGACTTAGCCTAATCAAACATATCTGCCTGTTCATCAACAATGACATCGAAGAGGGATTGAAAGGCGAATTTTGCGGATTCTTCGCTGCCGACGGTTTGATAGGTGAGGCTGGCAATATCGGGGCGTATTAATTTTGGGGTGCCGGCCGCTTCGGCGAGCAATTGGGCCTGACAGTTGCGCTCCATGGTGATAAACCACCATGCGGCGGCATCGACACTGCCCCCCACTGTGAGTAGTCCGTGGTTTTGCAGGATGCAGGCCTTGTTTTGGCCCAGGGCTGTGGCAATGCGCTGGCCTTCATCCATATCGAGGACGACGCCGGTAAAGTCATCGAAGAGTGCGTGGTCCTTATAAAAGGCGCAGGAGTCCTGCGTGATGGGGTCGAGTTTTTTGCCCAGGGTTGACCAGCTTTTACCGTAGATGGAGTGGGCGTGGGCGGCGGCAATAACGTCGGGGCGGGCCTCGTGTATATTGCCGTGAATAGTAAAGGCTGCGCCATTGAGCAGGCCTTCTCCCTCGATGACCTCACCGCGATGATCGACCAGTAGCAATTGCGACATCTTGATTGTTTTAAAGGAAACACCAAAGGGGTTGACCCAAAAGCGCTCGGGGTACTCGGGGTCGCGCACGGTGATATGGCCGGCGGCACCCTCGTCAAAACCAAATTTACCGAAGAGACGAAAAGCGGCCGTTAGTCGTTGCTTGCGGTGTAGGCGCTCGGCGGCGACAGATGCAAAGGCTTCTGTCCGCTGGCCGTAACCCTGCCCGGCCATAACGATTGAATTGACACTGTTTTTTGTACTGTCCACCTTATTGCTCCTTGCCGAGGTCTGCAGTTTGAGCTTAAGTGGCAGAGCTTAGCACAGGGCGGTGTGAAAATTAGTTGTGACTTTACCCGCGTGAAATAGAGTCGTGGGCCCTATTCAAAACTGCTGATTGTGGGGTTATCCCCTGTACTCCTCAGCTGGTAGAATAGTAAAAAATGCATGTCCACCCTTTGAAATAGCGGTGCTGGTGCGAGCTTTTAAAAGGGTGGTAGATAAGCAATGAAAAAATACTTTATTCACGGCGGCTCACTTGGCCGCTGGTATAGCGCCGGGCATCCTGTTTTTTACTTATTCTTGATGCTTTTGCTAACACCCTTGTTGGCCTCGGCCCATAATATATCGGGGGCCAATGCGAGTTTTGTCGAAGGCCTAGATGGCCCGGCGGTGCTTCCCTATATGTATCTGGGGGCCAAGCACATGGTTACCGGCTACGATCACTTACTGTATTTGGTCGGGGTGGTTTTTTTCCTGCTACGCCTTAAAGATGTCATTCTCTACGTCAGTCTGTTCACTCTGGGTCACAGCCTTACCTTAATGGGCGGTGTCTTACTGGAGTGGAATGTAAATGCCTACCTTATCGACACAGTAATCGGTCTTTCGGTGGCCTATAAGGCCTTTGAAAATATGGATGGCTTTAAACAGTTTTTTGCCTGGCAGTTAGACGCCAGGGCAGCGGTGTTAATTTTTGGCTTGTTTCACGGTCTGGGTCTGGCGACAAAATTACAGGACTTGTCTCTATCGGCCGATAGCTTGGTGATTAATATGCTGAGTTTTAATATCGGTGTGGAAATTGGTCAGGCGCTCGCTCTGGCTGGGATTGTCACCGTGCTGGGGTTTTGGCGGCGCCGCAGTTATTTTAAAGGGCAGGCATTTGCGGCAAATACCCTGTTGATGAGTTTGGGCTTTATGTTGGCGGCTTATCAATTTGCCGCTTACCTATGGGCATAATTGAGACAAAGAGAGGCGTGTTAATGAATAAGGATACAAGGGAGATGAAGGTCTTGCCAGGGGATAAGTCTAGGATTTTATGGGCCAGCTTACTGGCTCTGGTTTTTGCGGCGGCGGTGTTCACCGCCTTTATTTTGCCGGCAGAGTTTAATAGAGACCCCTTGGGCACGGGCGCGGCCATGGGTATTGCCGGCTTGTCGCAACCAGCAGCTGTTAACGCGGTGACGGTACGCAAGGAAGCGGCGGGCTTCCACCAGGACGCTGTTGAATTCCAGCTCCTTCCCTTTGAGTTCGTGGAGTATAAATATCAATTGGGTAGGGGTGTCAGCATGCTCTATAGCTGGACAACTAGCAAAACGCGGGGAGGGGAGGCGAGTTCGGTTTCCTTTGATTTTCACGGTGAATCCCATGAGGTCGAAGACTATGAAGAGAGCTACAGTATGGGTGATGGGGATCGTGAAAATGGTGCCTTTGTCGCCCCCTTTGATGGCATCCACGGTTGGTTTTGGGCAAATCATGGCTCGGAGACGGTAACGGTAAAACTAATGACCACGGGTTTTTACACCCAGAGCCTGGAATTTCGTGATGGCTTTGTGAAGAAAAAGAGTTTGGGGGAGTCGCCCTAGGGGCATTTTTTGGAGCAGGTCTTTGTTGGGGGAGGACTTTATTGAAACTCTGCCGAAGTAATACCGGGAAGTGTTACTTCAGCAGAGGTGTCGCGTACCAATAGGAGGAGTTGAGTAAGAGGGGTTTAAAAACTAGGGCGATTCCTCTGCCTCATCGCCCTGAACATAGACCGAGTGGCAGGATTTGCAGACCCGGTAAATTTGACCGCCGGCATCAAACAGGGCGTCGGAGTCCTGGTTTTTAGCGGCTGCCTGAGCGAGTAGTCCGGCATCAACCAGACCCTGGGCAATATTTTGCCAGCCCTGGTCGTCAACGGCCCGCCCGGGCATCAGTAGTAGGTTGCCACTGGCGGCAACCACGGCTGCGTTGTGTTCAACGGCCAGCCAGCCCTCGTCGGTAGTCGGTGCCAGTTCTCGAGTGCCGGCGGCGGTAATAATGCTACCGGCCGAATCCCAGACGCTATCCGCTGCAGGGTCAAGTACCCACTGCATAATGTGCTTAACATCGCCGCTTAGTTTGAAGGAATTGCCGGCTGCCTGTTGCACCGGCGCTACTGCCTGTTCAGAGGGGCTGCAGCCCGCCAGTGTCAGTAACAGCGCAGCGAGTGCGAGTTTACCTTGCTTCATTGAACGCATTCCCCGCTGTGCCTATCGGCCAGAATCCGCGCCATCTTGCGGTGCGCCGGTACCGGAGGAACCCATAAACAGTTTCTTGCCGTTGGCCAGTGTGATGTTACGGCCATTGGCGCTATTGGAACGGTCCTTAGCCTGGTAGCCCTCGACGACAATCTCTGTGCCAATGGCAATTGAACGCTTATTAATGCCTCGGCGCAGCAGGGTGTTGGGAGTGCCGCCTTCAATTCTCCAGGCTTCTTTGGCGCCATCGGCTTTGACAACTTCAATGTGGAACCAGGCGTGGGGGTTGACCCACTCAATTCTAACCACGGCGCCACGCAAGGTGAGTGGTGCATCGGCGTCAAATTCGGCACCAAAGGCGTGGTGGGCGTAGGACTGGGCGGAAACTAGTGAGCCCAGCGCTAAGCCAGCTACGGTGAAAACTTTTTTAAAAGACATGAGATTGGCCTCAAGTTATATAGTTGATTGAATGCGAACAGTTTTGCTGTTTCTGTCTCAATGAGCTTAGTCTAGTGGCTTTGCGCGCAATTTTCCGTAAAGAAGTTCTTCAACAAATTCGACACATTTAAAATCGAGTAATTGCATATTGGCTTCCATACGGCGATAGAGGGGCATGCTGATTTTCCAGGGCTTGGTATAGGTCTGGGGGTCGGTCAATGTAGCCTCATACTGAATGTGGTTTGGGCCCATTAATGTATAGCGCTCGACCACGTGTAACTGGTCGCTGTGATGATTGCCGGAGCGGTCAAGCCAGGTGCCAGGGTGTAAGCCGGTGACATCGACAACCAGGGTGTCGCCGTCCCAGGAGGCGACGGATTGGCCCATCCAGCTATCGACGGGGGCTAGACCGGGGTCCTTCATGAAAATATCTCTATCGGCACCGGCATATTGATAGGTAATGAAGACAGAGTCGTCACCCTGGAAGATCTGAAAGGGCTGGGGCATATAGGTGGCCCTGGGTACACCGGGGAGATAACACTTGATCTCGGGGTCGCGTTCCAACCAATGAAGCTGGTTATCTTTTTTAATGGCTAGTGCTTCAGGTGTATAGGGGATCTTGCCACCTACAACCACGCCGAGACTGGGGGGGACGGAGCCAACGGCGCCCAGTTTAACTAAATCTTTTGCAGGGATGGGGCCACCAGGGCCGTCACGCAATTCCAGGGAGGGGCGTGCCATATGCATTTCTATATCGTAATTGGCCTCATTCATGGTTTGCCAAATACCGTTGAAATCGGGGTGTACTCCGTCGGCAGCACGCGGTGCTTTGTAGCTATTGTCTGCGGCAAGGATGCCGGCAGAGAAGATGGATAGCGCTGAAATCAGCGCTATTTTTCGCACAGAATTAAAGTTCACGATTGAGTTTCCCCTTGTTTTTATCGAATACCTAAGCATAACCCACCTGATGCTCGCATGGGAAGTCGAGGGGTAGAGGGGGCACAATATACAGCCACATGGTTGAGTTGTTGATATGGGTTGTATGTGCTTGGTTGATGATAGGGGCTCGCTTGAACACTTACTTTCCAGTAACATTGGTGTGTTACATCCATTGTGTAATCTTCGTTTTTTACGTGGTAATGCGCACCAAAAGACTAGGGAAAAAAGACAATGCTCAACGAGCTACTGCTAAAATTTGCAACATGGCTTGATACCTTTCAAGCGAGTACTGATCTGCATGAAGCCCTCTATATGTACGGTTGGGTTGAGGGTACTCACGTATTAACATTGACACTTTTTCTCGGCATGTTACTGGTAATTGATCTGCGCTTATTGGGTGTGGCTTTTAAAGAAATACCCGCATCGACCCTCATCGAGCGTCTCGATAGGCCAATGATGATAGGTTTTATTATCATGCTTATTAGTGGTGCTCTGCTGTATTTTGCAATTCCCGTCAGGTCCACTCAAAGTATTTGGTTTCGGGTGAAAGTCATCTTATTAGTCGCTGCGGGCATCAATGCCCTGTTGATTCGCAATATGACGCGAGCCTCCGATATGAGTTGGGATAACGACCCGGTACCACCGAAACGCATACGAATCGGTGCTACTTTGTCCCTTGGCCTTTGGGCCTTGGTCGTGGCCGCTGGCCGCATGATGGCCTACGACTGGTGGGATTGTCACAAGGAAATACCCTATTTTATGTATTGGGCCGCTGGTTGCGTCAACGAAATGGCCGCGTTCGAATAGGCGATTTTCCAGTCAGGACAGTGTTTTACTTAGAATTTTGCGATAAGGCCCCAAGGGGGAGATAAGAGATGGATGTAGTTTTTATATTTCAATGGTTGGATACTTCGGCGCTGGCCGATTTTACCAAGACTTGGGCCGGTCTTTTTGCGATGGTGCAGACCGTACATATCCTCAGCATGGTGATGCTATGTGGAATGATGATGCTCGGCGATTTGCGTATGCTCAATGTAGTCTTGAAGGGCGTGCCCTCTGAGGCGATCATTGCCAACACTAAAAAATGGATTTATTTGGCACTGGTGCTGATCATTCTCTCGGGTATTTACGAGGCCTCCGCCATAGCCATGAAGCTGGCCTACAACACCTTTTTCTTTGCGAAAATGGCGGGTCTGAGCATGGGTATTATTTTTATGCTGAGTCTTCGCAATGCGGTTTATCTTCGCGCCCCGGAGCAAATTGGCGCGAACGGCGAGCGCGCTGAGTCGGTGCCCGTTTGGGTAGTGAAGTTAGTAGCACTGGCCAACTTGCTGATATGGTTCAGCGTCGCGGCCACAGGCCGTTGGATTGGGTTTTCTTAGGTTCTGTGGGAGTAATCATGACTACAAATACATTGAGTAAAGTAGCTGCAATTTTTTCTATTGCCATCATTGTTGGCTGGGGTTTCTATTGGAGTGTACAAGTAAGGGATACCATGTGTTTACTAGAAATGGCTACCTCAGAAGAGATGCCTGAGTGCGCAGACACTTTGTAGAAGCCCTTTCTACTTTAGTTTGATCACCAAAATTAGCTGTCAATAAAAGCCTGCTGGCTACGCTGCCAGTGGGGTTTTGACCTGAATATAAGAGAGTAAGTCGGTTTATATCATCGGACTCTTGGGTTACTAACTCCTCGTTATTGTTGAGAGGGGTGGTATTTCCGCAAAGCAAGAGTCGCGGAGGTATCAAGGTAGGGGTACTAAGTCGATTTAGTCAATGGCGGTTCAACGATGGTTGCTTAGGCGTCATGTTGTCTGTAGTGACAAAGCTTTGCCCCTACTTCTTCGATCACCGTCCGGCACGAGTAGGCTTTATCAGTGCTGACAGACAGATTGCAAGCGGCATAGGCTATTTGTTTTATGCCGATGGCCTTGCCGTAGCACCCCGCCTTTAATAGTCACCACAAACCAACACCCCCGCCTTTAAAAGGGCATCAATTTCAGTCTCACTGCGTTGTAGAAAGTCACGCAATATTTCTCGGTTGTGTTCACCCAGGGTGGGTGCGCGGTAGTCGGGTACTTCGGGGTAGGCACTGCTTTTGATGGGCATGCCGGGTATTTGAAACTCGCCGGCTATGCGGTCATTCACGGTACGCACGGTGCCGCGCTCGACAAGGTGAGGATAGCTCAAGGTTTCTTCGACACTTAAGATTGGCGCACAGGGGATGCCGTGGTTTTCGAGGGCACTTACTGCGCTGTGAACATCGCTAAAGGTGGCGAGCCATTCTTCTATCAACTTAACCACCTCATCGCGGCGTTCCAGACGATCGGCGTCGGTGGCAAATTGAGGGTCATCCACTAAGTCGGGGCGGACCATGGCGGCACAGAGATCTGGCCAGTGGTGCATAAAACCCATCAAGACGATATTACCGCCACTGCCGGTAAAGATCCCTGCCGGACAGAGGTAGCTGAGGTGGCGACCGGCCCGCATGGGCTTGATCTCGCCGCCACTACCGCTGGCCTGATGCACATTAATTTCGTGGCAGTGGTAGTAGCAGTCGAGTATGGCGATGTCGAGGTGTTGCCCCCGGCCGGTGCGTGCACGGTTGAGCAGGGCGGCGGCAATGGAGAAGGCGCCGTGTACCCCGGTGCTGACATCGCCAATACCGGCCAGGGGAATATGGGGGGCTTCATCGGCCTCACCAATCATTGAGGTAATACCCGCATAGGCCTGGGCGATATAGTCGTAGCCGGGTTTGTGGGAGAGGGGCCCGGTTTGGCCGAGGGCGGAGATGGAGCAGAGAATAATATCGGACTTCAGTTCACAGAGCTCCTCATAGCCCAGGCCCATCTCTGCCATGATGCCGGGTTTGAAATTTTCCACTACCGCGTCGCAGTGGGGCACCAGTTCTTTGACCAGTGCCAGCCCCTCGGGATCGCGCAGATTCACACAGAGGCTTTTTTTATTGAGGCTTTGTTGGATGATGTAGAGACTGCGCTCGCCGCGAAGTTTGGATATACCGCGCACCATATCGCCGCTGCCCGCCGGTTCGACCTTGATAACCTCGGCACCCAGCTCGGCAAACATGCGCGTACAGCTGGGCCCAGCCAGTGCGCGGGTGAGGTCGAGAATGCGGATGCCGCTCAACATATGTTCGTTGGTGTTTGTCATACCAGTGACTCCCTGAATTATTATTAGCCCTCTCCCCGATTGTGCAGTGGTGGACGGAGAGTGAGGGTGTGGGATGTTTTGTTCACAGACCGTAACAGATATAGACGCTTGCGGTGACAATTCATCGTAGACGCAGTAGCTGGTTGACTGGCAGGTCGTAAAAAAGTTTGGCGTGGGAAGTTTTTAAACTCGTCTGCCTGGTTCCTTAAACAGTGTTGCCTGAATGATAAATTACTCACGTTTTAGTGTTGTTTTACAGGCCAAAGCGAGTATATATGGAGTACCAAGAGAACAGATGACTAAGGAGAATATTTTGCTGCGGGTAAAGCTTAGGTTTAATAGTTGCCACTCGTGGGCAGTACCATTACTGCTTGTATTACTCACCGTGAGTACGGGTTGCGCTAGAAACGAGATACATGCTTCGGTTAAATTCGAGAATATTGCCTTATCAGCGGAGGGCTTAGAAACTTTTGGTATTGGCTTTATTACGCCTTCTACGGTGACAGGGCGTGAACAGGATATACAGAGCCTGGCATTTATCTTTGCCCGGGTGATGGAGGACCGGCGGTCTAATATGCGTGTGATAAGCCTTCCCGAGACCTTGAGTGCGATCAATCGGGCCGATCTTGCCGATGAATATAAACAGATGTATATCGATTACAGTGATACCGGTATTTTCAAGCAGTCCTCACTGTCTAAGGTGGGGGAGGTCTCGGGGGTGCGCTATCTCGCGCAATTGAAACTCTCTGGCTTTACTCAGGGTTCCAGGGGGCGGTTTGGCATGTTGGGTTGGCGCATGATACAAACCAAGGAGGCAAATATCCGCTTATTCCTACAAATCTGGGATACTCAGAATGGCGCCATCGTTTGGGAGGGTACCGAAGAGTTGAATTATGCCAGTGACACATCCACGGAAAAGCCGGTGACATTTCAGTTGGTGGTGGAAGAGGTCGCCCGCAATCTGATCGATAAGCTACCTTAAAAAAATTATTGATGCTTGGGCTTTATGCGGCGATTGGTCTCTGAGCCTTGCTTGAGTGTAAAGGCTGAGAACCCTTAATTGTCATGCTGGGTATTGTTTAGCTACTGATGTTTTGCACAAACATGGTAATGATTAGCAGAGGGCAGATAAAACGGATGTAGCCGGGCCAGATCTTCCAGAAAAAGCTTTGTTCTGCGGCGGGAAAACCGGCGCTGATTTCCCGCAATAGCTTATCGCGGTGCAGTGCCCAGCCGGCAAATAGGCAGAGCAGCACGCCGAGTAGCGGTTGACTGTACTGAGTGCTTACACTCACCACGGTGGTAAATAGCGCGTCAAAGTTAAACAGGATAAGTAGGCTCAAGATGAAGATAGTCGTGGCGATCCAGTAGGTAGCGCGGCGGCGGCTGAGCTTAAATTGTTCCAGTGTAAAGGTCACCGGCACTTCGAGCATGGAAATGGATGAGGTCAGGGCGGCAATGCTTAGTAGTAGGAAAAACACCAGGCCAATAATGCCTCCGGCCACACCCAGTGAATTAAACAGCTCGGGGAGGGTTTGCAAAATCAAATCGGGCCCGGCTATCAAGGTGTTGTCGGTGTTGTAAATGCTGATGCCGCGGTGCTGGGCGACGAACATAGCGGGAATAATCAATAGCCCGGCGAGAAAGGCAATGCCGGTATCAATCAAAGCCACGTAGGCACCGGTGAGCGGTAAGTTGTCACTCTTGCTGACGTAGGAGCCATAAATCAGCATGGTACCCACGCCCAGAGACAGTGAAAAAAAGGCCTGCCCCATGGCGCTGGTGAGCAGAGCTGGGTCGGTGATTAATGAAAAGTCTGGGATCAGGTAAAGGCGTAGGCCCTCCAGCGCACCGGGCAGGGTAAGTACTGTGGCAACCAGTCCGAGCATCAGCAATATTAGGGCCGGCATAAGCCGGGTTGACCAGCGCTCAATTCCATCCTTAACTCCGCGGGCGACAATGGCTGCGGTGAGTGCGGAAAACAGTGCGCAAAAAAGTCCATCCCGAGCCAGGCTGGACTGGGCAAACCAATTCTTAGCTGGCGACTGGCCGCTAATGTCTGCTACGGCAGCGGGTACCTGAGCCATCAGCCAGCCGGCGACGATGGCGTAAAAACTGAGGATTAAACTGGCGGTCAGTACGCCATATAGGCCGGTTACCTTGCCGAGAAGCCTCGGCAAGGGCTGTGACGACAGCTGCGGCAGGGCAGCGACCATGTTGTGTCGAGTATGGCGACCGATGATGAGTTCGGCCATTAAGGCCGGGTAGGCAAGGAGAAAGGCCAGGATGAGATAGGCCACCACGAAGGCCCCACCCCCGTGGCTAGCGGTTTGGGTTGGGAAGCCCCAGATATTCCCCAAGCCGACAGCTGAGCCGGTCGCTGCGGTGATAAAGCCAAAGCGAGAGGAAAATTGGCCGCGCTCCTTAGACATGGTTCTTACCTGTCATAAACGACCTGCCTGCTCGCTAACAGGCAGGATAGTTCTTGCCACTGTGAGCACGTTTGAATGGAAATGTTTATTTAAAAACAGGCTTACGCTTTTCTCTAAAGGCAGTAATGCCTTCTTTCGTGTCTTCATCGAGAAGCAGGAAGGGCATCGCATCTTTGGCGTAAGTCAGGTCGTCGCCGCCGAGTTCGCGGTTGTAGATTGATTTGGCGTAGCGTATCGCCATTTGCGGTTTGCTGGCCAGCTCGTCGGCGAGTGCAAAAGCTTCCTGTAAGAGCTGTTCATGGGGGACAACTTTTAATATCAGGCCCATGTCCTTTGCCTCTTCAGGGCTGAGTTTAACGCCGGTCATGCTGATGTATTTGGCTTGCTGGCGGCCAATCAGTTTGTTGAGGCGGGCGATGGCAAAGCCGGGTAGTAGGCCGAGCTGGATTTCGGGGACTGAAAAAATGGCTCGTTCAGAGGCGATAATAAAATCGCAGGCAATGGATATTTCGAAGCCACCGCCGAAAGCGTAGCCATTCACCGCAGCGATGACGGGCTTGTTGATTTGTTCCGGCAGCGCGAGAATGTCGAGCACCTCGTCGATAAAGTTTTTAGCGTAAGTGGGGGTGAATTCGAAGCCGCTGATATCGGCACCGGCGCAGAATGATTTTCCGCCAGCCCCGGTCAGTACGATCACACGGATATTGTCATCATTGCGTGCCTGATCTAGCGCCTTGCAAAAACCGGAAAGAATCCCTTTGCTTAGAGCGTTGAGTTTGTCGGGTTCGTCGAAGGTGATAATGGCAGTGCTGCCCTGAGTTTCGTAATTGACGCTGTCAAATCGCATGGGGGTCGGCCTTTTGGTAGTGCTTAGCTGATGCTAAGCGGGGTCAGTATCGGGGTGGGTCAACGTGGAGTTCATTGTGGTGAGATAGTGCAACATTCTGCGCGGGGCTGACAAGTATCAGCGCCCGCGCAAATCTTTTAAGAGGGGGGAGGTTAAAAGGAGCTACTTATTTGGGTGCCTGTTTGGCTAGTGCTCTCGTGGCCAGACGGTTTTTAATCGTTTCGAGAAAGCCTTCCAAAATTGAGTAAACGGCCGGTACGACAACCAGCGTTAGCAAGGTGGACGACAACATGCCACCAATCACCGCAACGGAGAGAGGGCCATTGGTTTCGTGTCCGGCACCAAAGCCCATGGCCGCCGGCAGCATGGCCAAAATAACCGTGAAGGAGGTCATCAAAACCGGGCGTAGGCGAATGGGGCAGGCGTCGATTAAGGCTGCGTCGATGGATTTGCCGTCATTGCGACGCTGGTTGGTCAGGTCGACCAGCAGAATGGCGTTTTTGGCCACCAGGCCCACCAGCAACACCAGGCCAATCATTGAATAGGTATTCAAGGTGTTGTTGGTCATCCAGAGCAGGGCGATGCCGCCGATCATGGCCAGCGGTTGAGCGGTCATAATAATTAAGGGCTGCAAAAACGAATTGAACTGGCTGGCCAGTACCATGTACAGCAAGATGGTCGCCAGGGTGAAGGCGAAGATCATATTGCTGGCGGTCTTGCCGAACTCCTCGGCCTGGCCTTTAAAGGCAAGGGAGTAGCCAACGGGTAAAATCTCATCGGATAATTGTTTGACGCTGTCGATAGCTGCGGCCAGGGGTATTTCAGGCTTGCCGTAAAACGGCGCCGAATAACGCAGATCCAGGCGTGAAATCGATGCTGGCCCCAGAGTTTCCTCAAGGTGGGCAACGGTGTCGATGCGGATCATGGTGCCGGTGCGTGAGCGCAGGTAAATGCGATCGAGGTCGTCGGCCGACCGAAAGAAGCCGTCGGCGGCTTTAAGGCGCACGTCGTAGCGCTCGCCATCGCCGGGGTCATCGTTGAATTTGGCGACATCCATGCCGCCAATCATGACGTTAACAGCCTCGGCAATATCTCTGCTGGAAAAGCCCAGGTCGGCGGCGCGGGTACTATCGACGCGCAGCTGATACTGGGGTAGGGCCAGGTTGAGATCGAGATCGATATAGCCCATGCCATCCACTGACGCTAGTCGCTCTTCGAGTTGATAGGCGAGTCGGGCAACCTCGTTCAGGTTGGGGCCGTTAATGGCAAATTGCAGGGGTTCACCGCGCTGGCCACCCATTTTCGGGATGGGTGCTGGAAACGCTTTGACGCCGGGAATAGTGGCAAACTTTTTGCCGAGAATGGCAATCAGCTCCTGTTGGCTTTGATCGCGCTCCGAGGCGGGTGTCATGCGCACAAAGCCCATGGCCGTGGTCACCTGGCGACCGTTGGTGCCGAGGCCGAAGAAGGCGCTCATGATCACATCGTCGTGTTCGGCAAGTATGGCTTCGACTTTTGCGAGGCGTTTGCTGGAGTATTCCAGCCCGGAGCCGAGGGGGGTGCGTACGATGACCATAAAGCTGCCTTCGTCCTGCTCTGGAGAGAATTCCTTGCCAATATCTTTGAGAAAGAAAGTGCAACTAAAGACCAGCAGCCAGGTGATCAAAATTACGGTCCAGCGAAAGCGTAGGGCCAGGGTCAATAACTTTGTATAGCCGTTCTCCATGGCGCGAAAGCTGCGCTCCAGCCAGTAGTAGAGGCCGCCGGTGTGTTCTTCCACCTGTAGGAAATGAGAACAGAGCATGGGTGTTAAGGTCATGGAAACGAACCAGGAAACCAGTACACCAACGGTCACCACGACGGCAAAGGAGGAGAAAAACTGGCCGATAATGCCGCCGAGAAATATCACTGGTACAAAGATAGAAACCAGCGACAGGGTGGCCGCCAATACCGGGAATACAACCTCTGCGGTGCCGTGAATGGCCGCAGAGCGGGGGTCGGGGTCGATGGACTCCCGGTGTCGGTAAATGTTTTCTAGCACCACAATGGCGTCGTCCACCACAATACCAATCAGCAATAGTAGTGCTAAGAGGGTCATCGAATTGAGGGTGTAGCCGAGGAAGTAAATGCCGGCAATGGAGCCAAACAGTGAAATGGGGATGGCGATGGCAATAATAAGAGTGGAGCGAATGCTCTTGAGAAAAATCCACACCACAAAGGCGGTCAGCACGGTGCCGAGGATCAGGTGTTCTTCCAGAGCGCCGACCATGGCACGGACAAAGAGGGAGTCATCCGAGGCGACGGTGAGCTTCATGCCGGGGGGTAGTTGTGGGCGTATCTCTTCGTTAATACGGCGCATTGCTTCGTCGATGATTTCGACGGTATTCGCCTCGGCAATTTTGGTGATACCGAGGCCAACGGTGAGCTCGCCGTTAACACGGGCGAGACCGCGGGGGTCGGCCATGCCATCTTCAATCTCGCTAATATCGCCGAGTTTAAGCGGCGCGCCATCGCGGTAGGCCACCACCAGTTTTTCCAGGTCACGGGGGTCGTGGTACTCCATGTCGAGCTTGACCATATGCTCGGTGGTACCGCTGACCAGAAAGCCGCCGGGCATCATAAAGTGTTCATTTCTGACCGCAGCCAGCACCTCGGCAGTGGTGACATTAAAGGCAGCCATACTATCGAGGTCGAGGTTGATGCGGATGGTGCGCTCGCGTTTGCCACCGATTTTGACTTCGCCGACACCATTGATGGTTTCGAGGTTTTTCTTAATGGTATTAATGGCGTAGCTGTTGAGCTGCTGCATCGTGCGGTCGCCCTCCAGTGCCAGCCACATAATGGGCGAGGCGCCGAATTCGAGCTTGGCAACGATGGGTGGATCGGCATCGGTGGGTAGCTGATTGATCACCTGGTTAACCTTGGACTGCACCTCGTCGAAGGCAACGTTGATATCTTTGTCCATATCAAAGGTGACGATGACGCGGGAATTACCGGGCGAGGAGGTCGAGGCGATATGTTCGATACCGGGCACCGCGTTTACAGCAGTTTCGATGATGTTGGTGATAGAGGCGTCAATAACACTGGGATTGGCGCCAATTAAATTGGTCTGCACGGCGACCAGGGGGAATTCAGTGGAGGGATAGCGATCAACCCCGACCCTTGAGTAGCCAATAACGCCAAAGAGGATGAGCACCGCCGACAGCATGGTGGTCAGCACATGGCGCTCTATGGATAGCGATGGCAGGTTCACGGCTAATTTGCCTCGCTAATAGTTACGGGTGAGCCGTCGGTGAGGAAGCCCGCACCATTCACGGCGATGGTCTCGCCACCTTCCAGGCCCGAGGTAATTTCGATACTGCCATTGATATATTCACCAACTTCAACAATTTGTTGATGGGCGATGCTATCGCTGATGACATAGACCACTTTACCGGCCGGGCGCAGCACCAGAGATGCCTTGGGTACGAGGATGGCATTGGCGCGAGTGGTGAGAATGATTTCACCCGTCACGCTGGCTCCGGGCTGCCAGGGGCCGGGGTTGTCGATAATGGTAAGGATATCGATTGCCCGATTGCGGGAGCCAACGGTGGGTCTGATTTCCTGTATTGAACTTTCGACGGTGAGATCAGGGGCCATGGGTGATACCAGCCTGAGTTTGAGGCCCAGTGTCAGTCGATTGGCCAGGGTTTCTGGCAGCGGTAAGCGAGCCCTGAGCTTGTCGACCTTGATGATGCGAAACAGGGGGTCGCCGACTTTCAGGAAATCCCCGGGGCTGGCGAGTTCTTCATCGACGATACCGTCGTAGGCAGAAAGCACACGGGTTTTGGTGAGGCCTCGCTGCTTCTGATTACTGCGAGCTTTGGCGGCCTTTAATTGTTCCTCGAGTGAATCTAATTGCGCACGGGCCTCATCGTAGCGGTCGATGGAAATGAGCTTATCTTTGACCAACTTGGTAAAGCGTTTCACAGTACGGCGCTGGTTTCTCGCCAGGGCCTCAAGTTGGGCGACCTCGGCATCGGCAGCTTGAGCGGCTATGGCGTAATCCTCGGTGTCGAGTTCGGCGAGTAATTGTCCAGGCTTGACGCGCTGACCGGTAATTACGAAGCCGCCGATATAGCGCCCTTCAATCTCGGCCGAAACCTCGGGTCTGATGATGCTTTCCAGTGAGCCGACGGACTGCTCGATCACTTCGACCGTAGTGGATTGGGTAATGGCGGTGCTGATAATCGTTGTCCGCGGCGCAGACTTGGTTTTTTCGGTCGGCTTGGGGGCTTCACTACCACCACAAGCAGACAATAGGGCGATGGCGAGGGTGGGTAGCCAAAGGCGAAAGTTAAAGCTCATAGACATCCTTATACTGCGTTAATTCGGCAAGAGGTCGAGGCAACAATGACCTGGTAAACAGGGCTCGCATGCTGGTTTTGTCGAGTAATTCTGGGTGAGGTGTTCTTGAAAATACTGTTTTTAAGGCTTCGGCTCGATGAGTATAGATAGAAAGTTCTAACATCGCCTCAAGGTTAATGGTACCACACCGTACCCTTGAGTATAAGAATCTTTAACCGCGGGTAGCATGGTGCGTAACCGGTTAAAATTAATCCCTTGAATATTAGTTGATTGAGGACATTTAGACGGTTAATTTTTAGGTTGATAAAGATTGTGTCCCTATGTTTGAATTCAGGAAGTAGTTTAACTTTAATTTTTTCAAAAAGCCTCGGTTACAGTAGTTTGAAAAGATATTTTCGAGGAGTTTTGACCACGGGTGTTGGCCTCGCTGATCTTGATGTCAGGGGGTTGATTCAATTAAGTACTTTATTTAATCAACTGTTATTTTAAGGGGAAACCATTGGCTACTTGGAAAGAAGAAACACAAAGCCTAGCCGGCAGCGACCTTGTCATGATTCGTGGTGGTTCTGGCAAGCCACTATTGGTACTTCACGACGAGCTTGGCTACACCGGTTGGATGAGCTGGAACGAAGAACTGGCTAAAGACAGGGAACTTATTATTCCTCTGCAGCCGGGTTATGGCAAGTCGCCGCGTCAGGACTGGATGTGGCGTCATCGCGATCTCGCCAACTACTATTTAAATGTTATTCGTGAGCTGGGTCTGGAAAAGCCCGATGTACTGGCTTTTTCTGCCGGAGCCTACACGGCTGCTGAAATGGCCGCTGCCAACCCTGAGCTGCTTGGCTCTATTACGCTGGTTGGCCCGATGGGTATTAAGCCGGATGAAGGTGAGATTTTCGATATCTTTTCCTGCACCATTAAAACCTGCTTACGTCAGACGGTATTCAACAAAGAGGCGAAAGAATACGCTGAAATCTACGGCGGCGAGATGTCGGCCGAGCAGTTTGAATGGTTTGAGGACGCCCGTGCCGAAAGTGCGCGTCTGGGTTGGGAGCCCTATATGTTCAACCCCAGCCTCCCCGACCTGTTGCGCAGTGCGAAAAATGCCCAGCTGCCCACCTTGCTAATTCGCGGTAGTGAGGATGCAGTGATCCCTCAGGATTGCATCAGGAGGTATCACGAGGCCTTGCCTCAGGCGGAGACCGTCAGTATCGAAGGTACTGGCCACCGCCCTGAAATTGAAGACAGCGCCGCGTTTCTGGCTGCCGTTAAAAAATTCCTCGCTTAAATTAAAAAATCGGAGACTAATTAATCATGCAAATCGCACATTTTACTGAACGTCCCGTCCGTTATCTCGCTGAGGAGCCTGTTCTCGAGAACCGCGCATTCTTCGGTGTTTCCAATAAATACTATGATCGGGAAAAAGCGTCTCACGACTATAACTTTTACCTCGACGAAGCCTGTTTCTGTGAAGAGGTAGGTTTTGATGCGGTTGCCATTAACGAGCACCACGGTAACCCCTTTTGTTCCGGCAGTGTGGTGAATATTGAAGCCGCCATTCTGGCGCGTATTACCACCAAGGCGAAAATTGTCATTATTGGCAATATGTTGCCGGGCGTTAAACACCCACTGCGCACGGCGGAAGAACTGGCTACCATCGATACCATCTCTCGTGGCCGCCTGGTCACCGGCTGGGTTCGCGGCGCGGGTAGCGAGCAGTTCTTTAACAATGCCAACCCCGCGTATAACCGTGAAATGTTCAACGAAGCACATTCATTCATCATGGATTGCTGGACTAAAGACGGTCCCTGGCGCTATGAAGGTAAGCATTTCCACTATCGTCATGTGAACCCGTGGGTGAAGCCCTATCAGGAAATGCCCCAGCAGTGGATTCCCGGTGTCTTGAGTGCGGAAACCGTTATGTGGTGTGCTGAGAAGCAATACCCCTACCTGGGTTTGGGTACGGCGCTTGGCCCCACCTGTGATCTTTGGGATATGTATGCCGATAAGTCAGCAGAGTTAGGTTATCAGGCGGGTCCTGAGAACTTTGGGTACCTGCTGCCCATCTTCTGTGCGGACACCGATGAAAAGGCCCAGGAGATTGGTAAGGGCTTTATTTTTGGCGGTGGTCAAAACGCCTTTTCTCGTCCTGAGCACACCCTGCCCCCAGGTTATAACTCTAAGAGCGCGATTCGCATGTTGGGTCAACAGCCAGGTGGTAGCTGGTTGGGTGTCAGTAAGGATAAGTTGATGGCCGGTGCCGATGATAGCTGGGACGCCTCTGCCTATGACGGCTTGCGTGCCAAGCTGGTCGCCGGTTACGAGAAGGTTCAGGACAACATGCAAATTGTTGTTGGTAGCCCCGAGACCTGCGCTCAGAAGATCAAGGACATCCTCAGCGTGATTCGCCCTGGTGTTTTTACCTGCTTTGCCGTACAGGGCAACGTTAGCGATAAAGACCGTCTGCGCAGTGTTGAGCTTCTGGGTAAAGAAGTACTACCTGATGTGCGCAAGCATGCTGATGAAATTGGCTTGTTTGGGCCTTTCGACCGTTTACCGGGTAGTGTCAAGTTGGCACCGGGCACCAAGCGTGCGCCCGTTGTTGACCGCGAGGCACTTGCCAAGCTGAATCTGCCCTGATTATTAGCGGTAGATAGCAATAAAAAAGAGCGCCTCCTAAGTGATTAGGAGGCGCTCTTTTTTTGTCTGTAATTTATAGCTTTAAAGTTTTTGGATTACCCTTCCAGTGAAAAGCCCGCCGTCAAACCACCATCGGCAATAAATTCTGAGCCGGTTGAGTAAGAGCTGTCATCGGAGGCCAGGTAGGCGGCTAGTGTGGCCATCTCTTCGGGCTGGCCAACACGGCCCAAGGGCACCTTGCCGAAAATGTCATTCATCGTTGCATCATCCATACCTGTTTGAGTAATCATCGGGGTGTGAATACCGCCGGGATGGATGGAATTAACGCGTATGTTATCGGGCCCCAGTTCCATTGCCGCAACCTTGGTCATACCGCGCACAGCAAACTTACTGGCGCAGTAGGCTGCACCACCAACCATACCGATCAAGCCATCAATGGACGAGATATTAATAATTGAGCCACCACCGGCATCTTTCATCGGGCCGGCAACGGTGCGCATACCGAGAAAAACACCGAGCTGATTGATTTCGATGACCTTCATATAGTCCGCGACACTGCTTTCAACCAGAGGTTTGATTTGCACGATGCCTGCGTTATTGACCAGCACATTGAGCTTGCCAAAGCGCTCAACAGTTTCCTTGACGGCAGCCGCCCATGAGTTTTCATCGGTAACGTCCAGATGAATGTAGTGGGCGGCGTCACCAATTTCGGCAGCCACTGCCTTACCTTCTTCATCGAGTACATCGGTGATAACAACCTTGGCGCCCCGAGCGGCGAACAGGCGTGCTTCTGCGGCACCCTGGCCCCGTGCAGCGCCCGAGATGAGAGCAACTTTGCCTTGTAAATTATTCATTGTTTTATCCTTTGTTATTCTATTTGTTCAGTAATAAATGGGGTAAAAAAAAGGCCTGTTAACTAACAGGCCGTGCAGCGATTATTTCTGCGTTTGCCTAGCTTTCCAGAGCAAAGCCTGCCGTCAAACCACCATCGGCAACAAATTCTGAGCCGGTTGAATAAGAGGCGTCATCAGAGGCGAGGTAGGCTGCCAGTGTGGCCATTTCTTCTGACTTGGCAATACGGCCAAGAGGGGTAGATTTAAAGGCGCCATCAGCCTGATCTTCGCTAATACCAAGATCGCCGAGGATTTTGGTTTTAACGCCACCGGGGTGGAGTGAGTTGACACGGATGCCGTACTTTCCCAGCTCCAGTGCGGCGACTTTTGTCATGCCGCGCACGGCAAATTTGCTGGCGCAATAAGCCGAGGCGCCGTACATGCCAATCAAGCCGTCAATAGAGGCGATGTTAACAATGGAGCTATTGCCGTCTTTTTTCATCGGCTCGACCACTTCTCGCATGCCAAGAAAAACGCCTATCTGGTTAATGTCGATGACTTTGCGGTAGTCCTCTAATGAGGTTTCGTGAACTTCTTTTGCTGGTGTAATGATGCCGGCGTTATTGATCAGTACGTTGAGCTTGCCAAATTTTTCGACAGTGGCCGCAACCACGTCTTTCCAGCCTTGCTCGCTAGTGACATCGAGGTGCATATAGGCTGCAGAATCACCGATTTCGGCAGCCACTGCCTTGCCTTCTTCATCGAGCACATCCGTTAGCATCACTTTGGCGCCACGCTCGACAAACAGTCGTGCTTCTGCCGCGCCCTGGCCACGTGCGGCGCCGGTGATGAGTGCTACTTTTCCGTCTAGTGCTCCCATTGAATCTTTCCCCTGAATAATTGTAATGAACATACAGAAGGCGTTATTGCCCTGTATAAGTGGTTTATTAGAAGGGCGAATATAGAGGCTTTTAAACAAAAAGGCGAGCTATAAGCCGGGTGTCGGAATCAGCGCTTAGTGGGTGAGTGCAGTCAGCCGTCGATTTATGATTTGTTTGCAGGATGCCGCTTGTGTGAAGATGGTGATAATAAAAATTTCTAATGAATAAATTTCAGGAGTTGGTTATGGATATTGGCGTTTTAATGCTCTTTCAAAATCACCCTAATCTGCCGATGGCGGATTACGATATGTATAAAATGGAGCTCGGCGTTTGCGAAATGGCAGAGCCCCTGGGCTTTGATTCAATTTGGGCTGTGGAGCATCACTTTACCGATTACACCCTGTGCCCCAATCCCATCGAAATGCTCACCTACCTGGCGGGTATGACGGATAAAATCAAACTCGGCACGGGAGCCATTATTCTTCCCTGGCACAAAGATCCACTGCGAGTGGCGACCGATATTTCGATGCTCGACAATCTCAGTGACCGGCGTTTATTACTGGGTATAGGGCGGGGTATTGGCCGTGTTGAGTACGATGGTTTTGGCGTCGATATGAATGAATCGCGGGGCATTTTTGAGGAATCCTCGCAAATGATTCTCGACATGCTGGAAACGGGTAAGGCCAAGGATCACGATGGCGAGCATTTTAAACAAATCGCTCGGGACATTCGCCCAGCACCGCTGCCGCCCTATCTCGATCGCACCTATGTCACCTGTCAGTCCCCCGAAACGGCGGAGATTATTGCTCGTCTGGGTTATGGAATGATGGTGTTTGCCATCTCACCGTGGAAATCCCGCGCCGAAGATTGCCGGGTTTATCGGGAGGCTTTCCTTAAGCATCAGGGCCGTGAGGCACCGCCCGTGGTCGCCAATGTTTTTGTGATGGTTGACGAAGATGGCGACCGCGCCCGCGAGCTGGCCGAGAAGTATATGACCGACTACTGGATTTCGGCTCTGGCTCACTATGAAATGGATGGCACCCACTTTACCGATGTTAAAGGGTATGAGTTCTACGCCAAATCAGCGGGGATGATGCGCGACCGCAGTGCTGAGTCGATGGGCAACCTCTACGTCGATAATCAAATCTTCGGCACGCCCCAGGAATGTATTGATCAAATGAATAATATTCAAGCGCTGGCGGGGCCGGTGACCTTCAATGTTTCCTTCTCCTTTGCCGGTTTGCCCTACGACATCGTCCACCAGCAAATGAAGCTATTTGCCGAAAAATGTCTGCCGGTATTACAGGCAGCCGAGGTCGGGCAGTCTGCCGATAAAGTCGCTTAAGGAAAGCTTTAAGTAGCACTTCTCTGCCTAAACCCAGCGCCGCCTATTGCGGACTGGGTTTAAGTCTTATTATTTCTTTTGTTAGCCAGACCCGGCAGATAGACTGTTGAGCTGATATTTCATTTTAAAAGGTAACGTATTGTGGCAAGACTCAGTAAATTAAGTCGTTCAGTTGTAGGTAGTGTGGTTCATGTAACCGGTGCCGCCAGTGGCATGGGCCGGGCAACGGCGATCCTATTCGCCGATGAGGGTGCCAAAGTGGCCGTGACTGATCGCGATCAGGAGAAAGCGGAAGCCGTGGCGCAAGAGATCAACGATGCGGGTGGTGTTGCTAAGGCCTGGGCGCTTGACGTAACAGATGCGGATAGAATTATTGAAGTCACAAATGCTATCGGCAGTGAATTTGGTGGCCTCGATATTCTCGTTAACAACGCGGGCCTGGCGGTGTTTGTGAAGCTCGACAGTGAGAAATACGAAGAGCGCTGGCAGTTTGGCATGGACGTGCTGATCAATTCGGTGCAGCGCCTGGTACGGGCATCGCTACCCATGCTGCGCAAGGCCGAGCACGGTCGCATTATTAATATTGCCTCCACCGAAGGTCTTGGTGCGACCGAGCACGGCGGGCCCTACACCGCGGCTAAACACGCTGTTGTTGGCTTTACCAAATCCTTGGCCGTCGATTTGGGTCGTGACGGTATTACCGCCAACTGCGTTTGCCCCGGCCCCATCAAAACGCCGCTGACGAACTTTATTACCGATGAGCAAAAAGCAACCTTTGCCAGGCGCCGTGTGGCGGTGCGTCGCTATGGTGACCCGGAAGAGGTGGCCCACGCTACCTTCAATTTTGCCCTGCCTTCGGCCTCATTTATGACCGGTGTGATTATGCCGGTTGATGGCGGTCTGTGGATTCGCAACGCTTAAACAAGCGGTTTCGGCTAAGGTTTTACGTCTATTTACACCTGAGGTGAAGGAGAACTGAGTTGGCAGACTGGCAGATTGGTGATGTTAAAATCACCAAGATCGTTGAAGAGGATTCACCCGTGCCCGGCAAGTTTGTCTTGCCGGATGCGACACCCGAGAAATTACTGGAGATCGACTGGCTGAGTCCGAACTTCATTACCGATAGAGGCTGGCTGAAAATGAGCATCCACGCCCTGATTATTGAAACCCAGGGCCTCAAAATCATGGTCGATACCTGTTTGGGTAACGACAAGGAACGCACCACTGAAGCCTGGGCAATGCGCAAGGGTTCGTTCCTCGAAGACCTGGCGGCAGCGGGGCACCCCCGCGAAAGCATCGACTATGTAATATGTACCCATCTCCACGTCGACCATGTGGGCTGGAATACCATGCTGGTTGATGGTGAATGGCTGCCGACCTTCCCCAATGCGCGCTACCTGTTCGGTCGTAAAGAGTGGCAGGCCTGGGAGAAGGAACCCGATACCGAGCATTTCGGCCCGGTCCTGGAAGACTCCGTCAAGCCGGTGATTGATGCCGGTTTGGCCGACTTGGTGGCCTGTGACCACCGCGTTAACGATGAGGTGTGGTTTGAGCCCACTCACGGTCACACGGCGGGGCACATCAGTGTGCGTATCTCCTCGGAGGGTGAAGATGCGGTGATTACCGGTGATATGACTCACCACCCCTGTCAACTGGCCCGCCCCGAGTGGTCCTGCTTTGCCGATTACGATCCCCCTAAAGCTATCGACACGCGCTGGGACTTCTATGCCAAATATGTCGATAAGCCGGTGCTGGTGATAGGTACCCATTTTTCACCACCGACGGCGGGTTATATCGTTGCCGATGGTGAACGCTATAAATTGAAATGCTAAACAGCTTTGAAAATTCATTGTATTTAGGAAGGAAGAATGAAAGCGACAAGATTTAATGGTGTCGGTAAACCACTGACAATAGAAGATGTACCAGAGCCCGAAGTCGGCCCCACTGGCGTACTGGTACGTATATCGGGCGCAGGAGTGTGTCACTCCGATTTGCACGTGATCGATGGCGAGGTGGGTACACGTCAGAAGCCCATAACCCTGGGCCACGAAAACGCGGGTATTGTCGAAGCCGTGGGTAGTGATGTCACCGATGTTGCCGTTGGCGACGGCGTGGCGGTATTTGGCGCCTGGGGTTGTGGCAATTGTCGCGCCTGTGAGATGGGCGAAGAAAATCTCTGCCTCAACCCCATTTACCCGGGCATTATGGTCGATGGCGGCTGGGCCGAGAAACTCTATGTACCTCACTCCCGCAACCTGGTGAAGCTCAACGGCCTCGATCCCGTCGTCGCCGCACCGCTGACCGATGCTGCCTTGACCCCCTACCGAGCCGTTAAAAAAGTATTGCCCAAGCTGGCACCGGGACGCACGCTGGCTATTATCGGGATTGGCGGTCTCGGTCACATGGCCCTGCAAATAGCCCAGGCCTTAGCTCCTTCCGTACGTTTAATCGCGATTGATCTCAGTGACGAAAAATTGGCTATGGCCAAAGAGCTGGGTGCCGATGTGGTGATCAATGCCGGCGCTGATGTCGGTGCCGAGGTGAAGGCGGCCACGAATGGTGACGGTGCCGATGCCGTCATCGATTTTGTCGGAGCCGATGCCACCTTGAAAAGTGCGGCGGCCAGTGTCGCCGTTGCCGGTAAAATTGTTGTCGTCGGCATCGCCGGCGGTACCCTGCCATTTACCTTCTGGGATATTCCCCTCGAAGTGGAAGTCACTACCAGTATTTGGGGCAATCGTCAGGAGCTGAAAGAAGTACTCGAGCTGGCGCGGCTGGGGCATATTACCCCGCATATTGAACGCCAACCCCTGGAGGCGATTAACGAGGTCGTAGCTCGCCTCCAGGCGGGCGAAATTAAGGGTCGCGTGGTACTGACACCCTAACTGCTATTGTAGCCATTAATTTTAAACAACGGGAACGGTTCAATCTATGCCTTTATCACCACCCAAACCTCGACAGCATTTACACACTCGAACCATCGATTTAACGGGCTATCACCGCGATGACAACTTGTGGGATATCGAGGCACATATTGTCGACAAAAAAACCTATACCTATGACAACAAGTGGCGGGGCACTGTTGCCTCGGGGCTGCCCGTACATGATATGTCGATACGCCTGACGATTGACTGGGAGCTGGTCGTGAAGGAAGTTGAGGTGGTGATGGATGTTCAGCCCTACGACATATGCTCGAAGGTACTCGATAATTTTCAGGGCATTGTGGGACTTAAAATTGGTGCTGGCTGGAACAGGCGCGTGCGCGAGGTCGTTGGCGGTGTGCTCGGTTGCACCCACCTTGCTGAGCTACTAGGCCCGCTGGCAACGGTGACCTTTCAAACATTATCGGCAGATTATGCTCGCGAGTTGATGGGTCTTGAACCAGCCCCACGGGGAGAAATGGAGGAAGATCAGGCGCCATTTATGCTCAATGGCTGCTATACGTGGTCGCCGCAAAGCCCGATAGTGCAAGAAGATTACCCCAAATACTACGTAGCACCGGAGTCTGTTGAAGTGAGGGATATCGATGTTATTGACAGTAATAGTTGATTCATGGCTTGACCTGGCCTCTTTGCTTTTCGTTCGGCTTGTGACCGTGGCGCAGTGACGACGGTGAGTAGTGCGGTTGAACAAAGCATCGGTGTTAAACGCTTTGGGCGTATTGTCCGTATCCCCACGCCGACGCCCTTCGGTGTCGGTGATATTAATAGTTACGTCATTCTGCCAGAGCCGGGTTCCGATGAGCTGGTGCTGATAGACACCGGCGTGGGTACCGATGAGGCCTGGCAATATCTACAGCTGGGTTTAAAGGAATACGACTACGCCATTGAAGATATAACCCTGCTCCTTTTAACCCATGCCCATACGGATCACTTTGGTCAGGCCAGTCGCATCCGTGAAGTTTCCGGTTGTGAAATATGGGGTCACAAAAATGTGCACCTCACCGTTGATGGTTTCCTGCCTTCAGCAGAGCGTATAGAAGAGGAAAAGGCGTTTTTACAGGGCTTTGGTTTTAGCGCAGAAATGTATGATAAGGCCTACGATTACCGCGCCTATATCGGGGAGATTTACAAGCCCTGTAAGCTCGATAGAGAGTTTAAAGATAATGATGTGGTACCCATTGAGGGCTTTGATTTGAAGGTCATCCACACCCCCGGCCACTGTCCCGAAGAGGTGGTGTTTTGGCAGGCTGAAAGCCGACAAATGTTCTCGGGTGACCATCTACTACCCGATGTTACCCCGGTGTGCCTGTTGGATTTCCCGCAGTCGCCGGGCGGCGAACGTACCCATACCTTGGGCCAGTATTACCGCTCGGCCGATAAGGTCATCCCCTACGATATTAAGCACATCTACCCCAGTCACGGTGACGTTTTCCAGGATCACCGCGAGTTGATTGCCGGTTATAAACTATCGACAGAGCGGCGCTTATTGAAGATCTCGAAGATTCTCGAGCAGCACGGTTCGTTGACACCCTTTGAGGTGGGTCAACATCTCTTCCCGAAAGTTTGGGAAGAGCAGCTTTATGCGGTAATCTCAGAGGTAATGGGTCACCTTGATCTCTTGCTCGATGAAGCTTTCGTCACGACACGAGAAGTGAATGGGGTGATTCACTACGAGTTACTCAGGGTACCTGGCCCCGGCGCTATTTTTAAGCCGGTGTCATACTGACAATTAAGGAGTGCAATCTTGAATCACGGCAAATCTAACGAGCTAATTGGTACCTCAGGGCTCTCGTTTGAGGATGCACTGGGGTGTATTTTACAGCGTGCCAATAAAACATTGCGGGGGGTTCACTCCATGGAAGTGGTGAGTAAAACGGTCACCGTCGCGGCTGGTGGTGAGTTTGAATATCGCGTGCGGGCCCTGTTGAAATTTGCCATGTCGCCACCCGATTTATTACATCTATAGGAGTTGAAAATGAGCGTATCAAGTGTGTCTCATCTCAGTGCAGCATCACCAGTAAGTTTTCAGGATGCCCTGGAAAAAGGTTATGCCAGGGCCAGTCAAACCCTGCGTGGAATAGAGGAGATCGAGGTTGTCGGCGAACGTGCAAAGGTCGAGGCTGGGGCGGTGAAAGAGTACGTGGTAGACCTTAAAATAGTGTTTGCATTAGAGAAGTGATATTTGGTTCTCAAGTTTGACTTTCTAAAATAATAATAAGGGACAGACACTCTGGTTTCAGCGTGTTTGATGATAGCCTGCATCTAACTGGCAATAGCGGTAGTTTCTTCCTATACCTGTATTGGTGGCTAGTCGTGGGACACAGTTCTAATTGAATAAAATACCAGCCCCCGACGCGCAAATTGTTCCCAACAATAAATTGGCTAATGGGTGTGCAGAATGGATGATATGGATGAAGAAGTTCTCCAGCTTTTCGTAGAGGAATCTAGAGAGCATTTGGCGGGTATTGAAGATGATTTGCTGGCAATGGAGGCCATGGATGGTCTCGATGAAGATCTCGTCAACAGAGTGTTTCGAACCCTGCACACCATTAAGGGCGGAGCCGGGTTCTTTGATCTCATCAATCTGCAAAACCTCGCTCATTCGATGGAAAACCTTCTCGACCTGATTCGCAAGAACGAGCTACAGACAACGAAGATAATTGTCTCCTCTTTACTGGCCGGTGCCGATACTGTCGCCAGTATGGTCGACAATCTAGATGCATCCAATGATTATGATATTTCCGATCATTTGTCGGTGTTTGATGGCATCCTCAAGGGTGATTCAGCCCCGGAGGCAGAGGCCCCTGCCGCTATTGAAGAAACTGCTGCCGTAGAACCAGAGGTGGCCCCCGAGCCAGAAGTGGTTGCGGATGAAAGTCCTGTCGTCGCAGAGCCCGTCGCTGCAGAATCGAGCACGTCCGATGCCCCCGCTACTCCAGAGCCGAGTGTGCCGGTCACCAAGGCAGTAGCCGAAACGCCTCAAGATGGTAGCTCGTCGGCTAAAGCAGCACCGGCAAAAGCCCAAAGCAGCGGTGATCAAAGCATCCGTGTTCATTTGTCTCTACTTGACCGGCTGATGGAATTGGCTGGTGAATTGGTGCTGACACGTAATGCTTTAATACAAAGTGTGGAAACAGGTGACCCTGCGCTATTACAACCTGCGGCAAAAAAGGTTGACGCCATTACCTCCCAATTGCAGCGTGCGATTATGTCGACGCGGATGCAAACCATTGACATCGTTTTCAGTAAGTTCAGGCGCATAGTGCGCGACCTGTCTGGGCAACTGGGCAAGCAGATTAATTTAGAAATCCTCGGTGAAGATGTAGAGCTCGACAAAACAATTATTGAAGCCCTCGGTGACCCCCTCACCCACTTGGTGCGCAACTCTATTGACCACGGTCTTGAAACTCCGGCACAGCGCAAGGCTGCGGGTAAGCCACCCTTCGGACAGTTGCGGCTCCATGCCTTTCACGAGGCGGGCCAGGTAGTTATCGAGGTCAGCGATAATGGGGCTGGTATCGACCCACAAAGAATTGCCAGCAAAGCCATTGAAAAGGGCATGGTAACGGAAGAAGAAATCGCGAGGATGAATGAAAAGGATATCGTCCGACTGATTTTCCAGCCCGGCTTTTCGACGGCTGAAGAAGTGACCGATATTTCCGGTCGCGGTGTCGGCATGGATGTGGTGCGTCAGAACCTGGCCAAAGTGGGTGGTGTGGCCGATATTGAATCAGAGTTGGGCAAGGGCACGACGATACGCGTTAAATTGCCATTGACTTTGGCTATTATCCCCAGTGTTCTGGTGGGGATTAGCACCGAGAATTTCGCTATTCCACAGGTCAATGTCGTCGAAATGGTTGGTATTCCACCCGATGAAATAAAGCGCAGAATTCAGCACGTGGGCGGAGTCGCCATGCTGCGCCTACGCGGTGAGCTCGTGCCGTTGATTGAATTGAGTGACTATTTTGACATTACGCCAACTTATCGAGATGCTGATAGTGGCGCCTTGGCCCAAGAACGTCGCGATCGACTTGCCGATCGTCGTGAAAATGATGATGAGACCTCGAGCGAAATTCGCAGTGGCTCGGAACGTCGAGCAAGCGCGGAGAGTAGCGTTAACATTGTCATCGTTGCTGCAGGTGCCTTCAAGTACGGAATCCGTGTTGATGAGCTGCATGAGTCAGCAGAAATCGTGGTTAAACCTTTGGGGATGCACTTTCGAAGTAGCAATGAATTTTCAGGTGCAACCATTCTTGGCGACGGTACAGTAGCTCTTATTCTCGATGTCGATGGCGTGCGCATGCTGAGCGGGGCCAGTGAGTCCCAGCAGACTGAGGGCGAAATGCGAACGCGTGAAAGCGAGGAGGAGAGAGATATCGACTCCTGTTCAATTCTGATTATTCAGCATGTCGAGGACGAAGTGTATGCGGTGCCAATGCAGCTGGTTGCTCGCATCGAACGCTTTTCTCTCAGCGAGCTACAAGATGTTGGCGACCGCAAGGCTATTAGTTATCGCGGTGGCATACTGCCATTGATTTCTTTAGAGGGCATAGTGAGTTCTCATGCTCTTGATGTTAGTGGCACTGAGTTCTATGTGATTGTCTACACCGTTGGCAATGAAGAAATTGGTCTAATGGCCTCAGATATTCGCGATATTGTCGATTATAGAGACACCATTGATAATCGCACTCATAAACGGGCGGGTATAGCCGGGTCGATGATCGTCAATGGCGAGATCCTGCAATTTCTGGATCTCTACGGAATACTCGAACTGGATGATCCAGAGTGGACTCAGCATCTTCTAGGTGAGGCTGAAGAGACGGAGCTCACTGTGCTACTAGTGGAAGATTCACCTTTTTTCCAGTCGCAAATGAAGAAGGAAATTGAGGCCGCAGGGTTTGTTGTACTGACAGCGGATGACGGCTTATTGGGTCTGGAAATGCTGCGCAGCCACCCTGAAATCACCATGGTTCTGACCGATATTGAAATGCCCAATATGGATGGCCTCGAAATGGTGAGAGCTATCAAAGCGCTACCTGAATATGAAGGCATGCCTCTGGTGGCGGTTACCTCGTTAGCGGGTGCTTCGGCAGAGCAAAAGGGGCTCGATGCGGGGGTTGATGAGTACCAAATTAAGCTGGACCGGGAACAACTGGTTGATGTATGTCGACGTTTGGCAAAACCCCGTGCGGTCAGCGCTTAAACAATAAAGGAGAGTTTGCAATGAGTGAGACATTATTTTTGCAAGATACCGAAATCATAGTGTTTCGAGTGAGTGACATTACCATTGGTTTACCGATCACCGAGGTGAGAGAGATTTTTAAATCACCGACGATTACCCCAGTTCACACTCCATTTTCGTATGTGAATGGAGTGATTAACTTGCGCGGTAGTATTGTGACAATTGTTGATTTGAGTAAGCGTATGAACTTGTCAGTCAATCAAGATGTGAAAGCGGTGCACATCGTTTTAGTCGAGTTTGGTGAAGAGTTAATTGGGCTTTTAGTCGATGGCATTGAAGATTCGGTGTTTGCTAGCAGCGATGACTTTTTCCCGGTTCCCGCAACCGTCAATGGTGCAGATAGCGATTTTTTTCGGGCCTTATTCCGTCGTGAAGAGGACCTGGTAGCAATGCTCAATCTGGATAACACCCTGGAAACTGAGGTCGCATAATGGTTCCGTTAAGGCTGTTAGTTGTCGATGATTCTGCGATGTATCGGCAGGCCTTACAGAATATTGTGACAGCTATACCCGGTGTGGAATGTATTGGCGTGGCCTGTGATGGCAAAGAGGCCATGAAAAAGATTCTTTCTGACAAGCCCGATGTGGTGACCCTCGATATGGAGATGCCTGTGATGACAGGTATGGAGGTTATTAAAGCTGTTATTGCCAAAAAACTGAACACTAAGCTGATTATCGTCAGCTCCTGCTCGCAGACTGGTGCCGAGGTTGCAATTAACGCACTGAAGTTAGGTGCCTATGATTTTATTACAAAACCAAACAGATTGGGTGGACTTGGGGCTAAAGAAAACATTCGCCAACAATTGCTTGAAAAAATAGGCACATTAAACTTCGACTTTAAAGCCACAAGACATGATCGGAATGTAGATTCTTACGGTGCTGCTTATAGGGAATCTATCCGGCAAAAAGACTTAGCACCGGCAGTGAAGCCGGTTGCCGAGCACTCTGGTCTTGCCGTGGAAGCGGTGCGTCCTAAAGCGGTGGTTATGGGCTGTTCTACCGGCGGCCCGAAGGCGTTGTTGAAGTTATTCTCTGGATTGCAGTGCCCGATCGATGTGCCGATTTTTATTGTACAGCACATGCCCCCAATGTTTACCGAGACTCTGGCAAAGTCGATTGATGAAATCAGTGCCGTTTCAGTTAAAGAGGCCAGTAGCGGTGATAAACCATTGCCAAATCATGCGTATATTGCGCCAGGTGGGCGGCAAATGAAGCTAGTACAGGGACGAGAGGGCGTGGAGATTAAAATCACTGATGATGAGCCCGATAATTTTTGTAAACCTTCCGTTGATTATTTTTTTTCCAGCGTGGCGGGTATATATCAAGCAGGTGTTTTAGGCGTTATATTGAGCGGCATGGGTGATGATGGCTGTGAAGGCTTGCGAAAAATGAAGCGTTATGGTGTAAAAGTTCTCGCGCAGGACGAGCAAAGCTGTGTGGTATATGGGATGCCGCGGGTCGCTAAAGAAGCTGGCCTGGTCGATCAACAAGTGAGTATTGAGAAAATGTCTTCTGCCATTGAAGATGCATTGAAGTTGCCAAGAAAAAGGCTCAAAAGTGCACGCTAGGGGATAAGGAGTGATAAAGATAACAGGAAATAATCAGTGTGGTAACTGTGGCGAGGCTAGTGCAGGGGCAAGATCTACTGAGAGAGATTTTAGGGTGGGGGCTAGTGTATAACATAGTAGTTAAAATTAGACTTTTAGCGCGGCTAATGGTTAGCAGAAAGGACTGCATCATTGTTCATATTGGACTAGCCACATGGTAACCAATCACACCCATACAATGACTGATCGGGAATTGGACAGCTTTATTGGCCATGTGAAGGTTCATACGGGTATAAATTTGGACGTATCAAAGCGCTATTTACTTGAATCAAGATTGGGGCCAATTCTACACAAATTCTCGCTCAATTCTTACGCCGAGTTACTACGATGTGTTTCGGTGTCGGGTTCTATCGAAAACCAAGCTTTGATTAGTGCTATAACTACCAATGAAACATATTTTTTTCGGGATGACCACCCCTTCGACTTGTTAAAATACAAGCTTATACCGGACCTGCTAGGAGAGAATGAAAATGCGGTGGTTGAAATCGCCAGTGCGGCTTGTTCAAGTGGGCAAGAGGCCTATAGTATGGCTATGGTACTGAAGGAAATCCTCTTTGATCTGACAAAATTCAAGGTGCAAATTAAGGCTTTCGATATATCTGATGAGATTATATCGGCGGCGAGTAAGGGTGAGTATTCTAATTTCGAAGTTCAGCGTGGTTTATCTACTGAAAAAATACGTTGCTACTTTGACTGTGTGGGTGATCGCTATCAAATTAAGCCTGAACTACGTTCGATCATTTCATTTAGTAAGCAAAATTTGTTAAACCCAGTTGAGCCGGTGGCAAAGTTCAATATCATATTTTGCAGAAATGTGGTGAATTATTTTGAAGAAAGCGATAGGGCGATATTGTTTAAGAACCTGGCTTCAATGTTGTTGCCAAAGGGAGTATTAGTCATAGGGGCTACAGAGTTCCTAAACAATCAGTTTGGGCACTTTGTAAAGAAAGTAGATAGAGGGTCGGTATATTACGAAAAGGTTGCTTAATGCAAAAATTGAGATCGACTTGGACTTTTTTCCGAGTGATTGACAGTAATATGGCATTGAGCTTGAGTGTTTCGAGTGATTATGGAGTTGGTAAATGAAAGTGCTTGTTGTTGATGACAGCGTCGCTATGCGAATGATTGTTAAGAAAATGGTAAAGGCTGCTGGGTTCAGTGCCGATTTTATAGAGGCTGCAGATGGTCAGCTGGGTCTCGATAAAATTAAGTCTGACTCCCCTGATCTTGTGTTATGTGACTGGAATATGCCCAATATGTCCGGTATTGAGCTTCTTACAGCATTGAATGATGAAGGGATTACGGTAGATTTTGGTTTTGTCACAACAGAGTCCTCTGATGAAATGCGCACCAAGGCCGAGGGTCTGGGTGCCAAGTTTCTTATTTCTAAACCGTTTACTAAAGAATCAGTGTTTGACGCATTGAAATCTTTCTTTTGATCAAATTTATAAAAAGGGGCCGCCTGTGAGTTTTAGTACGCCGACAAAGGCAGAGTTAAAAGATATGTTAGGTATGCTTTTTACCAAATTGGATGTGCAAGATTGCGATCCTGTGGATCTGGAGGCAGATGACCTTTTCTTTGGTTTGTACCTGGATGATAGTGATAAGCCTGTGACTTTAGTGGCGTGTAATTTGGCATTTGCTGCTTATATGGGGAGTTCAATGACGATGTTGCCACCTCCGGTCGCTGCAGACGTCATTAAAAGCGGCAAGTTAGAGGAAATGATGGTTGGCAACCTCAAAGAGGTTATGAATATTGTCTCCAGACTTTTTATGCTGCGAGACGGTGAACACTTGAGATTCTCGACGCTGCATCCTGCGACGGAGGCTTTCCCTGATTCTGTTAGTGGCTTGTTGGGGAATGTTGAAAAGCAAGCCTTCTTCGATGTGGAAGTACCGCGCTATGGAGTGGGTAAGGTTGGGTTTATAGTGCCCGCGGCATAACTACCAACGTGTGGAATGTTGGCGGATTATGTTTTTTTACCGGGAATAATGTTGATTTAATTAGTTATTTACCGATGTACTATGTGCCACGAGTGCACGAGTGCCATTGAACGGTGCGATAAGTAATGAACATCATGGATAGATGCTAACCTAAAAAATAATAGTGCTAGGAGTGTTTTGGCTATGATAGATGTCCTCAAGAATTTTTTTGGAGCAGGTGCAGAAGAATTTCTCAACCGTTATAGCCTGGCAGGTCGTATAGGCGGGCTCGCCTTTGGCCCAATTTTGGCATTGGTGATGTTTTTGATTTTCAATTCATACGGCGCCTATCAGGACTACCAGCGCAATGTGCAAATTGAACGACTTGCTGAAATTTCTAAGCAGATAGGCGATGCTATTCACGAAGTTCAGAAAGAGAGAGGCCTTAGTGCCTCCTTCATTGGTGAGGAGGGCTCTGAGAGCTCGGAAAAAATTCTTAAAGAACAGTGGGTTATAACAGATCAGTCTGTTGACGGTTTGACAGCGGCCTTGAGTGGTGATGTAAGCGGCTACGGTGAAACCTTTGCGGAGGGGGCTGCTATAGCCAATGAATCTCTTGGTCGCATCAAGGAGTTACGAGATTTCATCTTGAAAATGGATTTTATGGCGTTTAAGCGAGAAATTGCCAGACGTGAACAATTATTATATGTCGAACGCAACGTATTAGTTCCATTAGTGCCCTTAGCCGATGCTTCGGGAATGCGTTTTGCCAAGTTAGAAGGCGACTTGTCTGCCCTGGTTGATCAAATGCAAGGGCTGGCATCGAGTGCAGCAATGAGTTCTAAATTGGCGTCTTTAGCATCCTTGCTGAAGGTCAAAGAGATGAGCGCCAACGAGCGGGCCCTGGTGGTCACCGCTTTCAGTGATGGCCTTTTTACACCTGAATCGTATTCTGAATTCCTCCGGTTAAAGGGTGCGCAAGATACCTTTCTGACTGTTTTTCACAGTAGTGCGACTTCTGTCAATGATGAAGCTTATGCCAACACTGTGACCGGCGATGCTGTTATTGATGCCGAAGATGTCCGTATTTTTATTACTGATATGGAAGGCGGAGATATGACCGGCTCTGGATACGCTGGTTTCGAATGGTATCTAATGTCGACTCGAAAAATTGATTTGATCAAAGCCGTTGAAGATATTGTAGTTGCCGATATCGTAGCCGATGCTAGTGAGAAAGCTTCATCTGCTTTTGTGAAAGTACTGATATTTGCCATTGTTGCTATCGTTGTTGCTCTGCTTGCCTTTTTAGTGTTCATTGTTTCCAGAAGTATTTCAAAACCTCTGAGTTTGATGAACGAGGCAATGTTAAGTTTGGCTGATGGCGATATGAACATCCTAGTTCCCTGCCTCGGTTATGGTTCTGAAGTGGGGCAAATGGCTAGTGCGGTTGATAATTTCAAGCAAGGACGCATAGAGCGACTGCGGCTTGAAGAAGAGGCAAAAGAGGCTGAAATTGCCAAACGCCAACGGGAAGATGAGAGAAGGATAGAAGAAGAAAACGCTAAAGAAGCTGAACAGAAAAGAGAGTTAGAGACTAGCCGACGTCGTCAGGCAAGGGCGGAGCTGCTTGAGTCCAGGATAGGTGATTTTGATAACAACATTTCTCAAAAGATCTCTTCCTTCAATACGGCTATTGCCGATATGGAACACGCGGCAATTACCTTGTCAGACACCGCTAAACAAACCGAAATACAAAGTGTCGCTGCGGCGGCGGGAGCCTCTGAAGCATCCCAGAACGTACAGACAGTGGCAGCGGCCAGTGAGGAAATGGCTTCTACTGTCGCAGGCATCAACGAACAAATGAATCACTCTTCCCAGATCACGGGGCAGGCGATGGATACTATTGATTCAACGGCAAGTATTGCTGTCGAGCTGCAAAGTTCCTCGCAAAATATTGGCAATGTTATTGACCTGATTAATGAAATTGCCGAACAAACTAACTTGCTGGCCTTAAACGCAACAATCGAGGCTGCTCGAGCTGGTGATGCCGGTAAGGGTTTTGCAGTTGTGGCATCTGAAGTTAAAGAGCTGTCCAATCAAACATCTTCTGCTACTAATGATATTTCTGAACACATTAAGCGCCTACAAGAAATTAGTGCCAGCGTTGTTGTTTCCGTTGACAAGACTCGTGAAGCCTTAAAAGAGAATTCTGAAGTGGCTCTTAATGTTACCAGCGCTGTTGAACAACAGGCCTTGGCGACTCAGGAGATTTCTCAAAACATTCAGCAAGTTGCCACGGGTACGGCTGATGCGAGTGGTCAAATCTCTCAGGTTCAGGATGGTGCAGCCACGGTGCTTCGCTCTTCAGAGCAAGTACAGGTCTCCTCTGCCAGTTTGGCTGGTGATAGCCGCGAATTGAAATCTGCAATTGAAGATTTTCTCTCAGATATTCGAGAAATTTAACATCCTGGTTTGCGCTCCCTTTTAAATTGGGGGCGCAAATAGAGAGTTATTAGGGGTCGTTCTGGGTTTTATTTCCTCTCAATCTGAGCCGGGAAACTATTCAATATCTTACCACTTGTTTGTTTAGCCACTATTCTGTCCGATGGTGATATCTCGCTTAATGTCTATGTTTGGTGGTTGAACTAACCCCGTTCTAAAATACGGTTTGCTTTGTTGTAACAGGTGCTCATCTTGTCGGACAAGTACATTCAACTAAATGACGAAAAACCAACAGCCTATGGTTTTTGGCAAACAGTGCTAATTGTCCTTGCAGGTCATATAGGCGTAAGGACTAGGGTTCAGCGAAAAACTGATTTTGAGAGAGCTAATGGCGTGTATGTCTTTGCCATAGCCTGCATGTACTTTTTGTTAGTTATTATTGGCTTGATCTTGCTGGTTAATTATATTGTGGACTGATTGATTGTCGATAATATACAGATTTAACCCGCCTGTCTTAAACAGGTCTCGACCTAGAAAATAATTTCGGCTTCTTCACTATTGAGTCTTCTACCTTGTCCTGGTTGCAGTTTGCTATCGAGATCGAGGTTGCCTATTGAAAGGCGATGTAACTGTAAAACCTTGTTTTGAAAACGGCCAAACATCCTTTTAATTTGATGATAGCGCCCTTCAATTAAACTGACTTCGACACTATGACTGTCGATGATTTTTAGTTTAACGGGCTGAGTTGTAATGTCCTCATATTCGAAATACATACCCTGTGAAAAGGCCTTGATGTAGCTGTCGTCTACAGGTTTCTGTAATTCAACACGATAACATTTCTCGACTTTATTGGCCGGAGTGCATAGCCGGCGGGACCAGCTGCCGTCGTTGGTCAATAGCACCAGTCCCGTTGAGTTAAAATCGAGTCGCCCAGCAATATGCAGTTGACTAGTTTCGTCCGCCCCTAGTAAAACCGGCCCCAATGTGTCGATAATAGTTGTGTGATGGGGGTCCCTGGTGGCGCAGATAACCCCTTTCGGTTTGTAAAACATCACATAATTTGGCTGGTTGTTTTGAAGGATCTGCTGATCGAAGATGACATGTGAAAATTGATGGATAGTTTGCTGCATATCAGTGGCTACACATCCGTCTACGTGGATACGACCCTGGGCTAGAATGGGGCGAATGGCCTGGCGCTTCATGCCCAGTTGACGGCTCATAAAGCGGTCGAGGCGAGTGCGTTTGGATTGCATAAATTTTTTGTACACCACACCATGGTTTTTGGTGGCACATTGTAGCGCCTAATTTTGGGTAGTGTTTGTCTGGTAAGTCCTAAATGGGGTGCGGTTGACAAGGATGCCAAGCGCTTGGGCGTTGTAGTAGCTGCTCTTGCAACTGCCAAAGAGTCTAATTATATGGGGTAAGGTTCTTTGGCTTGTACAAGTCGTCCTAAGATGTAGGGCTTATTAGAGCTACCCTCCCTTATATTGACTAGCTCCGCATTGCCGTAGTGTACGCGGTAGAACTCTAAATATGGATGCCCCTAGTTTAGGGGAGGGTTACACTATCTTTTACAGAGGCCATAATTGAGGGCTTGATCAGTGGCGATTAATCACCCTTGACAGCTTAAGCAAGCCACCAAGGGTTTAGGAGCTCTTGACGATCCTGATAGGTGCTTCCTGTATTCAGAATAAGTTATCTACTCGTAAGAGCGATTCATACAGGCATACGCAGAGCGCCCTTAGTCTTCGTCGGGTAATGTCGCCAAATTCGGCTCGACTTTTTGGAAGCCAGCGAGGGCAACAATGGGGTGTTCGGTGTTACTGGAGAAATCGGTAATTTTGCCCCAGTTCTCGACAATCTGCTCCAGGCTAATGCCTTCAGTCAAGGGCAGGGTGATACCTTCGCTGCGTTCCCAGCGCACCTGTGAATACCAGCCACCACCGAGTTCGAAGAGGTTGCCAGTAGCTGGGCAGTCTTCGTGGCACAGATAGGCGACCAGTGGGCTGACGAAAGCGGGGTTGAGGGCCTTGACCATTTTCTTTTCGAGAATGGTTTCGGTCATGCGTGAACCGGCGAAGGGTGCGATGGTGTTGCACTTGATGTTGTACTTGCCACCTTCCTGAGCGAGGGTTTGTGCCAGGCCGAATAAGCCGAGCTTGGCCATGGCGTAGTTGGCCTGGCCGAAGTTGCCGTAAACACCGGAGCTTGAGGCGGTGAATACCAGGCGTCCGTATTGCTGTTCACGCAGGTGAGGCCAGGCAGCGTGGGTGACCTTGAATGCGCCTTTAACATGGACGTTGTAGACCTGGTCCCAGTCGTCCTCTGTCATCTTGTGGAAAGAGGTGTCACGCAAAATGCCGGCATTGTTGATGAGGATGTCGATCTTGCCGTAGGTGTCCATAGCGGTTTGCACAATTTTATCGCCGTCGGTTACCGAGTCGTAATTAGCGACGGCTTCGCCACCGGCGGCTTTAATCTCCTCTACAACCTTGTCGGCGGGGCTGTTGCTGCCACTTGTGCCCCGGCCCTGCATGTCGCCACCAAGATCGTTAATCACCACCTTGGCGCCACGGCTGGCCAGTAACAGGGCGTGGGCTCGACCCAGACCGCCGCCGCTACCAGTGACAATGGCGACTCGGCCTTCATAATTTAGTGTATCGCTCATGACTCTTTCCTTTTTGGTTTGACGCTGCTTAAAATGGTATTTAATGGGGGGCACTTAAATACCATAGATGCCACCGTTTGTCAGTTCTTCGGTGATATCACAAAGGATTCAACCATGGCTTCAAAATACATCAGTCTCGACCAAGGGCTCTACGAGTACGTGTTGGCTAGTTCGTTACGAGAATCCCCTGCTTTAGCACTGCTGAGAGAGGAAACTGCCGCACTGCCCATGGCGATGATGCAAATTGCCCCCGAGCAGGGCCAGTTTATGGCCCTCTTGGTGAAGTTAATGGGGGCGAGGCGAGCCATCGAGGTCGGTGTGTACACTGGCTACAGTGCCCTGGCCGTAGCCGAAGCGTTGCCGGACGATGGCCAGCTTATCGCCTGCGATATTAATGCCGAAACCACCGCCATTGCCCAGCGCTACTGGCGGCAGGCGGGGCTCGCCAATAAAATCGATTTACGTTTGGCCCCCGCTGCACAAACCTTACAGGCCCTACTGGATGATGGGCAGGCGCAGAGTTTTGATTTTGCCTTTATCGATGCCGACAAAACGGCTTATGGCGAATACTATGAATTGTGCCTGGCCCTGTTGCGTCCGGGCGGGTTGATTGTCGTCGACAATGTACTGTGGGGTGGTGCCGTAGCGGATGCTTCAACAGGTGACGCCGATACCCAGGCAATTCGACTATTTAATGCCCAACTTCGTATTGATCAGCGTGTCGACCTAAGCCTATTGCCATTAGCTGATGGTTTGAGCCTGATACGCAAGTGCTGACACACACGGCCCTAAATAGCTGCAGCGCGCTGATGAACCCATATGCCTGAAGCAAGTCAGCCGCGAAAAATCATTCACTGTGACTGCGATTGTTTCTATGCTGCTGTGGAGATGCGTGACAACCCCGCGCTGGCTACACAGCCCATCGCCGTGGGGGGGCGTGCCGGACGTCGCGGTGTGGTTGCCACCTGTAACTATGCCGCGCGTGAATACGGTGTGCATTCGGCCATGGCCACCGCCCGCGCTTTGCGCTTATGCCCCGATTTGATTGTTGTGCCCCCAGACTTTACCAAGTATCGGGAGGTGGCCCTACAGATACGGGACGTTTTTTCCGACTTCACCGAGCTGGTTGAACCCCTCTCCCTCGATGAAGCCTTTCTCGATGTTAGCGCCACCAAACTTTGTCAGGGCAGCGCCACCTTGATGGCCGAGGCAATTCGCGCACGTATCAAGGCAGAAGTTGGCATTACTATCTCTGCAGGGGTGGCGCCGAGTAAATTCCTCGCCAAGATTGCCAGCGATTGGCGCAAGCCCGACGGGCTCTTTGTGATTACTCCCGATCAGGTGGATGGCTTCGTGCTGGCCTTGCCGGTGGGTAAATTATTCGGCGTCGGTAAAGTCACCGAAAAGAAGCTCCACCAGCTCGCGGTAAAAACCTGTGGTGACTTACGCAACATCAGTCTATTGAAATTGACCGAGCACTTTGGGGTACTGGGCCGGCGTTTATTTGAACTGAGCCGGGGTATCGACAACCGGCCGGTCAGGATCGATCGGCGCAGAAAATCCCTCAGTGTCGAAACCACCTTTGTTGACGACTTGCCCGATGCCGCTGCCTGCATCGCCCGCTTGCCTGCCTTGTTTGAACAATTACAAACGCGCTATCAAAATGTCGATGACACTTACCGAGTCAGTCGCCATTATTTAAAAATGCGCTTTAGTGACTTTACTAGCACTACTGTCGAGCGTGACCTGCCCGATGGTATTACACTTGAGGGGTATCAGAGTTTATGTGAGCAAGCTTGGTGGCGTGGTGAGCAGAGCGTGCGCTTATTGGGTATTGGTTTACGCTTTAGCGACGTAATAACCGGGCAAGAGAGCCACCAGTACGCTCTGCCATTTGAGGTTGGCTGAGGTTTGCCCTGAGCATTGCCTTCGCTGGGCATAGAGGAGGAGTAAGTGATGGAGTACGCGCAAGATCTACACGGCGGCATTTCCGATAGCAGTGCCGCGACGATGACCGATATTAATCTCGACCGGGCCTTGAGCCGCATACCCCACATCCACAAAGGTATTATTGACGTCCTGCGCTACCCCAAGCGCGTAGTCAGCGTCACCTTCCCCGTGGAGATGGATGGTGGTCATGTGCGTGTCTTCAAGGGTTGTCGGGTCCTACATAATCGTATCTTGGGGCCTGGCAAGGGCGGGATTCGCTATCACCCCGATGTCGATCTACATGAAGCGAGCGCCCTGGCCGCCTTGATGACATGGAAGTGCGCGTTGATTGATGTGCCCTTTGGCGGCGCCAAGGGCGGCGTTAGCTGTGACCCCAAGAGCCTATCCGCTGCCGAATTGCGCCGTATTACTCGACGTTTTATCAGCGAGCTGGGGGACAACATTGGCCCCTATACCGATATTCCCTCTCCCGACCTTTATACCAGTGAACAAACTATGAGCTGGGTTTTTGACACCTATGACGTGATGCACAGCGGCAGTAACAACCGCGCGGTGGTGACAGGTAAACCGCTCTCCCTCGGCGGTTCAGTGGGGCGACGCGAGGCCACTGGGCGTGGCGTGTGTTATGCGGTACGCCACTTTATCGCCAAGCACATGGTGCCGGGTCTCAGTAGTTTGGATGGGGCCAGTGTGGTTATTCAGGGCTTTGGCAATGTTGGTGCTGTGGTCGCCGAACAGATGCAATGCATGGGTGCCAAAATTATTGCCGTCAGTGACTCTCAGGGCGGTATTGTCGACAGAGAGGGGCTGAACCTAACAGAGGTGCAGGCCTACAAAAACACCCACGGTTCACTGATCGGCCTGCCGGGCACTATGAGCATTACCAATCAAGCTCTATTGGAGTTGGAATGCGACGTGCTAGTGCCGGCGGCCCTGGGCCATCAAATTTGTGCCGACAATGCCTCGCGGGTGCAGGCGAAATTGGTGGTCGAGGCGGCTAACGGGCCTATTACCCCCGAGGCGGATCGGATACTCGTACAACGGGGTATCCAAGTATTGCCGGATATTCTCGCCAACGCAGGGGGCGTCACCGTTAGCTATTTTGAATGGGTGCAGAACCTGGAAAACCAGCAGTGGGAGTTGGATCAGGTCAATGAAAAACTCCTGCAAAAAATCAATCAGGCGGTTGATCACAGCGTAAAACGTTTCAAGGCCCTGGCCGCCGAAGAGAGCGAACAAGACGGTGATACACATGCCTACCCCCTGGACTTACGTACGGCGGCGTTGGTTATTGCCCTCGATAAGTTGGTGAAGGTGACCCTACAGAGGGGTATTTGGCCTTGAGGCGCAGCCAATATAATAAGCCCCTTACCATTGTGCGGGCCGGCCCGCGACCACAGGGGCATAGTTGGTTCGATGATATGTTGGCCGGCTTAGCTTGCCTTATGACTACCATCACATAGCGGGGGTGAAGCTGTGGCTTTACAGCCACAGAAGAATACTTGTTGGGACGCTGTCGCCACGTATTTGACGGGTACGAAATCACCACCCTTATGGGCACCATCGCAAAAGGGTTGGGTTTTACTTTGGCCGCAGGCACACCAAAAGTAGCGTTTCCCCGCCTCGACGTCGACGGCATAGGGGGTGTCGGCGGCTCTTGTCGGTTTGCTCATGATATTTCCCTGTTTGTTATAAGTATTGTTATCTCGGGGCCGGTTTTGAGTAATTTGCCCCCGTGGACATGCGGTTATCTTTTTTTCTTTGCCTGTTCGCTTTATGGTCTTACTCAATATAGATAAAACCACCCGAATGTACAGCAGCTAATCGATGGCTTGTGTTGTCACAACAGCAAGGCTGTGGCGAGTTACTGTCAATCTGTCAGGTGCCCTGTCGGCCAATAAAATCAATTGATGGCGTTATAGGATTTGCAAGAGGCTTGCTGCCAAAGCCAGTAGCCATAGGGCCAGTACTAGCCCTATGGCGACATAACTTGCGCGCAGTGCCCACTGGCCCGTGGCATTGTTGTGATAGATTAAAAAAATGCCCGAGAGGGCAAAGATAAGGGACCACAGAGCCCAGACCCATGCCCAAAGCATGTCCTTTTCCCCCGCGCCCAGGTTCAAGAGCCCCTGCGCCAATAGAAAAGCAAATACGGGTGTAAGGAGCAGCGGTAAGAGCGCCAATGTGGCTTGGCTCAACTTGTTCATAATGAGCGTATCCTCGATTTTTTCTAGGGCGGGACAGGGTGTTGAAGTTTTGAAGTGGGATACTCAAAATAGTTTTCTTTGAATCAATATCTTGGTTTGTGAGATTCAGGCTTGTTTTACCTTGCTGGAGCGTCTGGTTGGGGTTTTTAGTTTTCACAGGAAAATCTAGCAACTTGTCGCAAAATAACACTTGTCTTTGAAAGACGCTCCTTTATTGAATTGTTATGTTTGAATCCACGATGCTTACACAAAGGGCATCTTGGGTTTCTTACAGGCTTGAATGAACCGCCACATTCACATTGAGCTAATATTTTCGCTATGGTCTCTGCTAAATTTTCAGTCGATTCGGAAGCGCAAATGATTTTTCTATCCGAAGATCTTCAAATTACATTGGAACAATGTGCCCAATAGAAGTGGGGGGCTGGCGTAGAGGTGTTTTACAGATGCACAGGAACTCGCCCTTGCCCTCCGCTTACCTAGCCTGCTTCAATAGGTGTTTCCTTGGTGGCGTTGCGACTTTATCGGGTGGCTGAATATCAAGCGAGTGGCCGTTTTTCTACTTATACAGATAGCTCGCTTGATGATTGAACTTTGGACAGATGCCGAGTCTATGGCTGCGGCCACTATAAAAAGGAGTTACTGTGGATCCACTTAGTCAGGCTTTATTGGGCGGTGTTGTCGCCCATGCGGCTGCGGGTCGTAAGCTCGGCTTGCGTGCCGCGGGCTGGGGTGCACTGGCCGGTGCTTTTCCCGACATTGATGTCGCCTTTAGTTTATTTGCCGACGATATCGCGCAGTTGCAGTTACATCGGGGTATTACCCACTCTCTTTTTTTTGGCCCACTCGTTGGCAGTGTGCTGGGGTGGTTATTTTGGCAAAGGGATCGCTCTAAAGGTGAATCGAGCTCATTGTTGAGCTGGTTCTCGGTGTTTGTCCTGGCACTGTTATCCCACCCCCTACTGGATGCTTGCACACCCTATGGCACACAGTTATTGGCGCCGCTTTCCGATGCGCGCTTTGCCTGGCATGCGGTGCCGATTATTGAGCCACTGTACACCGCTATTTTATTGCTTGGCATATTATTACTGCGCTTTGCGGGGCGTTTTGGCTGGCTGGTGTCGCTGTTAACCCTGGTATTGTCGAGTCAATATCTATTGTGGGGTTGGGTACTCAATCAGCAGGCGATAGCTTTGGCGGCAAGCCAGTTAGCGCGTGATGGTGTCGTCGATGCGCAAGTTTATGCTTTCCCAACCTTTTTTCAGATGCCACTGCGAAGGGTGGTCGCTATAAGCAATGAGCAGGTTTATGTTGGTTTTATCACCCTTGACCAGAGCTGTGATATTGCCTGGGAGGTGCAAGCAAAGATGACACACCCGGCCATCGATGCCCTGCGCAACACGCGGGCCGGCAAGGTCTTTCACTGGTTTGCCGGTGGTCTTGTCGCGGAGCAGGTAAGGCGCACAGAGCAGGGCTTTGTCGCGCAGATGTCGGATTTACGCTATGGCAAAAGTACCGATGCGAGTCGTGGTATGTGGGGTGTGCGAGGGGGCTTTGATGCCGAGGCAAGGGCCCTGGGTGAGGCGGGCCTGTATTACGGCGATATGAGTTTGAGTGTGGATGATGTTGTCACTGTGTGGCAGACGGCTTACCCGAGAGAGGCCGTTCGTTGCGCGAAAATTACCGCGATTGCGGGTACTTGAATTGGGGTGACCACCGCGTCATTAGCGCCAGCGCTTTTCCCATGCGACCAGTACCCGCTCGGAATACCAGTACTGGCCGTAGCTGCCGTTGTAGCGGGCGAGGGCATCGGCCAGTCGGCCTTTTTCCCGCTTTAAATAGTGTTTGAGAATGGTGCAGCCGTAAAACAGGTTGGTGTCGGTATCGGTGAGGTTGTCATTGGGCCTGCCGATTTCTTTTTTCCAGAAAGGCATGATTTGCATTAAACCCTGGGCGCCGACACGGGACACGGCGTAGGGGTCGAAATGACTCTCCACCTCGATTAGCGCAAGCACGATTTCGGGTTGTAGTTCGGCCTTGGTCGCGGCGCGGTGGACTTTGCGCAGTAGTTCAAGGCGACGGTTTTTGTCGGGTAAAAAACGTGCCAGGCTATTGGATTTTGTCAGCAGCCAGACCTCGGCATCGTAGCGGTCATCAAAGCTATCGGCTTGATTCACCGTGTCACGCAATATTTTTAGTAACTCCGGATCACTCGCCTGGGCACTGAATGCCGACGGCGCTAGCAACAGGCCTGTTAGCAGCAGTGCTAACAGGCCGAGGAAGCGCCGAGGTTTGGGGCGTTTTAATAACAGCATGTTTAGTTTGCAGAGCCAGCAGGAGCCGGCTTTAGAGGTTGACCTTGATTATTCGCTGCTAAGGGCCTTCGCCAAAAAGGCGTCGAGTTCAGACAGTTTAATATCGGAGCTTTCGGCGTCGCGACGGTATTTGTATTCGATAGCATCATTTTCCAGGCCTCGGTCGCCAATAACCAGGCGATGGGGAATACCCATGAGTTCAACATCGGCGAGCATAACACCGAGCCTGGCCTTCTTTTCGTCCATCAAAAGCACTTCGTGACCGGTTTCTCGCAGTTTTGTGTAGAGGGTCTCGCTGGCCTCGCGTACGGCCTCGGACTTGTGGGGGTTGATGGGAATGATGGCGAGCTGGAAGGGGGCCAGAGACTCGGGCCAGATAATGCCTTTGTCGTCGTGGTTTTGCTCAATGGCGGAGGCGACGATGCGGCTGACACCGATGCCGTAACAACCCATTAACATGGCCTGTTCCTTGCCATTTTCGTCGAGAATTTTCGCATTCATTGCATCGCTGTATTTAGTGCCCAGCTGGAAAATATGGCCCACTTCAATGCCGCGTTTAATCTCCAGTGTGCCCTGGCCATCGGGGCTGGGGTCGCCGGCAAGCACATTGCGAAGATCTTCGACGCGCTCAGCAGCACAGTCGCGCTGCCAGTTAACACCCGTTAAATGGACGCTTTCTTTATTGGCACCGCAGACAAAGTCGCTGAGATGGGCGGCGCTGAGATCAATAATCACCGGAATGCTTAAACCGACGGGGCCGAGTGAGCCAACACTGCAGCCGGTGGCGGCGAGTACGGCCTGCTCACTGGCAAAGGTCAGTGGGTTGGCAACGCCCTCGAGTTTCTCCGCTTTAATGTCGTTTAGCTCGTGGTCGCCGCGAAGTACCAGTGCGATCAGGCTGTCATCTTCCTCGCCATTGACGATCAGTGTTTTAACGGTGCTGTTCGCCGCGCAGTCGAGGAAATTGCAAATGTCGTCGATGCTGTGCTGGCCGGGGGTGGCGATTTCGGCCATCTCCTGTGTGGCTGCTGGGCGGTCGCCGTTGGGGGCGACGGCCTCGGCCATTTCCACATTGGCGGCGTAGTCACTGCCGTTGGAAAAGGCGATATCGTCTTCGCCGGAGTCGGCCAGTACGTGAAACTCGTGGGAGAAACTACCGCCGATGCTGCCGGTGTCGGCGAGTACGGGACGGAAGTCGAGACCGAGGCGCTGGAAGATTTTGCAGTAAGCGGCGTGCATTACGTCGTAGGTTTGTTGCAGGCTCTCTGCCGTCGCATGAAAGGAATAGGCGTCTTTCATAATGAATTCGCGGGCGCGCATCACCCCAAAGCGGGGGCGGGTTTCATCACGAAACTTGGTTTGAATCTGGTAGAAGTTGGCGGGCAGCTGTTTATAGCTGCGGATTTCGCCGCGAATTAAATCGGTGATAATTTCTTCGTGGGTGGGGCCGAGGCAAAAGTCTCTGCCGTGGCGGTCGGCGATGCGCAGTAGCTCGCCGCCGTACTCCTGCCAGCGTCCGGACTCCTGCCATAGTTCTGAGGGTTGCACCACCGGCATGAGGACTTCCTGGGCCTCGGCCTTATCCATTTCTTCACGCACGATGGTCTCTACCCTGCGTAGTACACGCAGGCCCAGGGGTAGCCAGGTGTAGAGGCCGGAGGCGAGCTTGCGAATCAACCCGGCGCGAAGCATCAGCTGATGACTGATAACCTCGGCATCGGCTGGGGTTTCTTTCTGGGTGGCAATGAGAAAACGGCTGGCGCGCATAAGTGTTATTCCACTGAAGATAGGGCTTGATGTATTTTGGCGGCTATTTTACGGTGCCGTCGACGCTGGGTACAGCGCGGTTCTTAGAAAGGAGTAAGGGGTGATGTTCCAGCTCGATGAGCGTTTGCAGAAAGATACACTATTAGTGGGGCGGTTTGAGCTATGCCTGTTATTGCTACACCGTGATGGCAACTATCCCTGGTGTATTTTGGTGCCCCAGCGCCAGGGTATTACGGAAATTCATCATCTTTCAGAGGCCGACCGGCAATTGCTACTGGCTGAATCGTCACTGCTGGCGGAGGCGCTGGAGTCGGTATTTTCGCCAGACAAGCTGAATATTGCCATGCTCGGTAATATCGTCGCCCAGTTGCATGTTCACCATGTGGCCCGATTTAAAACGGATGTCAGTTGGCCGGGGCCTATTTGGGGTGCGGCCCCGGTGCGTGAATATGCGGCGGGAGTGCTAGAGCAAAGGGTGGCGAGTCTACACAAGGCCCTGTTGGGGGAGTTAGAGATAGATAGCTGATGGCAGTGGGGTGCAGCGTTAGCATGACCCTGGCCGTACTCGAAATAAAAAAAAGCCCCTCAGAGAGGGGCTTTTTTAGAAGAGCAGCTACCTGGTAAGGTCGGCGTGCTAGTTCGCCATATCTTTCAGGCCTTTTAGCGCAGTGACTTTAACGGCGGTACTGGCTGGCTTGGCAGCAAAAGTCGTCTCTTCACCGGTGAAGGGGTTGATGCCCTTGCGAGCGCGGCGCGCTGGCTTTTTAACGGTTTTGATCTTTAACAGGCCGGGCAGGGTAAACTCGCCAACCGCGCGCTTTTTAATATGGCGCTCGATAACAATGCCCAGCTCTTCGAGCACCGCGCCAACCTGCTTGCGCGATAATTCTGTTTTCTCGGACAACTCATTGAGCAGCTGGGTTTTGGTGTAGCGCTCAGAAATTGCTACGATTTTACGTGCAGGTGCGGCTTTGGCTGGAGCTTTCTTCTTAGCGGGAGCTTTTTTGGCGGCCATGGTGTTTACCTTGCGTTTATTGTTTGATTGTTTGTCAGCGTTGAGGGCCTGAGTACATCAAGCAAAATTTTATGGCCCCTCGGGAAGCAATATATATAGTATCTATTGAGCTCAGGCAATAGAAATCCCTATAAAATAGCCTTTTTTTGGCAAAAAATATGACTTTAGTTGTTTTACCCCCTCGTTGCGGGAAAGTAAGGCTGTGTTGGCGACTTTAAGCCGCTTGCCTAGCTGGGGTATAATGCGCGCCTTTTTTGGACCAGCCTTCCCTGGATGCTTATCTTTCCAGGTGCTCGGTGGGCAACTGCTACAAAGTGGTTGCCGCCGCTGTGTCTGGCGTGTGAAGTGGAGTAAATAGACAATGCCAATTTATGAATACCAATGTGAGTCCTGCCAGGAAACCCTCGAGGCCCTACAAAAGCTCAGTGACGCCCTGTTAACCGAATGCCCCAACTGTGGCGAGCAGGCCTTAAAGAAACAGCTGACGGCCAGTGCCTTTCGGCTCAGTGGTAGCGGCTGGTACGAGACCGACTTTAAAACCGGTGATAAAAAGAAGAACCTAGCCGGCGGTGACAGCGGCTCGAGTGCCGGTAATAAATCGTCCGACGGCGGCGCGAAAAAAGCCAGTGGCGCAAGCTCCGATAGCGGCAAAAAGGCGGCATCGGCCAGCAGCTAAACAGCTTGGTTTCATACATCTTATTTCAGCTTGCGGCACACCAGGCCGTTAATTTACCGATCGATATTTAGGAAACAGAGACATTATGCGTTCGAGCTATTGCGGATTACTCGATACTACCTTCTTGGATCAAGAGGTCACTTTATGCGGCTGGGTCGATCGTCGTCGCGATCATGGCGGGGTGATCTTTATCGATCTGCGCGACCGTGAAGGCATTGTGCAGATTGTCTGCGACCCGGACAGCGGTGAACACTTCAATACCGCCGACAGTGTGCGTGGTGAATATGTCTTAAGAATCCGTGGTCGCGTGCGCGCGCGCAGTGCCGAAACCGTCAACCCACAGATGAAGACCGGTGAAATTGAGGTCTATGCCACCGATGTGGAAATCCTCAACGCCTCAGAAACGCCGCCCTTTCAGCTCGACGAGCACACCAAGGTGGGTGAAGAGGTGCGTTTGTTGCATCGCTTCCTCGACCTGCGTCGCCCAGAGATGCAGGAGCACCTGTACTTCCGTTCCAAGGTCACCTCGGCGCTGCGCAACTTCCTCGACGACTCGGGCTTTCTCGATATCGAGACACCCATCCTGACCCGCGCAACCCCCGAGGGTGCCCGCGACTATCTGGTGCCAAGCCGCACCCACGAAGGCAAGTTCTTTGCGCTGCCCCAGTCGCCCCAGCTCTTTAAGCAGTTGTTGATGGTTTCGGGTTTTGACCGTTACTACCAGGTGGCGAAGTGTTTCCGCGACGAAGATTTACGTGCCGACCGCCAGCCCGAATTCACCCAGATTGATATCGAAGCCTCCTTCGTTAACGATAAAGATATTATGGCCATCTCCGAGAAGATGATTAGCCAGGTGTTTTCGAACCTGCACAAGGTCGAGCTGGG
>MAAU01000062.1 GCA_002162825.1 Gammaproteobacteria bacterium 54_18_T64
ACCACCAGCACGCCACCGTCATCCGCAGCACAGAGGCCCTTGAGTTGCCCCTGTTTGGCGACCAGCATGTCGGTGGTTTGCGTGACAAAGTCATAGCGCAGCACATCACCCCGCGCCGTGGTCATCAGAAACTCCCCGGGCTTGCCGGCTGCGACGGCGCGCACAAAGCGTGGCGCGGAGGTATCGAGAGGACTGCCGACCGCACTGCGCTCGCCCTCGGCAGAGATCATCGCCAAGCTGAGGCCGTCGACCACTAAGCAGGTACCGGAAGCCGTATCACAGGCGATGCCCCAGGGGCCAACCCAACCGGCCTCAACCAGCACCCGCGCCGCATTACTGCCGTCCATCGCCACTTCGGCGACACCACCATCGACAAAGTGGGAAAGGTATAATTTGCCCTCGGCATCGATGGCCAGGTTGTCGATACCCGGGCGCACCTTCGCCACCACGCTTTGCTCACCCGTTTCAATATCAATTTTCACCACCTCGCCATTGCCCGCCTGGGGCACAAGCAACTCACCGGAAGGTGTGAATTTGGCGGCGGTGGGGTGAAACAGCCCCGTTGTCACTTGCTCCAGCTCGCCGCTCTCGGGGTCGGCGCGCCAGATTTCGCCCTTCGGCACCAGGGGGTAGTAGAGCTTGCCATCGGGGCCACCGGCCAGGGCATTAGGGCTGTCGAGATCACTGGCAATTAAACGTGGCGGTCTATCATCGTGGGGATAGAGTTCAAACAGACGACCCTTGGGTCGGTGTTCGTCGATAAACAGCCGCTCGTTAAAAACAGTAACACCATTGGCGGAGGGCAGTTCGTCGGAAACGATGCTCACCTCACCCTCGGGTGTACGCATGCTCACCTGGGCACTCATCACCTCGGTGGAGTACATATTGCCAGCAGAATCAAAGGCGACATCATCGGGCCCGGTGATTGGCCCACCGTTCTCCGCAATCACCTCCAACTCACCGGTAGCCGTATCAATGGCCGTGACCTGACTGCCCATGGCCTGGGCGACATACAGCCTGCCATCGGTACCAAATTGCATACCATTGGCACCAAATAAGGCACTAGCTGGTGTCATGCGGCTGCATTGCCAACCCGCCATCAAATGGGGTTCTACGGCTTGCTCGCCGTGTAGAGCTGCGAAACGATTATTCATTTTATACCTCGCAAAAATACTCAATCATGCCGACTCACTAATTCAAAGGCAAAAAAAACCCCGTAACAGTTGCCTGCCACAGGGTTGTTCTAAACCTGAAAGGTTTAACTTACATTACACATTCACGTTCAAGTTGAAGAGCTTCTTCACATTGTCGTGTACACAGGCGTTCTGCTGCTCGATGGTCAGGTGACCCATCTGCTCGTCAAGAATTTGCTGCGAAATGGGCCAGCAAGCATCGGTGTGCGGGTAGTCGTTGGCCCACATCAGGCAACCACTGTCGATGACATCCTGGTTGCGATAAGCCGTCTCGTCATCCTGGAAGGTAAAGGAGACATTCTGGTCGATGTACTCACTCGGCGGACGGGTCAGCTGGCATTCTGTAGCTGGTCCCAAACGCGCAATGGCGTGATCGGCACGGTACTTATAGTGAGGAATCCAACCGGCATCGCCCTCGGCAACAACCATTTTCAGTTTGGGGTGACGCTCAAAGACACCACCGAAAAGGAAGACACCCAGCACGTCCTGAACACCACGAATAATGTTCATAAAGCCGTTGGCGGCATGGCCACGCTTGGGAGCCAGCACTTCTTTCACACCACAGTCATCGGACGTGAGGATATGGAAGCACATGGGCATATCCAGATCGATAGCACATTCCCACAGGGCGTCGTAATCGGCGTGATCGTAATCGGCGTAGCCGGGGCGACCGGGCATCATCATGCCAACATGGCCCTGGGCCTTGGCGCGCTTGACATCGGCAATGGCAGAATCGACGGAAACTACAGCAGACTGAGCCAAGCCAAAGAGACGATTGGGCTGAGTGCCACAAAAAGTCTCCAACCAACGGTTATAGGCCTGCATGCACACATCTTTATACTCAAGATCGGGGTGACCACACATGATCATGCCAACAGAGGCATAGATGACTTCTGCACAAACGCCATCCTGGTCCTGAACTTCGGCGCGGAAGTTGGGGTTCCACGCGGCGTTGGGCAGTTCGTCAAACTTGGCATCGCGGTACTTGGGCAGCTCTGCAGCGGGGACGCCGGCAGCACCCAGCAGAGCTAGGGGAATAATATCATCGAGACCGGGAATGTTGAAAATTGAACCACCGGTGGGGCCGTCAACGACTGTTGGGGCGCGATCACGGAATTTGGGATCGATAAAGTCAATATACGTGTTTGGCGGCTCAACAATGTGAGAGTCCGCTGAAATACCTGGTTTACGAGTAGCCATGTAACCTCCATCCTATTTTAATTTAATTATTCGTGTTTGCTGGCCCCTTGAGTGGGTAGCGCAAACGCCCCTGTAAAGGTGTTGACATTCTTTCAAACGAAACGGTGTAGTGTCAAACGAACAGCGGCGTTTATTAAGCCCAAAAAGGCCTTTTTGTGACCAGAAATTTTGTGGCCCCAACCCTGCCAGCCATCAGGTTTGAAAGAACTAGTGATCACTGTGATGTCCATCACCCGTGTATATCTAAGCTAATTTCAGGGTAACCGGCTGGAGTAAGACAAAGCCCGAAAACAACTGCGAACCCTTGCCTGGTAGACCTTCTGGCTCCCGGCAAGTAGATAAGCTTACTGTGCTCAATCACAGCCGCTTGCAAATGTATCGCCCACCGAATACGTGAAGACAGACCTGACGTCAAGAGGCTAGTGTTAGCCTTGATGAGGGGTGACAATAAGCTGCGGCACAGGACGGTACCGTTCAAGTTAATCGTTACCTGTGGACCAAACGCCGCCGTTTCCCGCCTAGATGGGCGCGATAAAATGCCCCTTTTCGCCAAGTTACTATTGGGCCTCAAACTCCAGAGCCTTACCCAGGGACTAGAAGTAGAAGACCAATAAAGCTCTCGCCAGCACCCCCTGTCACCTGAGGTGTTAAATTGCCTGCGGGAAGATTACACTAGCGCTAATATCAACTTTTTATCGAACAGACAAGCACTTATGCAAGAAAATGAGAAACAGATCCTGATTGCGAACCTACTGCATAGTATTCGCAACCGCCCCGCTCCCCTTGCAACGGGCGGTTTGGCGGTGTCCCTCGATGAAAGCGCCCTGGCTCAGGAGTTCTATGAACTGATTAATGAAGCCACCGGGGATAACCACAAATCGGAGCAAAAGCAGGTGACCATCCTGCTCGCCGATTTACGTGGTTTCAGCGCCATGTCGGAAAAGCACACCGCGGAAGAACTGATCGATCTCTTGAACCGCTATTTTCACAAAATGAGCGAGATCATTCTCCACTACGGGGGCACCATCGATAAGTTTATGGGCGATTCGGTGATGGCCCTGTTTGGTGCACCCACCAGCAGTGAAGACGACCTGGAAAGAGCCCTCGCCTGTGCCGTTGAAATGCAGCTGGCGATGAACGATGTCAACGCCACCAATAATGCCCTTGGCCTGCCCAACATTTACATGGGCATCGGCCTCAATACCGGCACCGTGGTCGCCGGTAATCTCGGCTCGAAACTACACAGTGAATACACCGTGATCGGCAATGAGGTAAACCTGACCTCGCGTATTGAGGCCCACAGTCTGCGCGGCCAAATTATGCTCAGCGAAAGCACCTATGACCTGGCCGCCGACTACGTCACCATCGGCACCATCAACGACGTTCTGGTTAAGGGCCGCTCCAAGAGCGTGCGACTTTATGAACTCCTGTCGACCACCCGTCCCAAGAAACTCGAAGTCCCACAGCGAGAAATTCGAAAAAGTCCGCGTATTGCGGTCAATATGCCTCTCAACTTCCAAACCGTGGCCGGCAAGACCGTACAGGCCGAGGAATATGAAGGGCGTATTAACAACATCAGCTATAACGGCATGATGGCCATTCTTCCCATGCCCATCCAGTCCAGTGCCGAAATTAAAATCCACTTTGCCCTGTCGATGATGTCCAACCAGACCAGCGAAGTGTATGCCAAAGTGCTCCACGTACAGGAGCTCGATAAACAGTTTTACTGTCAGCTTGAATTTACCTTTATCGACGATGACGCGCAGCGTGAACTGCGCGAGTTTATTAATCGTATTATCGAAAGCAATTAAAGGCCTGAGAGCCTATCGTCGCACTGACAGTGGCTAAACTGTTTATAGAGCACGACACTATCTGCCAGGTAACTAACGGTGCAAGTAGCTTCTACCAACAGCGTACTGCCCCCCACCCTTAGCCGAACTCCGCCGGCCAAGACTGCTGTCGAGCCTCTGGCAGCCGCAAACACTGAGCAAAAAAATACCGCACCGCGCGTCTCTCGTGACGAGCTGTTTAAGCCCGTTGCCAGTCCACGCAAAAGCGATGCTATCCAACAGTTGAGCAGCGATGAACTAAAACTGGTGCGCCAACTGCAAAACCGGGATCGTGAGGTTAGAGCTCACGAGCAAGCCCATGCCAGTGCAGGCGGCCCCTATACCGGGGCGCCCAACTACCAGTTTACCCGCGGCCCCGATGGCCGGCAATACGCCAGCTCCGGGCACGTTAGTGTCGACAGCAGTGAAATCGCAGGCGATCCTAGAGCAACACTACAAAAGGCCCTGCAGCTCAAACGTGCTGCGCTGGCGCCGGCTCAACCCTCCCAGCAGGATCGCAGAGTAGCCGCTGCGGCCGGACAACTGGCCATCGAGGCCAGAGCCGAACTCACTGCACTATTACTCGAAGCCCAGAAGATCGGTACTACTACCTCCAGTGGCACCACAATCGATACCTTTGTATAAGATACCACTCGAGGTCTACCAAGGATGTAGATTTGATGAAACGAGGGCTACCTCTGGAAGACGGAGGTATCAGCCAGTCAATTCGATATATTGACGCGCTACGGGAACCACTTCCAGATAGGAGTCCATCAAGCGCTTTAGGTCCACGGACGCAGCGGACAGATTGGTGATACGGCCCTCACAATAATCCACCACGGTGGTCAACACCTCACCCAGCTCACCGGAGCCATCGAGTAAGGCGAGCTTAACAGTATCTCCCAAGGGCAGCTCCTTCAGGGCATCGGCCAGCGGTATCCCCAACAAGGCATCGAGCCTGGAGAAGAGGCCAACCATAAAATAAGTGCCTCTTTCCTGTTTTTGACAAAGCTCCGGCGCCAGGGCCTCGCACATCAGAGCGCGTACCAGAGCCGACTCGAGAACATCGCCATTGTCTTGACTAAAGCTACCCGCCATCACCACATGCACCAAACGAGCCAGGGTGTCGAGACCGAGGATAGTCAGCGCCTCATTTATCGAGGTGATTTCTCGTTCAAAACTGTACATCGCCGAATTTACATAGCGCAATATCTTATAACTGAGTGTCACATCGCGAGAAATGGTGTCAAATAAACTGTCTACATCGACATCCTTCTCGCGCAATTGAGCCGCCAGCTCAACCACGGCAATTTGATTAGCGCTAATCTTCTTACCACTAATAATTTTGGGACGAGAAAAATAATAGCCCTGGAAGAAATCAAAGCCCATGGCCATACACTGTTCAACCTCGTGCTGAGTTTCAACCTTTTCCGCCAATAATTTGACATCGTAGCGCTTGAGCCGAGAGATTTTTTTGCGCACTTGCTCGATGCCAATATCGGCTACATCAAGTTTTATAATATCGACAATTTTTAGGAAGGGCTCATGCAGTGGGTCAAAAATATAATCATCCAGAGCCAGGGTGTAACCGCGTTTTTTTAAGATTAAAAGCGCGTCGATGACCTCCTCGTCGGGCTCCACATGTTCAAGAATTTCCACCACAATACTGGAGTTAATTTCTGGTATCGGATAACTACCCACCAGGAATTCACGAGGCATGTTGATAAAAGCCGGTTTATCACCGACCAGGTCATCAAAACCGATGTTGGTAAAGACATTGCTAAGTAGGGCTGCCGTGGCCATGCTTTGGTCGTCAATATCGACAAAGTTTCTGCTATCTGAGCGATATAGCAATTCATAAGCGGCGACATTAAAATCCCGATCATAAATTGACTGGCGACCCACATAGATCAGATCCGACATTACACGTCCTTTATATGTAAAGCAGTTCTATCACTTTAGCAGCAAAAAGTTCAGTTCGCCGCCAAATCAAAAGATGTGCCATACCTTCTTAACGCTAAGCAAGTGGCCTCAATGGAAACCCCACATTGACCACCTGCTCAACAAACCCGATGTACAAGTACAAGTACAAAACAGACTAAACGAGCTTAGCCATAAGCCTTGGAGCGAGTGATCATTCGCTGTGCCTGGGTGTAGTGAGGTTTGTCCAGCATAATGCCGTCGAGACCGACAACGCCCATATCAGGATTGGCTTCAAACACCTCAACCACGCGGCGCGACCATTCCAACTGTTCGGCGGTAAACGAGAATGATTCATTGATGATATCGACCTGATTCGGGTGAATCGCCATCATGCAGGTAAAACCCGCTCGGCGTGCACCCAGGCAGGCATCACGCAAACCGTCGTCATCTTTAAAGTCAGTGAATACGGTGTTGCAGGGTTCAATTTCTGCGGATGCCGCTGCCGCCAGACACAGGCTGCGCGCTGTGCGGAACAGATCATCCCAGTTGCCGTCGGGCAGGCGGTGAGTTTCGGCACCGACATCGGCGGAGAGATCGAATTCACCCCAACTAACGTAGGCCAGGCGGTCGCTACAGCCAGTCAAGCCACCCATATTAAGCACGCCCTGGCCCGTTTCCGTGCCGATCACCAAGATTTTGATATGGCCGGCGGGCACGCCGTCCCGCGCTTCGAGGGCACTAATATAGTGGTCGAAACGAATCACATCCTCACGGGTGCGATATTTGGGCAGCAAAATATAATCCGGGGCACCACCGACCACGGCGGCGAGGTCACCCAGGGTCATATCACCACACAGGGGGTTAACCCTGACCAGCAGTTTTTGAGTCCGTGAACCCAGGGGGTTGGCATCGAGGTATTCCCGCGCCAGACGTCGGCCCTCGTCTTTACGACTCAGAGCAACGGAATCTTCCAGATCGAGAATCAAACCATCGGCATTGGTACCCGCGCCCTTGGCAATTTTCTTTTCACTGTCGGCCGGTAAAAAAAGCATGGATCTCATCAATATTCTCCGCTATTTAGTCTTTGGGGCGCGTCGCCATCAAGGCGGTACGCTTAACCGTGGCAACCAGTTCATCCTTCTGATTAAAGCCCTCGTGGAGGAAGTTGACGATGCCCGAGTCATTGCGCGACTTGCTGATACGCTTATCGAGTACCGTGGTGCGGGCGCGAATGGTGTCGCCATGGAAGGTGGGCCGCGGGAAGGAGATATCGGTCATGCCCAGATTGCCCAGGGTAGTTCCCAGGGTTAACTCCGTCACCTGTACACCAACCACCAGGGCCAGGGTAAACATACTGTTGACGATACGTTCACCGTAAATGCTGTCTTTGGAAAATTCGGCATCGAGATGCAGGGGCTGGGTATTCATGGTTAGGCAGCTAAACAAGGTATTATCGTATTCACTCACGGTGCGACGTACCTGATGATCAAAAACTGCGCCCTCTTCAAAATCTTCAAAATAGTAACCGGCCATCTCTCTTCCTCTCGCTAATGAATGTAGAAGCCAAATTGTAGCACCGTGGGGACGCTGGAAACGACTCGGCCCTGCGACTGTATTAATGCCGCGCCCTACAGGGGCAAATCTCGTAGTAAACTAAGCCGCAAGCAACTATTCACCTATTTACCACTACCGAGTCCCACCATGACAGACAATATGACAGCGCCCCCTCTCACCTTTGACGAGGTGATAGCACAACGCAAATCCGTACGTGGCTTCCTACCCCAGGCCATTCCCGAAGAACTGCTGCAAAAGATTTTCGTCCTCGCCCAACAGGCTCCCTCCAACTGCAATATTCAGCCCTGGAACGTCGCCGTCGCCTCGGGAGCATCCTGTAAGGCCCTGCGCGACAAGTTGGTCGCCGCTGTTAAACAGCAAGTCACCCCCAACCCCGACCATTCCCGCCCCGAGCGTTTCGAGGGTGTGTTTCGTAAGCGCCAGGTCGAGACCGCGGTGAAACTCTACGACAATATGAATATCGCCCGGGACGACAAAGAGGGCCGCCAGTGGGCCATGCTGCGCAACTTTGAACTCTTTGACGCCCCCCATATCGCCTTTATTTCCATGCCGAAAATCTTTAACGAATCGGTCGCCATCGACGTCGGCATGTACGCTCAAACCCTAATGCTGTCGATGACGGCCCATGGTATCGGCTCCTGCGCCCAGGCCAGCGTCAGCCGCTACCCGGACATTATTCGCGAGCACTTTGGACTCGACGACAGTCTCGCCGTACTGATTGGCATCTCCTTCGGCTTCGAAGACACCTCCGTGCCGGCCAACCGCACCATCGTACCTCGGGCCAACATTGAAGAAGATGTTCTATTTTTAGAGTAAGCAGAAAACATTTGCCATTAATAAAAAAACAAACGTATAAAAAATTAATTTTCATGTTAATAAAAAAAGCCGGCAACTCTCACGAGTTGCCGGCTTTTTCACAGTTCAGTTTTCACACCAAACTCAAGCCCAAATTAACGGGTGCCGCGACGTCGAATCGAGGAAGCCGTAAAGTAGTCATCGCGAAGACGAATACTGAAGTCCGGGGCGGTGTCTTCGTTATCCAGCAAGATGGCCAACATGCGACCCGCCTGCATGTCGTAGAAGGTTTCCAGTGTTGAACCCAGGAAGCCAATGTCGTACCACATAATGCTGTGCAGCTCCTGCAGACGCCAGCTTTCGCCGCGACGATCGTAGCCATCCATCAACATAATCCACCAGGAGTCTTCGTCGAGATAGAACACACGGCGACCGTAGTCGTGAGTGGTGCCCTCGCGCAGCGTACCTTCAACAGCCCAGACGCGGTGCAACTCATAGCGTGCCAGATCCTGATTCATACGAGCATCTTTGGTGATCATGTCACTGACCTTGAGATCACCAGAATTCAACTTGTATGAATTGTAAGGAATGTAGACCTCACGCCTACCCAGCAGTTTCCAGTTAAAGCGATCATTTGGACCATTGAAGCCAAACTTCTGGTCCGTGGTCGCCAAACCATCACTGGCACTGAGCGGATTGTCATAGACAATCTGCGGTGCACGCTTAACGCGACGCTGACCGGGGCTATAGACCCAGGCACTGCGAAACTTGTCCATAAAGTGCACGGGGTCGTTAGCCAAGACCACCTGACCACCGATTTTAGCCGGTGCGGTAATGGTCTGGTAGTAGTGCATGGAGTCGACACCGGGATCATAATCCTCAATGGTGTTGAACTCCTCACTCCATTTCCAGTGCTGCTGTACAGAGAGCTTATTGACAACATACTTACCCGTGGTAGTCACCGCGGCGGCATTATCCCAGCTATCCATCCAGGGCTGAATCGGCCGAGTCACCTGATTCATCAAGGCTTCATTACCATTCTTGGGAATGGGGAAGGCCCAGGAAATAATGGCATTTTTAAAGCCGATAACACCCTCAGGAGTAACCACTACCTCGGCACGTGGAGCATTCTCCAGGGCAGCCTTATAAATATAGGGCTTAAACACTGCCGTTCTACGAGTTTGATAAATATTCATGTAGTGGTCAGGGTATGTTTTAAACATACTTTTCTGACCTTCGGTCAACTTATCAGCATACTCTTCAAAGTTACTGCCATTAATGGTGAACAGTACTTTATCGTCGGCAAAGGGGTCGCTGTGAAAAGTACCCGCTTCAAAGCCCGCTGGTACCTGGATAGGCTCATTTTTCCACTCGGGAATAGTGCCCTCAGCATTGCCCGCACGAATCGCTCCCGACGGTGTCAGCTCGGTGCCTTCCAGCCCCAGTTTGGCCAGTTCATCCGCGCTTGGAGCCGCGTAGCTGGATGTCGCTGCAGCGATGCTCAAAGCGGCAATTGCCGCTCGACCTAAGCTCAACTTACTTGTTTTGATACTACGTGTAGTCATTTAAATGACCTCCTCAAAAACTTGTCTTAAATACGATGGATACATTGTCGTGGTCGTCGTTGGTGCCTGCAGTACCCAACCAGGTAACGTACTGAAGATCCAGCGACGAAGTTAGGTAGGTAAAGCCCACTTTAGCGATCAAGGTACGCTGGTTTTCAACCAATGAACCCGCACTAACTGGCGTATAACCTTCAACGCCATGGACGAAAATCAATGTGGGGGCAACGTTAACGTTGGCAAAGACATCGTTGTAAACCAGACCAGCGACAGCAGCATAACCCCAGGAGAAGTCAGTGATCGGGCGATCCAGAGCATCGACACCCTCGAAGATACCCGGATCAACGGTAGTACCGAACTGATTGGGACGAAGGTCGAGACGGTCGGTTTTATCGCCGTGTTCCAGCTCGGTAATCCAGACTGCTGAGGCATCAAATACCAGATTCAATGTATCTGCGCCAAGGAAGTTTGTACCGCCCGAACGAGTGAAGTTCACCAAGTAGGTATAAACGTCACTGGCGTTGATATCACAGCCATCGATGACATCGCCATAGACCGTCGACGAATCAAAGTCGAGACTGGGGCCGAAGGCCTGACCGACCTGCAGACCACCAAGATCGGGTACCTGCACGGCACTAATACCAAACAGATTACGACATTCGCGAGTATCGAAGAAGTTCTGCTTCAGGTTCAGTTCCATTGCAAAGGAAGCACCGAACAGAGCTTCACCATTCAAGGAGATACCGTAGGTATTCTGATCTTCTCCGTACTTCCACTCATAACCAGCGAGCGTGTCCTGTCCAGGGCGAGCTGGATCGGGACGCGGCGTGTAATCTTCACGCAAGCCAATATAGGGCGTATAGGCATGGGAGTGCACATAGTACAAACCCAGATCGGCGAAGTTCAGTGATTCCAGAATGAAGTGCATATTCACACCCCACTGGCCACCGGAGGGCTCATCGCGACCGACAAACTCGATGCCGCGGACAAACAGATCGGGGTTATAACCCTCACCCAGGAAATCGAAGGGGCTAAAAAATGTGCCCACCGGTACAAAGACCGAGTTGCGCCAATTCCATGTGTAATAGGCTTCCAGGCTGATATTGTCGGTAATGCCCAAATTGAAATAGGCAGTTTCCTGAGGCAACAAGGTTTCCTTAATTTCGGTACCCGGTGTTGTTGCCTTACTCAGATCTGTTGGGTTTTGCATCTGGCTGATGCCGCCACCCATAATATTACTCTCACCCCAACTCACCACTTGCTTACCGACACGCACATTGACCGGTCGATCGAGCACGCGGAAGTTACCGTAGACAAAGAGATCGTAAAGAGTGAATTTTTTACCGGCCTGGTTTTGCGCTGCTTTGCCAATACCATCGACCAACTGCTGCTCGGGCACACCCTGATTAAAGGCCGCTGGAGCCAGTGGCCACAGGTTTGAACGCTCGCAGGTGGTACAGTTTTTACTTCTTATCGTGTAATCGTAGCGGTAGGAAAAACGGGTAAATATACCGAAATCACCATTACCAATACCTGCATCGGTCAGCAAAGACAGCGGCGAGCTGTAAATATCACCGGCATCATTAAACACCGACCACTGGCCCGTTGGATCTGCCGCGCCGTGGTGCTTGGCACTTTCGGTGCGCATCGCCGTACTGGCGGAAAACACCGTGTCGACGAAAGCATCAAACTCACCCACTTTAAATTCAAAGGCCTGGGCCTGACTGGCTGTCAAAGCCAGAGCACAAGCGCCAAGCTTAAGTACAGATGTACCTAAGTTAGCGACTGAAGTTGAAACAGATGAACGTAGCGAACGTTTTTTTAGGTCTAACTTAGAGCTTGAAATTACATTTAAATAGTTATGATCTTGCAAAATACACCCCCCATTTATTTAAGACTATGGAATACCGAGGTACTACAAAGTATTTCTGGTACGCGCTGAAACGTCACTTTTGTTTTTTGATCATTTCAGCGGGGCACAAATTAGTCGCTGAGAAAAACTATGTCAACGTATTTCCCAATGAGCCACAGGCGCAAGTCATAAAGTTCCCGGAAATCTTGCTTTTATTAAACAAGTCCCTAGATCAAGAAATAGGGGGGAAAAGGATTATAGGTATAGTTAATAGCAGCTTAGAGCATAAGCGAAACTTATAGGGTTGATAAAAAACCACAATTATGACTATTTATTATCCGCCTCATAACCGGAAAATATAAACAGGCTAGAGCCGCCAGTTTATAAATCAATGTTATTTTAATCATTCCATGCAAGCATGAGATTGGAGTTTATTGTATGTCTAAATATAGGGGCATGAAGGCTTAAATAGCAGGGCAAATCAATTCTTCAACCTCCTACTGAGTCCCCACCTCATACCTAGCTATGACAAGTATAAAGCCGCAACTTGTCACTCGACGAGAGCTTAGGAAGAGCAGGCCACTACCCCGGCAAGCTCGGTCTCGGCGCGAAAAGGGCTTTTATTTGAGCTACTTTAATGTACAACAAGTGATCAATAGCGAGACCACCCTCGTTGAAGTACAGCCACAGAGAATGAAATCCGCCGCCAAAATAGGCTCACACTGACGAATTTAACCCACCCTAGCTACGCTCAGTAATTAAATTGCTCATCAACCAAAAGGCCTCCTCAATGCCATTAGCACCAGTACGGCTGTCATTAATCACTAACTACCAAGACGGCGAATTGCCTGAATTGTCAAATACTTGTCGTAGGCATCTTCCGTATCAAATGCCGTTTTTAGACCGCCCTTGATGGTTTGCGAGTGATTAAAACGAGTAAAACGGTTGGTCTGGACATCGTGGGCATGCACGTAAGACCAGGACCAGGCCGGATGACCATTCTTTTCAAGATTGGCGAGCTCACCCTTCTTCTGCTGAGTACTGCCAAACTCAAAAGAGCGCCATAATTCACCACGACGGTCATAGGTCACATAGGCAATGGCGAACATATTGCGGGTATCGAGCCAGATGCGCTTCTTACTCACCGGCGCACGGGGAAAACCCGTCGGCTCGGCTTCTAGCACCAACACCTCTGGACACAGCTCGTAATTCACTTCATAGAAATTGAGACCTTTCTTACCTCCGTGTAGGGTTTTGTTTTTCGACCAGTTCTTCTGATCACCGTGCCAGGTCCCAGAGACGGAACCCAGAAAAGGGCCTCGGCCAATGATGGTGTAATTTCCCCAGGTAAGCATGGGGTCACCCGCGGCCCAGGCATCGGAGAGGAAGAAGGTGATACCCGGTACCAGTGGCTCAAAACGCTGGTTAGTAGGGAAGCGACGCACGCGTTTAAATGCAGGTAGATAACCAAATAAATCGGGGAATTCTCGCTGATCCTGTTTCCAAATATTGAGGAAGCTGGTGCCCTTGACGTCATTCGGTGAGGTAAACCAAACCGACTGATAACGTGCCTTATCTTCCTGACCCTTCAGGTAGGGGCCATCGGGATTACTGACCAGCCCGGTGGTGTTTTTCTCACACCAACCGAGATGGTAGGAGTATTCGACATCCCCATCGGGGCCAATATCATTATCTTCCACCGCATAGATAGAGGTGTCATGACGCCCCCAACTCAGGGTAATATTGGCCGCCAACTCAATACCATTTTGTGGGTCGGAAAAGGGATTGCCGCCAATCCAGGGCTTGCCGGTATCTTTAACGACGACATTGCCATCGAGGTTCAGCGCAGCCTGGCCCTGATTGCGTAAGGTCGCCTCAAGGTAGTCGCGGGGATACATCTTTGTGATGTCGGTGGTGGTTGGCGCAATGCGGATACGACGGCCCAACTGTGAAATCTGAAGGTGGCAAACAGGATCGAGTATATCCTTGACGTACTCAACATTGCTCGCGTCAACAATATCACCCGTTTTAATTTTACCCTTGGTAAAGACTTCGATATTGGTGAGCTCTTCTGGGTAGGCCTTAGTGATATCACCCGTATTGCCGATCAATGGCATCAAGGAAGTGAGAACACCCGTGCCCATGACACCCTTGGCCATCTTGTCCATAAAGAAGCGACGACTGTAGTCAAAATCGTACTTTGTAATGTGCATCTTTGCCTCCAATCACAACTGTTCGCGCGATGTACTGGCACCTCCAGCAGTGGCTTTTAAGCCACCATTGACACCGATATCACAAGCGACGCAAGTTCTATTACAGGCGTATGATTTTGCACTATTTTTTTAATGCAGGGCATGGACGTAATTCATCACCAAATCGCACACCAGAATATTGACACTCAAGTCTCTATATGAGTAAAGAGTACAGCCGTAAATTTGTCAAATTTGGCATCAAAGTTAATTGTTTTCACTATCAAAGCGTCGTATTAGAGCCCTACTCGATCTTCTCCCAAATCGGGCCTCGATTCGAAACTGTGCTCCTTAAACACAAATACTGCGCAAAAAAATGGCGCTCATATGAGCGCCATTTTTATTGACCACTAATCACTTAAAACTGATAAGTGACCCGCACCGACAAGTCATCCGACCAGTCAAAGATTCCCAGCGAGGAGGAGTTATTGCCATCAATGATGTTGACAAAGGCCTCTACCGTCCAATCGCCACTTGGCTTGTAACGGACTGCAGGCTGGATCAGGATGCCGCCTTCAAAGTCATACAAAATTGAGCCATCGAGACGCCACTTTAAACCGGGGAAGGGCTGCTGAAATGCCATGACCGTACCGTGCCAACCTCTATCCTGCTCACCACCACCGGGACGGTGAGAAGCATCACCACCCAGACCATTCAAATGACGACCCAGCAAATCACTTTCCTTGCGGTACATATATTCAAAGATGAAAAAGGTAGCAGGAAAGCTGTTACTAAAGCGGTGGTACTTCTCAAACACTATGCTCGCCAAGAGCTCATCGTGCTCCTGAAAGCTTTGACGCAAGTTATAGGTAAACTTCTTATCCGGGGTATAGCTGGCCTCAAAGCGTACGACTAACTGATCCAGCAATGAACCTTCCTCGGCATAGAATATGTGGTTAACACCAAAGCCAAAGATATTCTCCGAGGCGTAACGTACCTTCATTTTACCCGAGAGTTGACTACCACCCAGGGCCAAATCGAGAGCATTTTTGCCACCGTCTGGGGTTACAAGCCCCGGCAAGCCGGCCTGCCAAAATAACTCGAGGAAGTCGATACCATTAATGCCGTTGGGACCACCACCGGTAATAGTGGTGAGGTAGTCACCGTTGGCATCCGGCGACATGCCCAGACCCAGTTCGGCGAAACTTTTAATCCAGGGGAAGTCATTGATCAAGCCGTTAACCACATCCAGACCATCGGCACCGGCGACACCGGAATTGTGAAACCACTCATCGGGGCTCGACGTACCCGCCAAACCACCCGCCTCGTAAATAAAGGGCTGGGAGCTAAAGTCCAGTAACTCGCCCGTTGCCTGGTCGGGCAGAATGGGAAAGGCAGCATTATTAACACCACTGGCATGGAGGGCAAAAATCGGGTCGGGGTTATGGCGCGATACGGCAAAGAACTGCACACCCCAGCTACCGTCCTCACCCAGGTTCTGGCCCTGAATGCGAATACCACCGTTGATCGCATCATCTACACGGTCGAAGCCCTCTTTATAGCCGCCGTCCATATTAAAACCCGGCTGAATCAGGCCATAGGCGCTAGCATTGGTGGGCAGAACCGTTGGCTGGAACATTTGGGCGAACACTTCAACCTCCCAGTTTTGATCCACCTGATAGCTGGCGCGAATGCCCGGTGCTGCCAGCCGTTCATCGGAATATTCTTCGGCACCAAAATCAAAAATCACATGGCGGCGAAAATCCAGACCGTTGGCCAAATCGGCGACACGAAAGAATAGCGATTCCCCCCAGGCGATCTGCTGTTGTCCCACTCGCACCCACAGCGGCCCCTTGGCATAATCAAAATATAGGGCGGGAATATCCAGCATGTAATCGTCATCACTGATCGACAGGTAGGTGGCCTCATTGCCGTGGTTGTCCATCCTGAAGCTATTGGGTGTACCACCGCTACCATCGACAAAGGCACTATCATCGATGTCATCAAAAACATCGGGCTGATAGTAACCGCGGAATTTTACAAAACCGGTGAGATTATTGGTGAAGTTAAAACTGACATCGATTTCAGATTTTGTCGCGAAAACATTCCAGTCATTATTGGTGGAATTGTCATCCCGGCTATTTAACACCAGGCCCGAGGGCAGTAGAGCACCCTTTGAGACATAGTCCTTACCGTTATAGCGGTTGCCACCGGTGATATTCGGATTCTCATTGTTATTCAGTTTATAGGCCATTTCCTGGCGAATAAAACCCGACACTGAATAGTCAAAGGCCGAAACCGAGGGCGACAAAAATGGCGCCCCGGCCAGTGCCAACATCGACACTCCCAGCCGAGCTTGTTTATTGTTTATCATTTACTACCCCTATTAATTCAACTTCTTAATTATCGTTATACTTCTTATTTACGATATACCGCCGATTATAAAAAGCCTGCTTACGGTGTTTTTATTATATTTTTATCGCAGCCAGGCTTTGTTTTGGCTTAAATAACTAGCTACCCAGGCGACGAATAGCCTGAATGGTCAGGTACTTGTCGTAGGCATCCTCCGTATTGAACTGTGTTTTCAGGCCGCCCTTAATGCTCTGCGCGTGGTTGAAGCGGGTAAAGCGGTTGGTCTGTACGTCCATGGCGTGGACGTAGGACCAGGACCACTCGGGATTGCCGTGTGAATCTGGATTGATGATCTGGCCCTTCTTCTGCTGGCTGAAGCCAATTTCAAAGGAGCGCCACAGTTCACCGCGACGGTCATAGGTCACATAAGCAATGGCGGCCATGTTGCGCACGTCGAGCCAGACACGTTTCTTGCTGACCGGGGCCCGTGGGAAACCAATGGGCTCGGCTTCGACAACGATGACTTCGGGGCAAAGCTGGAAGTCGACTTCGTAGAAGTTGAGGCCCTTCTTGCCGCCGTGCAGGGTACTGTCTTTCGACCAATTGTCCTGATCGCCGTGCCAAGTACCAGACTGAGAGCCAAGGAAGGGACCACGGCCGATGATCTTGTAGTTGCCCCAGGTGAGCATGGGGTCGCCGGCGGCCCAGGCGTCGGAGAGGAAGAAAGTGATACCCGGTACCAGTGGCTCAAAGCGCTGGTTGGTGGGGAAGCGACGCACGCGCTTAAAGGCGGGTAAATAACCGAACAGATCGGGGAACTCACGCTGATCGTACTTCCAGATATTGAGAAAGCTGGTGCCCTTGACGTCGTTGGGCGAGGTGAACCACACCGATTGGTAGCGCAGCTTGTCTTCGTGGCCCTCCCAGTAGGGTCCGTCGGGGTTACTGACCAGGCCAACGGTATTCTTTTCACACCAGCCGAGGTTGTAGGAGTATTCAATATCACCGTCGGGGCCGATGTCATTGTCTTCCACACTGTAGACAGAGGTGTCGTGGCGGCCCCAGCTCATGGTGACGTTGGCAAAGGCCTCGAGACCGGTTTTCGGGTCGGGAAACGGTGAGCCACCAATCCAGGGCTTGCCGGTATCTTTGACGACAACATTGCCAGTGGCGTCAAATGCGCCCATGCCCTGATTGCGCAGGGTGGCTTCGAGGTAGTCGCGGGGATAGAGCTCGGTGACATCGGTACTGGTCGGTGCGATACGAATGCGACGGCCCTGTTGAACGATCTGAATGTAGGCCACAGGATCGAGGATATCTTTAACGTACTCGACATTATTCGCATCGACAATATCACCGGTCTTAATCTTACCCTTGGTGAAGGCCTCGATATTGGTCAACTCTTCCGGGTAGGCCTTACTGATATCACCCGTATTACCGACCAGCGGCATCATTGAGCTGAGAACCCCTGCCCCCATGGCACCCTTGGCCATTTTGTCCATAAAGAAGCGACGGCTGTAGTCGAAATCGTATTTTTTAATATGCATGACTGTTCCCTGTTTATTATTTATGAACGTCAATGTTAGAACTCGCTAGTCCAACCAAGTTGGCTATCACAAAACTCTTTAGCTCCAAGGAGAATTTCTTCCATAAACCCTGGCAGCTACACGGCCTTCGTATTTCAACACTTCATGTATGACTGCTTGTTATGCAAAGCATTAACGGAAGTCATACTCACCCAATAAACAGTATTCGTCAAACATAATAATGCGACCGGTTTTGCCTCTAGCGTCATATTAGTGTACAGACTAGAACTTAAACCTATCGACTCAAGGAACAAACGGGAAACGAACAGAGGTAGGGGGGGGGAATCGCGGGCCACTGAGGGCCGCGCTATTGTCACCAGCGAGGGCTTAAATAAGCACCAGGTTATCCCGGTGGATCAGCTCGTTGGCATTGCAATAGCCCAACTCCTGGACAATGCAATGACTTGACTTGCCGATGATTTTACTGGTCTCAGCGCTGCCATAATTGACCAAACCACGCGCGACCTCCTGGCCCTGGGAATCGACACAGCACACCATTTCACCTCGAGTAAATTCACCCTGGATAGTGCTGACACCGACGGGTAAAAGGCTCTTGCCTTGTTTTTGCAGCACGCGCACGGCACCGTCATCTAGTACCAGGGTACCTCGCACCTGGAGGTGTCCTGCCAACCACTGCTTTCGCGCCACCAGGGGGGGGCTATCTGCGACCAGAAGAGTACCCACCTCATCACCAGCAAAAATCTTCAGCAACACATTGGCATCCCGACCTCCGGCTATGACGGTATTGGCACCGGAGCGCGCCGCTAATCGAGCGGCCTGCAATTTGGTAATCATGCCACCACGGCCAAGCCCGCCCACACTACCCCCCGCAACGGCATCGAGACTCCTATCGTTGGCACTGGCGTGGCGAATCAAAGGGGTATCGGGGTTTTTACGTGGATCCTCTTCAAAGAGGCCAGATTGATCTGTGAGGATGACCAGCAACTCGGCATCGACCAAGTTGGTCACCAGAGCCGCCAGGGTATCGTTATCGCCAAAACGAATTTCGTCGGTAACCACGGTGTCATTTTCGTTGACCACGGGCACCACGCCAAGTGCCAGTAAAGTATTGAGAGTACTACGGGCATTGAGGTAGCGCTCGCGGCTGGAGAGGTCATCGTGGTCGAGTAAGACCTGAGCCGTGTGTTTATCGAACTGCTGAAATTTGGACTCGTAGGCCTGCACCAGCCCCATTTGCCCGATGGCCGCTGCAGCTTGTAATTCGTGGATGAGAGTGGGGCGCTGCTGCCAACCAAGACGACTCACGCCCTCGGCGACGGCACCGGAGGAAACCAGCACCACCTCGAGATCATCGCCCTGAAGTTTTGCAATCTGCTCAACCCAGCCGGTAATAGCTCCGTGATCCAAGCCCTGACCATTATTAGTCAATAGGGCGCTGCCAATTTTGACAACCCAGCGCCGGGTGCGGCTCGGGGACTTTACTGTTTTATCCACGACATCTCTAATCTGTTGGGCTGGCAAGCAATACTTAGCAACATACTAAGGTGTGTAAACGACTTCGACCTCATGATCGTCGTCATCCTCATCGTCTTCATCTTCAAGCTCTTGTGCAGCGCTCTTAGCCTGCTGACGCTCCAGGCGCAGTTTTTCAATTTGTTCGCGAGCCTCGAGCTGCATACGTGTCTGCATATCACGCTCGGCTTGCGCCACATCTGGGAACTCGGCCTCGCGACTGCGACAATCCTCAAGATAGTCGCAAATGTCATTACAGAGTTTATCCGTGCCCTCTTTCGTCAGAGCCGAAACAAAAAATACCGGCCCCTGCCATTGCAGATCATCGACCAGTTTTTGACAGACAGCCTGCCGACTCTCCTCGGGCAATAAATCCATTTTATTCAAGACCAGCCAGCGCGGCCGCTCAGCCAACGTAGCGCTAAAGCGCGATAATTCATTCTGAATGGTCAGAGCATTTTCCAGTGGATCGGAACCGTCGACCGGCAGCATGTCGACCATGTGAAGTAAAAACCGAGTGCGCGTTAAGTGCTTGAGAAAACGAATACCCAGCCCGGCGCCCTCCGAGGCCCCTTCTACCAACCCTGGGACATCGGCAATCACAAAGCTGCGATATTTCTGCAGGGTCACCACACCGAGGTTGGGCACCAGAGTGGTAAAGGGGTAATCGGCAACTTTGGGCGTGGCCGCCGACACCGAGCGAATCAGTGTCGATTTACCGGCATTGGGTAAACCCAGCAGACCGACATCGGCGAGCAATTTAAGCTCGAGACGCAGATTGCGCAACTCCCCTTCCGAACCCGGACTGGTTTGACGCGGCGCACGGTTAGTACTCGATTTATAACGCGCGTTACCGAGGCCGTGAAAGCCGCCCTTGGCGACGATTAGCTCCTGCCCCGCTGCGGTCAAATCACCCAGTATTTCGTCACAGTCGCTATCGATAATTGTGGTGCCAACAGGGACACCAAGTACCAGGTCGTCACCGCCCTTGCCTCGGCAATTGCGGCCGCGACCCGACTCACCATTTTGCGCCCGGTAATGGCGCTGGTAGCGATAGTCGACCAGAGTATTGAGGTCTTCCTCCGCGCGTAAAATAACACTGCCGCCATCTCCGCCATCACCACCGTCGGGGCCACCCTTGGGGATGTATTTTTCGCGTCGAAAACTCAGACAGCCCCGGCCGCCATCGCCCGCTTTCACGATGATCGGTGCTTCGTCGACAAATTTCACTCTACACCTCCGCCCAGTTGTTGCATCTGTATACCCTGACTATCAATTTAATACCCACCAAGATGAGTGGCACTCGCCACTAGCGCTATCATACGCCCATAAAAAAAGCCCCGCATGCGGGGCTTTTAAACAAACAGTACCGCTGCGCTGCAATCTACATTAAGCGCAAATCACATCGACAAATTTGCGATTGTGAGGGCCGCGAACCGCGAACTTCACTTCACCATCTGCCTTGGCAAACAAGGTGTGATCTTTGCCAATGCCAACATTGCTGCCAGCGTGAAAGCGCGTGCCGCGCTGACGCACAATAATATTACCCGCGTCTACCTGCTCGCCACCGTAGCGTTTAACACCGAGGCGCTTGCTTTCCGAATCGCGTCCATTTCTAGTACTACCACCAGCTTTCTTGTGTGCCATGAGCTATCTCCTGCTGATCAACCGGCGTTGATATTGGTAATTTTAACTTCGGTGAACCACTGACGGTGGCCCATCTG
>MAAU01000010.1 GCA_002162825.1 Gammaproteobacteria bacterium 54_18_T64
AGCTTAAACAGGTCCTCTTCAAACTTCGGCAATTGACCGGTGCCGTAGAGGGACTCACTGTTAACAATAAAAGGCACATGGACTTCGTTGTAGCCATTGTTCACGGTATGGGTATTGAGCATAAATTGAATGAGGGCGCGGTGTAATTGCGCCAGCTGGCCGTGCATCACGGCAAAGCGTGAGCCGGTGATTTTTGCCGCCACATCAAAATCAAGCAGACCCAGCTTATCGCCCAGATCAACGTGGTCCTGGATCGGGAAATCAAAGGCGCGGGCCTCGCCCCAGCGGCCGACTTCAACGTTGTCGTCTTCAGTACTGCCCGCGGGTACTTCGGCATCGGGAATATTGGGGATGCCACTGAGCAGGGTTTCGAGTTCAAGCTGAACACCCTGAAGACTCTTTTCCGCCAGCTCGAGATCGCTTTTTAACTGATCGACCTCAGCCAACAGCGGGGCAATATCTTCACCGGCGGCCTTGGCTTTACCAATGTTTTTGGAGCGACTATTGCGCTCGGCCTGCAGTGCCTCGGCATTAATTTGCAGGGATTTACGCTGATTTTCTAGGGCCTCTATGGCCGCAACATCGAGGCTAAAACCACGGACTTTGAGTTGTTCGGCAACGCGCTCGGGTTCGGAGCGGACGGTTTTCGGGTCGAGCATGATGGGGTTTTCCTGGATTTAAAGCGAAGAACTTAAATAAGACGTGTCAGCGCAAGCCCGGTGAGCGTACCGCCAAGGCACAAAAACAAGGTGCTCACGACATAAAACAGCGCCAGCGCAAGGTGGCCATTTTGCCACAAAGCCAGGGCGTCGAGGGAGAAAGTCGAGTAGGTGGTGAAGGCGCCGAGAAAACCGATCATCAGTAGCTCGCGCCACTGCCCGGTCAGCAGGCTTTTTTCGACGATGATGACATAGGCCACGCCCATCAACAGTGAGCCGAGGACATTCACCACCAGGGTTGAGAGGGGAAAGCGATTGCCCTCGACCGGGAAAAGTACAGCACCCACGCCATAGCGCCCCATCGCACCCAACGCGCCGCCGAGGGCCACGGCTAGCCACGGCATCAGGATCCCTCCTTTTTTGCGGGCTTATCTGCGGCGTAGCGTTGCAGCGGGCTGTTGTTATTCAGGTTGCGCAGATGGCGCAGTTTTTCGCCAATCTTCAGTTCGAGGCCACGCTCAACCGGCCAATAGTACTGCTTGTCCTGCAGGGCTTCGGGAAAATAGTTCTCGCCGGCGGCAAAGCCCTCCGGTTCATCGTGGGCATAGCGATACTCGGCGCCGTAGTCTTGCTCTTTCATCAGCTTAGTGGGCGCATTGCGCAAATGCAGGGGCACCTCGTGACTGGGCATGGAACGGACATCTTTCACCACCTGATTAAAGGCGGTGTACAGGGCATTGCTCTTGGCCGCCGCTGCCATATAGGCCAGGGCCTGGGCGATGGCCAGCTCCCCCTCGGGGCTGCCGAGGCGCTCCTGCACCTCCCAGGCATCGAGGGCAATGCGCAGAGCGCGGGGGTCGGCATTGCCGATATCTTCACTGGCCATGCGCACCACGCGGCGCGCGATGTAGAGGGGGTCACAACCGCCATCGATCATTCGCGCATACCAGTACAGGGCGGCATCGGGGCAGGAGCCCCGCACCGCTTTATGCAGGGCGGAAATCTGGTCGTAGAAATATTCACCGCCCTTGTCAAAGCGTCGGGTATCGGTGGTGATGACCTGCTCGACCTGGGCACGCTCGATGACTTTAGCCTCACCCTCAGCGGCCACAGCGACAAAGTCACTGGCGATTTCGAGTAGGTTGAGGGACTTGCGGGCATCGCCGTCGGCAGCACCGACCAACAAGTTTAAAGCCTCATCACTAATGCTTAACTTGCCGGCAAAACCGCGCTCGGTATCAAGCAGGGCGCGACGAATAACAGCGGCAATTTGTTCGTTATCGAGGGCCTGTAAGACATAGACCCGGCAGCGGGACAGGAGGGCATTATTCAACTCAAAGGAGGGGTTCTCGGTAGTCGCCCCCACCAGAACAATGGTGCCATTTTCAACAAAGGGCAAAAAGGCATCCTGCTGAGACTTATTGAAGCGATGCACTTCGTCGACAAATAATATGGTGTTGCGCCCGTATTGCGCCCGCTCGGCCTCGGCCTGCTGAATGGCGCCACGGATGTCTTTGACCCCGGACAATACCGCTGAGATCGACTGGAAACTGGCATCGGTGGTTTCGGCAATCAGTCGTGCCAAGGTGGTTTTACCCACCCCCGGCGGCCCCCAGAAAATCATCGAGTGCAGCTTGCCACCGGCAATGGTATCGCGCAGGGGCTTGCCCGGTGCCAGCAAATGTTGCTGGCCAAAAAAGTCGTCGAGCCGGCGCGGTCGCATGCGCGCGGCCAAGGGCTGGTAGGACTCTTCTGCCGCTGACGAGGAAAAAAGAGACTCAGTCATCTTGCAAAATATCGACACCGGGGGGCGGTATAAAACTGAACAGCGCGTCTATTTGCTCGCTACTCAGCACCCTATTGCACTGGGCATTGCTGAGCATAATCTCGGTACGCTGGGCCAGCGAGTCGACAATAATGATTTGCGTCGGCGTTTGATCCGCAAACACCAGGGTGATTTGTTGATACAGACCGGTAGAAACCAGCGGCTTCAGCAGGTAGGAATTTGAAGTACCTGAGCTGCTCACACTGACACTGTAGTTTTCTTCCAGCTGATCGGCGCCGCCACCAAATAACATCGCCGGTGTATCGGCAATGCTTTGTTGGAAGGGCCGAATAATCACCTGCTCCAGGTCGGGATCGTAGAGCCACAGGGTACTGCCATCGCTGATCAACCACTGCTCCATGGGCGGGGCGATAATCCAGCGCAACTTGCCCGGGCGGGCAACGTCCATCTCGCCTCGGGAGCTTTGTATTTCATAGCCATCGGCGGAAAAAATGCGCTGGCTAAAATCGGCGTGCAAGGTGCTTAGCGGCTGCAATAAGGCCTTTAATTGTGCCGCAGCCGACTCCCCGGCAAACACTGGCGGTGACAACAGGCAGGACAGCGCCAGCCAGAGGGAGTAGGCAAGGCGACGCACTTGCAGTGAGGCAAGGCCACTCATGCAACTAACTCGCACGGTCGGGCACCAGCACTTCGCGGCTACCGTTGGTATTCATGCCGCTGACCACGCCTGCGGCCTCCATCGCCTCAATCAAGCGGGCGGCGCGGTTATAGCCCACCCGCAATTTACGCTGTACCGAGGAGATCGAGGCACGCCGGCTACTCAACACGTAGTCGACCGCCTCATCGTAAAGGGGGTCGGCCTCGGGGTCGCCGCTACCGCCCTCATCGTTGCCATAGCCCGGCACCGGGATGGAGCTGGTGCTCGCCTCATCGGTAATTTGGTCGATATAGTCCGGCTCACCACGGGTCTTCCAGTCGGCGACCACACGGTGAACCTCGTGGTCATCGACAAAGGCGCCGTGCACCCGGGTCGGCACACTGGTGCCCGAGGGCAGATAGAGCATGTCACCGTGGCCGAGCAGCTGCTCGGCACCGCCCTGATCGAGAATGGTGCGCGAGTCAATTTTGGACGAGACCTGAAAGGCGATGCGGGTAGGTACGTTGGCCTTAATCAAACCGGTAATGACATCCACCGAGGGGCGCTGGGTGGCGAGAATCAAATGGATGCCCGCCGCCCTCGCCTTCTGGGCAATACGGGCTATCAATTGCTCAACCTTCTTGCCGACAATCATCATCATGTCGGCGAACTCATCGATCACCACCACGATATAGGGCAGCTTCTCCAGCGCGGGGGCCTCCGTTGCCGGCTCGGTAAACAGAGCTACGTCCTCATCGGGCTTCCAGAGGGGGTCGGTGAGAGGCTCACCGGCTTTTTCGGCTTCTTCAACTTTACGGTTATAACCGGCCAGGTTTCTCACCCCCAGCGCGGCCATCAGCTTATAGCGTCGTTCCATTTCACCGACACACCAACGCAGACCACTGGCGGCATCGTTCATATCGGTAATTACCGGCGTCAGCAGATGGGGGATGCCATCGTAAACCGACAGCTCGAGCATTTTCGGGTCGACCAATATCAACCGTACCTCTTCCGGGGAGGCCTTAAACAGTAGGCTCACCAGCATCACATTGATGCCCACCGACTTGCCCGAACCGGTGGTACCCGCCACCAGTAAGTGAGGCATTTTCGCCAGGTCGGCAATCACCGGTTCACCGGAAATATCGTGACCCAGGGCCATCGACAAGGGCGACTTGGCCTCGTCGTAAATGCGCGAGGACAGCACATCGCCGAGCATCACCATTTCGCGGTGCTCGTTGGGTATCTCAATGCCAATCACCGACTTGCCGGGGATCACCTCGACCACGCGCACGCTGATCACCGCTAAGGAACGCGCTAGATCCTTCGACAGACCGCTAATGCGGCTAGCCTTGATCCCCGCTGCAGGCTGCACCTCAAAGCGGGTAATTACCGGCCCGGGCAACACCTCGACCACCTCGGCACCAATGCCGAAGTCCTGTAGCTTCAACTCGAGCAGGCGCGACATGGCCTCCAGGGCCTCCCGCGAAAAGCCCAGACTGTTGTGCTCCGGTGCCTTGTCGAGGAGATTTAAGGGTGGCAGAGAGCCGTTCGGCTCGTCTTTGAAAAGCGGCACCTGCTTCTCCGCCTCGACACGCTTGCTCGGTGCGGGAGCGATAAGGGGCTTAGAAATACGCGGCTCTTTACGCTTGTCGAGCTTGCGTTTCTTCTGCTGGAAAACCTCTTCGCGGGACTTTGACGCGGCCTCCGAGTTGCGCTTATCGCGGCGCTTATCATAAAACTCAACGATCATCGGCTGCAGCTTGTTGTAGCACTGCAAGCTTAAACGCCCACAGGTATCGACCAGAGCCAGCCATGACAGATCGGTAAATACGGTCACGCCAAACAGGAAGATGGCCAGTAATAGCAGAGTACTACCAAGGTAACTAAAGGCCGACGCCGCAGCCCCGCCAACACTACTGCCCAGTATGCCGCCAATACCGTGGGGCAGAGCCGACACACCACCGTGATGAATTTCCATCAGTGCGGTGGCGGAGACCATCACCAATACCAGACCGATCAAGCGCAGGATCAGGGTCACACCGTCAAAGCCGGTGTCTTCTATCTTGCGCTGCAGAAAGACATTCCAGGCCCGGGCCGCGAGCAGCAGGGGAAAGAGGTAGGCCACGTAGCCACTAAGGGAAAAGAAAATATCGGCCAGCCAGGCACCGGCGGGACCGGCGGCGTTGGTGGTAATACCCCCGGCACTTCCGGTGTAAGAAAAGCTAGCGTCGTCTTTTGAATAGGAGCTAAAGGCAATCATCAAATAGGCGCAGAGCACGATCCAGCCAATTAACGCACCCTCTTGGCGCAGCAGGCGTTTGCGCAAAGTCATTTTTTCCTGTTCATCGGCACTCGTACGCGGGCCAGTTTTGCTTTTAGTGGAAGCTTTACTCAATGTTATTCTCGTCGCCGGTTTGTCGATTTACGTCTGATCCACCGCTTCCAACGCACTGTCAATACAAGCAATCGGGCGGATGCACATCAGGGCCTATATTACGGGTAAAGCAACCATCTTGCGTACTTGTTTGGCCTCGCAGGCAAGATTCATTATCATAGCGCCCTTTCCCATCCATCTCTTTATTTGCGAGGCATTATGGCGGACGTACAACACCATCGTTTGATTATTCTAGGTTCGGGCCCGGCGGGCTGGACCGCCGCTGTCTACGCGGCCAGGGCCAACCTCAATCCCGTGGTCATCACCGGCATTCAGCAGGGTGGCCAGCTAACCACCACTACCGATGTCGACAACTGGCCCGGCGATGCCGAGGGCGTACAGGGCCCAGAGTTAATGTCGAGAATGCAAAAACATGCCGAACGCTTTGAAACAGAAGTAATTTTTGATCATATCGAAGAAGTTGATTTAAGGCAACGGCCTTTTCGTTTGCAGGGTAGCTCGACCTTCACCTGCGACGCACTGATTATCACCACCGGTGCCTCGGCCCAGTATTTGGGCCTGCCATCGGAAGAGGCCTTTATGGGCAAGGGCGTCAGCGCCTGTGCTACCTGCGACGGTTTTTTCTACCGCGACAAGAAAGTGGCGGTGATTGGCGGCGGCAACACCGCGGTTGAAGAAGCCCTGTATCTGGCCAATATCTGCAGCGAGGTGGTATTGGTACACCGTCGCGACCAATTGCGCTCGGAAAAAATCCTCCAGGATAAGATCCTCGAGCGCGCCGAAAATGGCAATATCACCATTATGTGGAATCACACCCTCGATGAAGTCCTCGGTGACGAGGCCGGCGTTACCGGTATGCGCGTCAAAAGCACTATCGACGACAGCACCACCGAGCTCGATCTGCCCGGTGTCTTTATCGCCATTGGCCACGTGCCGAATACAGGAATCTTTAGCGAGCAACTAGAGATGCACAATAACTACATTACGATTCAAGGTGGCCTCAACGGCAACGCCACCGCGACCAGTGTGCCCGGTGTTTTCGCGGCCGGCGATGTCGCCGATCACACCTACCGGCAGGCGATTACCTCGGCGGGCTCCGGCTGTATGGCCGCCCTGGATGCCGAGAAATATCTCGACGAGCTATAGCGCACCATGGGCAGGCTTGCGTTGTTTAGTAAAAGAGCACCCGATCAAACGTGAACCTGCCCCTGCTCGACCCCCTGTACCCGGTATTCCCCGACCCCGCCACGGCACTGGACTATCCCGACGGTCTGCTCGCCGCCGGTGGCAACCTGTCCATCGAGACCCTGCTCAGCGCCTATCGACAGGGCATCTTCCCCTGGTACGAGCGGGGCCAACCTATTCTCTGGTGGAGCCCCAGCCCCCGCGCCGTTATCTACCCCGAACACGTCCATATTTCAAAAAGCCTGGCGAAAACCCTGCGCAGGGGCGGCTATCGCGTGACCACCGACCAGGCCTTCGCGGCGGTCATCAAGGCTTGCGCCGAACCCCGCCCCGGGCATGAAGACAAGCCCGGCGAAAACCATACCTGGATTAGCCCCGAGATGATCGACGCCTATATCGGCCTGTTTGAAGCCGGCCATGCCCACTCCGTGGAATACTGGCTTGACGACCAGCTGTGCGGCGGACTTTATGGCCTGGCAATTGGCAAGGTGTTTTGCGGTGAGTCGATGTTCAGTCGCACCAGTAATGCCTCCAAAATAGCCTTTAGCCACCTCGCCCAGGGGCTCGATCAAGCGGGCTTTGCCCTCATCGATTGCCAAATCGAAAATGACCACCTCAACTCCCTTGGCGCACAGGCCATGGCCCGTGGTGACTTTATTAGCACACTTAAGAAAATGGCCAATATCACAATAGACTGGCCTACCAGCCTAGTTTCTACTAAGGTCAAGATATAACGACAACGCTACAGGGCCAAGCGCGACGCGTACCACTTAGTGCATTATTAATAGCGCACCATCACTACAGGGCGAGAGATGAGCAGAGATATCACACCGGATTTACAGAAAATCCAGCTCTATTTGACCGAGGCTCACCCCTGTAGCTATCTCCCGGACAGGAATGCGACCACAGCCTTTGTCGACCCCAAGTACCCTCTGGATACTGAAACCTATAGCCAGCTTTCAACACTTGGCTTCAGGCGCAGCGGGCAATATATCTATACCCCACGCTGTGCCAGCTGTAAATCCTGTATTCCGGTGCGCGTCCCCAGCAACACCTTTAAACCCACCCGCGGCCAGAAACGCTGCCTGAAACGCAACAGTGATATCAGCGTTAACCTGCAAGCCAACATTAATGCCGATGAACACTACGCCCTCTACCAAAAGTATATCGACACCCGCCACAGCGACGGCGACATGTACCCCGCCACCCCCGCTCAGTACCGGGATTTCATCGGCAAGCCCTGGGACTGCACCCACTTTATAGAGTTTAGGCTCGACGGCACCCTGGTTGCCTGCGCCGTCAGCGACTGGCTCGACGATGGCCTGTCCGCCATCTACACCTACTACGACCCAGAACTATCCTCTCGCAGCCTCGGGACCTTCGCCATTTTGCAACAACTGCAACTGGCCCAGCAGGAAGGGCTAGACTATGTCTATCTCGGCTACTGGATTCGGGACAGTGCCAAAATGAGCTATAAATCGAAGTTTCGCCCCAGCGAGTTGTATATCGAAAATCGCTGGCTGAAAATCTAAAACCAATCCGTTTTCGTTTTTCAGATTTGAATCCAAGTAAGTTTTTCGCCATCTCGGCAAGCAACAACACTTTCCTCGCCCGAGAGTATTAAGAAACCTCTAATTGGCCTTTGCCAAGGTCTATATTTACCAAAATATGCGTCGATTTTGACTATGCTAAAAGCAGCTATATAAAGTCATCATTCGGGAGAATACGCATGCTCAGCAATGACCTGACCAACAAACTCAACGCACAGATAAACTATGAATGCTCGTCCGTCGTGCTGTATATGCAAATGAGTGCCTGGTGTGCCAGTAGAGGCTACGATGGTTGCGCCAAGTTTTTCCGCCTGCAGGCCAATGAGGAAAAACAGCATATGGAAAAGCTGTTTGACTATATGCTGGAAACGGGGGCACTGCCGATATTGGGGCAGTTAGCGGCACCACCGACCTCGTGGAAAACCGTCAAAGAGCTTTTTCAAGTGACCTTTGATCACGAGAGCAAGGCTTCCCACAACATCAGCGCTCTGGTCGATGTCGCACTCGCTGAAAAAGACTACTCCACCTTTAATTTCCTACAGTGGTATGTGGCCGAGCAACATGAGGAGGAGCACAAACTGAAATCGCTGCTCGATCGCATCGAGATGATCACCGAGGAAGGCCACGGTTTGTTCACCATAGACCGCGAAGTGAGCCGGCTCAGCAGCCCTCGGCGGCAGTAGATATGCCCACCCCCGCCTCCGCAACTTTGACCGGCAGGGCGAGAATGTTCTAGCCAAGTCCCTGCCGGGGGCCTGGCTTTGCCAAGAGTCCATTAATAGTGCACAATGCCGGCCCGTTGTTTACAAGCAGAGTGGAGTCAGGCAGTAGTATGGCGAAAGAAGACCATATCGAAATGGACGGCGAGGTCATTGATACCTTGCCCAATACCACATTCCGCGTAAAGCTGGAGAACGGTCATGTAGTGACCGCCCATATTTCCGGAAAAATGCGCAAGAATTATATTCGTATTTTGACCGGCGATCAGGTCAAGGTGGAATTGACGCCCTACGACTTGAGTAAAGGCCGAATCACCTATCGGGCACGCTAAAAACTTTAGTATAAAAAAACCGGGCTCATAGGCCCGGTTTTTTTATGTCCATAGCAATGTAATTTTTACTCTTACCCTGCGGAACAAGCTCTAAATAATACCGAGCCTCTCGTGCAGCTCGCAGCAGTGATCACTCCACCGCCGACCTTCTAGAACACCAGCCCTGCAGCCAGGCTCCCAGTCGACTCTAGACCACTACGTGGCGGAAACAATCTCAACGGCGATTTCTCCATCAACCAGGCTCACTTTAACCGTTCCGCCACCGCTGGCTAAGTCGCCAAATAGCACTTCTTCGGCCAGAGGTTTTTTCAGTTTTTCCTGGATCAATCGCGCCATGGGTCGTGCGCCCATATCCTCGTCGTAGCCGTGCTCTACGAGCCACTGACGGGCATCCTCATCTACCTCCAGGCCGACCGACTTATCATCGAGCTGAGCCTGCAGTTCCACCAGGAATTTATCGACCACGGTGCCAATAATATCGCTACCCAGAGACTTGAATTGAATAATGGCATCGAGGCGATTGCGAAATTCGGGGGCAAACATCTTCTTGATGCTCTCAATGCCATCACTGCGATGGTCCTGGCTGGTAAAGCCCATGGAGCTACGGCTCATTTCACGAGCGCCGGCATTGGTGGTCATAATAAGGATGACATTGCGGAAATCCGTTTTGCGACCATTATTGTCGGTCAGAGTGCCGTGATCCATAACCTGCAGCAGCAGGTTAAAGACGTCGGGGTGGGCTTTTTCAATCTCATCGAGCAAGACCACACAGTGGGGGTGCTGATTCACAGCATCGGTCAGCAGGCCGCCCTGATCAAAACCGACATACCCAGGTGGAGCACCGATGAGCCGCGATACCGTGTGACGCTCCATATACTCGGACATATCAAAACGTTGCAGTTCGACACCCAAGGTCAACGCCAACTGGCGGGAAACCTCGGTTTTGCCCACACCCGTTGGCCCGGCAAACAGGAAGGAGCCTATCGGCTTGCTGGCCTCACGCAGGCCGGCACGGGCAAGTTTGATGGCCGAATCGAGAGACTCGATGGCCTCATCCTGACCAAAGACCACGCGCTTAAGCTTATCGCCAAGGTTGCGTAACTGTTCTTTATCGGAGGAAGACACGCTTTTGGCGGGAATACGCGCGATTTTGGCAACGGTATTTTCAACATCCCCCACGCCAATGGTCTTTTTACGCTTTGAGGCCGGCTGTAGTTGCTGGTAGGCACCTGCCTCATCGAGCACATCGATGGCCTTATCGGGTAAAAAGCGATCATTAATGTATTTTGCTGACAGCTCCGCCGCCGATTTCAATGCACCCTGGGTGTAGCGCAGGCCGTGGTGCTCTTCAAAGCGGGACTTCAGTCCCTTGAGAATATCCACAGTCTCCGCCACCGAGGGCTCGGGAACATCCACCTTCTGAAAGCGTCGAGACAGGGCTCTATCTTTATCGAAGATGCCCCGATATTCCTGGTAGGTCGTGGAGCCAATACAGCGCAACTTGCCCGAGGTCAGTAGGGGCTTAAGTAAGTTGGAGGCGTCCATGACGCCACCCGAGGCCGCACCCGCGCCAATAATGGTATGAATTTCATCGATAAACAGAATCGCATGCTCTTGCTCTTTTAACTCCGCGAGCAAACCCTTAAAGCGTTTTTCAAAGTCACCGCGGTACTTGGTACCAGCCAGTAAAGCGCCCATGTCGAGGGAATAGATCACGCTGTTTGCCAGAGGTTCGGCCGCCTTACCCTCAACGATGAGCTTGGCGAGACCCTCGGCAATCGCCGTTTTACCGACACCAGACTCACCCACCAATAGAGCGTTATTCTTGCGGCGGCGCAACAGGATCTGTCCGACTCGCTCCAACTCGGCACTGCGACCCACCAGAGGATCAATATAGCCCTGCTCGGCCTGATGATTCAGGTTGCTACTAAATTGCTCTAGCAGAGTGGCCTCCGGAGCAGCGCTTTCGCCAGCGCTCGCGTCGGCACCGGCCGGGCTGTCTTCCTCGTGTTGACGCTCAGGTTGGTTGGCATATTTAGCAATGCCGTGGGAAATGAAATTGACCAGATCAATACGCGAAATATTCTGTAGGCGCAGAAAATAAACCGCCTGACTTTCCTGCTCGCTGAAAATTGCCACCAGCACATTCTCGCCCTGTACTTCATTTTTCCCGGAGGACTGCACGTGGAAAATAGCACGCTGAATCACGCGCTGAAAACCCAGGGTTGGCTGTGTTTCTCTGAGCTCATCGCCCTCGGGTAATAGCGGCGTGGTGGACTCGATAAACTCGCTCAAATCGTTGCGCAAGACATCGAGGTCAGCGCCACAGGCATTGAGCGCCTCGACTGCGGACCCGTTATCGAGCAGAGCCAGCAAGAGATGCTCAACGGTGACAAATTCATGGCGTTTGGTATTGGCACCCTGAAAGGTCGTGTTCAAGGTACTTTCTAAATCTCGGCTCAGCATGGGCTACTCCCGCTACAGGTCGTCGTCATCATTATCTTCGGAAGGTTCGATTTCACAGAGCAAAGGGTGCTCCTTTTCCCTGGCATAGCCATTGACCATACCCGCCTTTGTTTCAGCAACCTCTCGCGAGAAGATACCGCAAACACCCCTACCTTCCGTGTGCACCTTCAACATAATTCGCACCGCTAGCTCCTGGTCGTGAGAGAAAAAAAGTTGCAGTACCTCCACCACAAATTCCATCGGCGTGTAGTCGTCGTTCAGCAAAAACACCTTATACATAGGGGGTTTCTTTAACTTCGGCTTAACGGGCTCGGCAATTGCTGTGGTTCCACTACCCAGATCATCGCTAGAATCATCATCACTTTGCAGACGCGTGCTATTCATTTGAGGGTGAGTACTTTGTGTCATGGTTGGCAGGGCTATATACATGGTGACAGCATACGCCGCTTGCCATTAACTTTCATCATTGTGGTTCGCATTTGTCGGCCAGGCATCGTCTCAGCTCACAGGGTCTGTGCAAGGGGCTTGACATATTTACAATTAGGGCTTAGAAATAGACGGATAAAGCACTTGATCTGCCCTGCCAAGGACTGGCTGTACCGGGCAGTCGATTGTATAAAAAACTAACTATAAAAATAAATAAGTTCAGGAGGCGTCTATGCCACAGGGTACGGTGAAATGGTTTAACAATGCCAAGGGCTATGGCTTTCTACTTTCCGAAGAGAGTGGCGGCGATATTTTCGCCCACTACTCGGCGATAGAAATGGAGGGTTATAAAACCCTCAAGGCCGGGCAAAGTGTTATTTTTGATCTCATACAGGGCAATAAGGGCGTACACGCCGCCAATATTCGCTCTAATGGCGCTGCCATAGCAGATAATGATGAACGCCCACCCTGCGGCTATGAAGCCCCTGTGAATGCGGTCGAGAACTTTAATCATTAAACACTAAGCCTCTAGCGGGGAGCCACCCGTGGCCACCCACTCACAAAACTAAGACCGATACCGCCCTGCTGTAAAAACAGCGGGGCGTCTTCACATGCCATTGCCTTTCCGGCGCCAGAGCCCTTGCTAGCAACCCTTCAGCCTGTTCACTGTCAAAACCCTCCCCCCTCAATTAAAATGCGCGGTTCACACACTCGCCCACCCGAGCCATGGCCAAATTACTTCTGTTTAACAAACCCTATGGTGTTCTCAGTCAGTTCACCGCCGCCGACGGGCACCCCGGCCTGGCTGACTATATCGACATTGGCAAGGTCTACCCTGCGGGCCGACTCGATCGCGATTCCGAGGGCCTACTACTGCTAACCGACGACGGTGCCCTGCAGGCACAAATCAGCAATCCGCGCTTCAAGCTCGAAAAAACCTACCTCGTCCAGGTCGAGGGAGAGCCGACCGACCTGGCCCTTACGTCACTATCCCAGGGAGTGACCCTCAAAGACGGCCCCACTCTTCCCGCCAGTGCTCGCCGGGTACCCGAACCCGGCATTTGGCCCCGAGTACCGCCCATTCGCGAGCGCAAACAGATCCCCACAGCGTGGCTAGAACTGACGATTCGCGAGGGTCGTAATCGCCAGGTGCGACGTATGTGCGCCCATGTTGGTTTTCCCGTGCTGCGACTGGTGCGCAGTCAGATCGGCAATTGGTCTGTTGGTGACCTTGCACCGGGGGAACACCGGCAAATCAGCGTCGCCGCGCCCCCCGCCAAGGCCCGCTCTAAACGGACCCGTCCACCATCGCAAAAAAGGCACAAGCCCAGGGCTGCGGGGAAAAAGCGTCCCTCTTAAAATCAAGCCCCGCAATAGGGCCCTTTCACACCTTACTTAATATCCAGCCCTGAGAGCAGTCCATGCCCAAGCAAATTCATTTGACCGTCGCCGCTGTGGTACCCGGCAAAAAAGGTTTCTTATTGGTTAAAGAAAGGGACGGTGAGCGCATCGTTATCAACCAACCGGCGGGCCATGTCGAGCCCGGTGAAGGCTTGCTGGATGCGGTGCGGCGGGAAACCCTTGAAGAGACCGGCTGGCGAGTCGAGCCGCGCCACCTGCTCGACATCAGTATTTATACCTCGCCCCACAATCGCGTCACCTACTACCGCTTCGCCTTTCTTTGCGAGGCCCTCGGACACGACCGGCAAGCCACACTGGATGGCGATATTATCGAAGCTCTGTGGCTCAGCGAAACCGAACTGCGCGCCCGACAAGACGAGATGCGCAGCCCCCTGGTCATCAAAACTCTCGACGCCTATTGCAGCGACAAGCGCTATCCATTAGAGATCATTAAGGATTATCGGTAGAATGACGCCCTTACTCCTATCGTCTTGGGTCAGCCATTAAGTCCATGCCTAACAATCAAAACCCTGCCGCCAATAAAGCCCACAAAGTCATCGTCGGCATGTCCGGCGGTGTCGACTCCTCCGTTAGCGCCCTGCTGCTATTACAACAGGGCTACGAGGTCGAGGGCCTGTTTATGAAGAACTGGGACGAGGACGACGGCACGGAATACTGCACCGCCATGCAAGACCTGAGCGATGCCGAAAAGGTCTGTACGACCCTGGGTATCCCCCTGCACAGCGCCAATTTTGCCGCCGAGTACTGGGATAATGTCTTTGAGTATTTTCTCGACGAATACCGCGCCGGGCGCACACCCAATCCCGACATCCTCTGCAACCGAGAGATCAAGTTTAAGGTCTTTCTCGAATACGCCGAACTGATGGGTGCCGAGTTTATTGCCACCGGCCACTATGTGCGCAAGGGCCTGGAAAATGGCCGCACCCTACTGCGCAAGGGCCTCGACAACAACAAGGACCAAAGCTACTTTCTGCATGCCGTGGAAGAAAGCGCCCTGGCAAAAACCCTCTTCCCCGTAGGTGAGCTGGAAAAGCCCGAGGTCAGACGCCTGGCCGAAGAGCACGACCTTATTACCCACAACAAAAAAGACAGCACCGGCATTTGTTTTATCGGCGAGCGCCGCTTTAAGGATTTTCTCGAACAGTACATTCCCGCCCAGCCGGGGCCGATGAAAACGCCCGAGGGCACCCAGCTCGGCGAGCACCAGGGTTTGATGTTTTACACCCTCGGTCAGCGCGAGGGCCTCGGCATTGGTGGTGTTAAAACGGCCGACGAGGCGCCCTGGTATGTGGTTGCCAAAGATCTGCCCAACAACACTCTGATCGTCGGCCAGGGCAACAACCACCCCCTGCTATTCACCTCTGTACTCAAGGTCAGTCAACTGCACTGGATCAACCCCCGGCCCACTGGGGCGACGTTTTCCTGCATGGCCAAAATTCGCTACCGCCAGAGTGATCAAGCCTGTCAGATTAGCGTCAACGCGACCGGCGATAGCTGCACCGTCACCTTCGACGAACCACAGCGAGCGGCGACCCCCGGGCAATCGCTGGTGATGTATCACGATGATATTTGTCTTGGTGGTGGCGTCATTGAAAGTAGCTGGAATTAGGGAGCCTCTGAGCAATTTATGGACTCCCACCTTACCTCCAAAACACCCAGATTATTCATTGTAAACCCTCGAAATAGCGCACTATTTCACGCGCTTTCCACCTCAAACCCGGGTGTTTTGATTAGCAATCCACTTCGCCCAAAACTGCTCACAGGTTCCCTGAAATGATCAAAACACCAACACGTGACCAGGCCATTGCCCTGGCCGGGGTATTTCAGGCCTGTCAATTGGTGGACAAGCTGGCGCGCACCGGTAGCATCCCCATTCAGCAGCTCAGTATTGAAGTCCATAGTTTAATGGAGCAAAACCCGGCCTCGACCGAGGCCATTTTCGACTACGGTGAGCACAATGCCGCCAGCAACCTAGAACTCGGTATCGATACCATTCAACAACTGTTTCGCGACAAGCATAAAAACCGCTACCCCGATACCTTACGCTACGTAATTGGCGTCATGCACCTACAACGCAAGGTCGGTAAAAACCCCACCATGCTCGAACAAATTGGCAAGGGTATTGAACGCGCCAAGGCCCAGGCTGAGCATTTCACCCTGAGCCACGAAAATGTTATCGCCAATATTGCCGACGTCTACCAAAACACCGTCAGCACCCAGCGCTTTCGCATTCAGGTCAGTGGCGAGGCCAACCATCTGCAGCAAACCGCCGTTGCCAACCGCGTGCGCTGCCTGCTATTTGCCGCCATTCGTGCCGCCATACTCTGGCAACAATTGGGTGGCCGGCGCTGGCATTTTTTCGTATTTCGCGGCCACCTACTGCGTCACCTCGAAGCCCTGCAACAAGAAGCTCGGTAAACACCCCCGAGCTGAGTAAAATCCGGTAAAATGCCGCCCTTGTGACAAGGCCCGCACGAACACAGGTACAGCTCTGCTTTATCGCAAGGCCGTACTGCTATTTGGGGTGCTCTCATCAAGAGAGGATACCTTCGACAATTCCCAATTTTATTTTTATCGATTTAATTTTGACTTGCATTTGGACAATATTATGGATCTCTCTGCACTCTCTGCACTCTCTGCCGTCTCTCCCATCGATGGTCGCTACGGCACAAAAACCAGCGCCCTACGCGCTATTTTTAGCGAATTCGGCTTAATTAAGTACCGTGTTCAGGTGGAAGTGCGCTGGCTTCAGCAATTAGCCGAGCACCCCGCCATTAGTGAAGTACCGCCCTTTTCTGCGGCCACCAATGACTTTCTCGAGCAACTACTCGCCAACTTTGACGAGAGCCACGCGGCGGCGGTAAAGACCATTGAAAGCACCACCAATCACGATGTGAAAGCGGTCGAATACTTCCTGAAAGATTACTTTGCCGACAATGCAGAACTCAATGCCGCCAGCGAATTTGTCCATTTCGCCTGCACCTCGGAAGACATCAACAACCTCTCTCACGCCCTGATGTTAAAAACCGGGCGCGATGAAGTGCTGCTACCGGCCCTGGAAAGCATTTGCACCACGCTGGCCAAGCTCTCCCACGACTTTGCCGACAATGCCATGCTGTCGCGCACCCATGGGCAAACAGCCTCGCCCACAACGATGGGCAAAGAGTTCGCCAATGTGGTCGCCCGCCTGCGTCGCCAAATCGAACAAATCCGCGCCGTGGAGATTCTCGGCAAGGTCAACGGCGCCGTCGGCAACTACAACGCCCACCTCAGTGCCTACCCCGACATTGACTGGCAGGCCAATGCCGAACAATTTATCACCGGACTCGGCCTGCGCCTCAACCCCTACACCACACAAATTGAACCCCACGATTATATTGCTGAGCTGTTCGATGCTATCGCCCGGGCAAAC